>SLQZ01000022.1 GCA_007131205.1 Candidatus Woesearchaeota archaeon | reverse complement strand
TAACATCGCGTCCTTTTTCATCTGTAATTATTGGCTTTAGCATTTCTGTTATTTCATCAAAGCTTAGGCCTTCCTCTCTTTTCTCCTTCAATCCAGTACCTACTCTTCCTAGCTCCAGGAAGCCTTCTTCTCCGGCACATGCTACGACGAGGCTTGTAAGCCATCCTTTTCTTTTACCTTCTCCCCATTCAGCCCCTGTAACAACTAAGTCAAGCTCGTCCATCGCTGATTTGAATTTAACCATATACCCTACTCGGCTTCCTGGCTTGTACTCCGCGTCAAGCTTCTTAAACATCAAGCCTTCGTTGCCAAGCTTCACGGATTCGTCAAAGAACTCTTGTGCCTCTTTTTCATCACTTGTAACGATTTGTTTTGCAAGAACTATCTTCTTTTCTTCTTCATTAACAATCTTTTCAATTACTTTTCTTCTCTCACTAAAAGGTTTTTCCAATAAATCCTCGCCTTCCACGTATAAGATGTCAAAAACGTTGAGCTCAACAGGTAATTCTTTTGCGAGCCTGTCAATATCATATTTTCTCTTAATCCTCTGCGAGATATTCTGGAAAGCAGTGTACTTTCCTGTCTTGGAATTGTATCCTACGGCTTCAGAATCAATTACGCAGTCCTTAGCCTTAACATTCTTCAGGACGTATTCCTTTACCTCCGGGAACTGATGCGTGACTTCTTCAAGCCTGCGAGTGAAAATCTTTATCTTATCATCTTCCTTGCTTATCAGCATCCTGAACCCGTCATACTTAAACTCCACAGCCGCAGGCTTCCCCACAGACTTAAACGCTTCTTCTATCGTGTTTGATTTCTGTGCGAGCATTACCTTAACAGGTTTTCCCAGGATGAGCTTTAGCTTTTCCAGTTCATGTTTTCCTTTCCTTGCAATCCTTGCTACAAGCCCTGAGTCATTCGTCTTGTCAATAGCTTTCTGGACGATCGCTAAAGACTTGTTGTACTCCTCCCTGTTCTCCGGGTTAATCGTTTGTGTTTCCTCGTCATAATTAGGATTAACCTTTAAGCAGCTCCACGCAATAGCATCCCTTATCGTGCCTTCAGCAACCCCGACTCTTAAGTCTTGCAAGACACTTCTTACTATGTACCTTGCTTCTAAAGGCTTTGCTGAGGAGAGCATGCTCGCGATAACCTTAACCTTTTGGTCAACACTGCCACTTCCTTCAAGTCCGGAGAGTTTTCGCAGGTTTGTAAAAACTTCTTTTACCGTTAGGCTCCCTGAGAATAAAGTGCTCTGTGCTTTCTTCCCTGTCAAGTCCTCAGCTACCAGTCCAAGGTCTCCTTTCTTGCTCCACAGCCTCTCGATTTGCTTCGCATCGTATCCTGTGGCCACGCTTATTGCCTTAAGCACAAGCCTTGAAGCAACCCCTATCTCCGTGGTATCGTAATCAGGGTAAACCTTCCCTCTTAGTAACAAGACTATCATTTCAAGGTCTTCATCCTTTGTCTTGCTTATCAGGTCGCTTATAATCCTGGTTTTTTTCAGCCTCTTCGAAGTGCTTTCCAGGGTTTCGTATGCTTTTGCAAGCTCCTCGTACTCCATAACGCTATGGTATGGCTTTGGTTTTTAAATAAGTTCTTTTTTTTCGTGTTTTCATTGGATAAATTATTTAAAGAATCTTCCTTTCAACTAATCATATGGGTGTTTTTGATGATATGCTGAAAGGAGGGGAAAGCCTTATCAGGAACGAGGCTGCCTTGGATTATGATTTTCTTCCAAAGCTATTGCCGTACAGGGAGCAAGAGCAAAAGTACCTGGCTACGTGCATAAAGCCGTTATTCTCAGGTAGGAGTGGGCGGAACCTTTTCATTCATGGCCCTCCGGGTATTGGGAAGACTGCTGCTACGAGGCACGTCCTCCGAGACTTGGAAGAGCAGACTGATGACGTGCACGCTTTGTACATTAATTGCTGGCAGAAGAACACGACTTACAAGGTCTTGTTGGAAATGTGTGACTTGCTTGGGTACAGGTTTACCCAGAACAAGAAAGCAGTTGAATTATACAAGATTGTTGCAGGCATTGTTAATAAGTCAGGAGCAGTATTTGTTTTTGACGAGATTGATAAGGCTGAGGATTTTGACTTCTTATACTTCGTATTAGAGGAGATTTATAATAAAGCGGTTTTTCTTATTACGAATTATAAGTCTTGGCTTGTGGAGCTTGATGAAAGGATTAAATCAAGGTTGATCCCTGAAATGGTTGAGTTCAAGCATTACAACGAAACTGAAACAAAAGGCATCTTGAAAGACAGGCTTGGCTACGCTTTCCCTGATGGTGTGTGGGATGATAAGGCTTTCGGGTTAGTGGCTAAAAAAGCTGCTGAGCTTAAAGACATTCGGAGTGGCTTATTCTTGTTGAAAGAGGCTTCTCTCCAAGCCGAAGAGAAATCCTCTAAGAAAATAGGTGTTCCTGAGGTTAATGAAGCGATCAGGAAGCTTGATGATTTCACTGTTAAGAACAGCGCTGAACTAGAAGCTGAATCAAAAATAATTTATGACTTGGTAAGGCAGCATTCTGGGAAGAGGATTGGTGATTTGTACAAATTATACCAGAAAAAAGGCGGTGTGTCCAGTTATAAGACGTTTCAGCGCAAGATTGCTAAGCTCGAAGAAGGAAAGTACCTTACCACCAAAAAAGAAACAGGCACTGGCGGGAACACTACTATTGTTGAGAAAAAGCTAAGCGATTTTTAGATGTATTCTATTTTTAGCTCTGCTTTGCCAGGGCTTTTCATTAATGGAAGTTGCGTATCAATGGAGTACTCTGGCTTTTCAGAAGGGTACGGGCCGAATAATCCTTGCTTGAAGTCAAAGAGCGCCCAGTATCCTTGCATTTTGTTTACTGGTATGAATACTTCGTTCCACCTATGGTCTTTGGATTCTTCTTTTATTAGCCCGTTTTTTTCTTTGTAGTTGTTATTGCTTAGTTTTTGTAGCTGCTTCTCCAGGATTACTTTGATTTCTTTTGGCAAGCCTTGTATCGCGATTTTGTTTTCAAGATCTTTTTTTAAGTGTTCTGTGTGGTGGTTGTATTCTTCTTGGCTCATCATCATTGTTGTCTGCCCGCTTACTTTTCTCGCCGGTATGTTTAGAGCTGTGAATGCTGCTGCGATGAATGTTAAGAGTCCTTCCTCCGAGCCTAGTGTTATCTTCGCTGTTTTGTATTTGCTTATTATTTTGTCCAGGGCTTTTCCTTCTTCCCAGGGCGTTTCTTCAATTTTTTTTATTGTATTTGATAAGTAATTCATTATGTTTTCAAGGTTTTTTTCCTCGCTGAATTCTTTGAAGAGATTCCTAAATATCTTTCTGTCTTCTTGTTTTAGGAAGTCATACGCGTTCTTTATTGTTTTTGAGTATTTTGATGCGCCTAGAACTGTTTTTTCAGGAATGCTGTTCCTTGGAGGCTTGTATGTTGTTTTGAATTCATATATTGGCTTCACTTTCGTTATTGATAATGAGTTGAAGAAAGGGTTTGTTTCATGATATCCTTCTGCTGAGCGAGCTTTATCCTGGAGCATTATTGAGCCATCGTATTTTAAGGATATCTTTATGTCTCTACCTTGCTTTATAGGGATGCTTAATTCGCTGAAGTTAGTCATGCTTTCTGCGTGGCCTTCAATTACTGGTATTTCTACCCATTCGCTTATAGGTAAAGGGTTTATCATGGCTAAGGGCTCTGCTTCAGGGGTTGTTTGTCCAGTGAAGTCCATGTAACTTGGGGTGAGCAGCTTCTTGTTTTCCATGGACGGGGGAAAGAACATTAGTTTAAAAGCATTTCTATTTTAACTACTTTTTAATAATTACAGTTTTTGGCACTGGACAAGTGTACGCGCAGCCTATTTAAACCAACTAATCCATTCAGAAACAAGAGGTGATTTGATTGGCACACAAAGACACAGAATTCATCAAAAACCTGTTTTACACACAAATAAAAAGCATAACACTAGGAGAAAGGAGGTAAAACGATGAGGAACTACTACGAGCAAAAAATACTTCCAATAATGCTGGAACACCAGATTATAATGGAAGAAGAAAAAGAAGCAATGGCAGAATACCTAAGAAGCTTTGGAGGAACAGAAGATGCTTAAAGCAATAAAAAATCTATTCGCAGAACCTGAGTACGTAGAATGGAAAGAGTACAAGAAACAAATAGACTTCCTCGACGTGCTCCACTGGCAGCAATCAGTCAGAAAAAGAAACCTGCACTTATAATTGCCTTCAACTACATTGTTTTTTTCAATTAAATTTTTAAATAAATTACTGTTCTTCCCACTGAAATGATAGTAACCAAAGACGAATTACTTAAATCAAAGAAAACAGTGCAGACACTGCTAAAGGAAAAAGTCTTTATATACCCCACAGACTCCATTTACGGCTTAGGATGCGATGCGACCAGCGAGAAACTTGTGCAAAAAATAAGGTATATCAAAAAAAGCAACCTCCAGCCTTTTTCTGTCATAGTGCCTTCCAAGGAATGGGTTTACCAGAACTGCGAAGTAGGGCCAGAACAAAAAAAATACGTAGAAAAACTAGGAAAAAAACTTATGGTAAATGGTGAAGAGCACTGCTTTACCCTTGTACTAAAGCTAAACAACAAGGATGCAGTAGCAAGAAATGTTTGCCAAGGACTTGAAACAATAGGGGTAAGGATACCCAACCATTGGTTCTCTGAAGTAGTCGCAAACCTAGGAGTTCCAGTAGTAACCACAAGCGCCAATCAAACAGGAGAAGACTTTATGACAAGCATAGAGGACCTTAGCTCAGGCATAAGGCGAGAAGTAGACCTAATAGTGTACGAAGGCGAAAAAAAAGGGTATCCCTCAATAATAATTCACGCTGAAAGAAAAACCAAGGAAGTAAAAATAAGGTAGAAAATGAGAATTCTGGGCGCAGGCGACTTACACGGCGATGTAAGCCTTGCAAAAAAGCTATCTGCCAAGGCATTGAAAGAAAAAGCGGACTTAATAGTATTATGCGGAGACTTAACGCAAGAGCACTCGTTAGACAACGTCCTCCAGCCTTTCAAAGAAAAAAACCAGAAAGTCCTGCTCATATCAGGAAACCACGAAAGCATAGCCACAGCTGACTTCCTCGCATACATAAACAAAGCAAAACACTTACACGGGTACTCTGTTAAGTACGAAGAAACAGGAATCTTTGGATGCGGCTCCGCAAACATAGGCATCCACGGGTTGGACGAAGAAGAAATCTTTCACACTTTGAAAAAAGGCTTTGACAGGATAAGCTACTTAAAAAAGAAGTTAATGGTAACCCATGTTCATCCCGCTGGTACGAAGATGGAATTGTTCTCAAAGTTCGTAAAAGGAAGCACAGGAGTCCTAAAAGCAATCTACGAGTTAAAGCCAGACATCCTATTGTGCAGCCACGTCCATGAAGCAGAAGGACTAGAAGAAAAGCTAGGCAGCACAAAAATCATTAACGTAGGAAAAGAAGGAAAAATAATAGACTTATAAGTTCTCAGCGTCAAATTTCTCCTTAGCCTTTTTCTCCTTAAAAAAGACTTCGTGGCTCGCCCTCTTCTCAAACAAAGAAACCGCGATCCTTGAAAGCACGCCTTGGCTTTCCAATAACCGCTTTTCCTGCACGATCATCCTTGCATCATTGATGCACTCACGCATAACCTCGTTATTCTTAGAACGGCATTCTTCTTCAGCTTGTTTCTCCTCTTCATCTGTCAGGTATATTTCTATCCAGTTAGGATACGCTGACTTATCGCTTTTCTTAGGAAACGTCTTGCTGAACGCCATAACAAGGCAGGAAGAGAATTGTTTTTATAAAGTTTGCCAGGGAGAAACCGGAAGAAACGCTTATTTAGAAAATAGCTGGCTTAAGATTTTTTATCCTGCTTGGCTTTCCTGCCTCTTGGAGAAGTATCTTATTCCCTCCATTTGAAAGAAAAACTGATGCTATAGGGCAGTCAAAGCAACCAGAGGGTTTTCTGTTCTTCCTGTGAAAAATTTTCCTGTAATCAGCGTTGCTTTTTTCCATCCAACGAGTGCTTATCTCTTTTCCTCGGGCAGGCTCCGTTCCCTGTACAGGCTTCCCAGTATTTATTAGGGTTCCAGAGCTTTTCATTTCCAGTATTACATCTGAAATCGTCTGGTTTTGCTCCTTAACCGACTCCAAGAATTTATAGGCTTCCTCATCCAAGGCTACGTTTACTATACCCATCTTTGAAGGGGTAGGGTAATATTGCTTTTCTTATAAAACTTTTTGTGTTATGATACAAGTGTAACAACACTTCTTTTTATAAGAACAAGTTTTTTTATCCTTTTGTTACGCCTATTGGCTTTAGCTGTGCGACAAGTTTTCCTATTCCTGCCTTGTCACTGACTTTTACAACTTCATCCACGTCCTTATAAGCGCCTGGCGCTTCCTCACTTACACCTTTCCATGAAGCGGCTTTAACATATATTTTTTCTTTTTCAAGGTCTTTTCTAAGTTCCTGTCCTTTCCAGTTCTCGTTAGCTTTCTTCCTTGACATTAAGCGGCCAGCACCGTGCGCTGTGCTTCCAAAGCTTTCAAGCATGGCTTTCTCTGTGCCGACGAGAACATAAGAAGACGTTCCCATGCTCCCTGGTATGAAGATAGGCTGGCCTGTCTCCTGGTACTTTAATGGAAGTTCTTTGTTTCCAGGCGGGAATGCTCTTGTTGCGCCTTTCCTGTGCACCCACACCCATGATTTTTCTCCGTTAATATCATGTTCTTCAAGTTTCGCAATGTTATGCGCGACATCGTAAACGGTTTCCAGCTTTGCTTTTTCTCCGAAGACTTCTTTAAAGCTTTTCCTTGTTTGATGGCCGATAACATGCCTGTTTGTCCATGCAAAATTTGCGGCGGCGCACATGGCTTTATAGTAATCTTTTGCTAGTTGGCTTGACGCTGGTGCGTAGATCAGGTTTTTGTCAGGCAAACTATTTTTTATCTCGGGGAAGTTCTCTTCCATTTTTCTTATGTAATCAGAACACGTCTGGTGTCCTAGGCCTCGGCTACCTGAATGTATTAGGATTACTACCTGTCCTTCGTGTGTGATACCGAACGTTTTTGCTGTTTCTTTGTTGAATATCTTGTTTACGTATTGTACTTCTAGGAAATGATTTCCTGAGCCAAGCGTTCCAAGCTGTCCTTTTCCCCTGTCCTTGGCTTTCCTTGTTACTTTTGAAGGGTCGGCATCCTCCATTCTTCCGTTGCTCTCACAATTATCCAGGTCTTCTTTTATTCCTATGCCTTTACCTACCATGTACTCAGGCCCTCTCTTTAAGACTTCGTCTAGTTCATCGTGGCTTAATTTGAATAAAGATTTCCCTCCTACTCCTGGCGGGATGTTTTTGAACAAAGAGTCCAGCAACTCGTTTATTTTCTCGTAGACTTCTTCTTTTTCCAGGTTGCTTGCCAGTAAGCGGACGCCGCAATTCACATCAAAACCGACTGAACCAGGGCTTATGCATCCTTTTTCTTTGTCGAATGCTGCTACTCCGCCTATGCTGAACCCGTATCCTTGGTGTGCGTCTGGCATCATGATGCTGTACCCTTTTATTCCTGGCAGTGTTGCTGCGTTCATTCCTTGTTCTATGCATTGGTCTTCCATCATTTTCTTCAATAGTTTTTCTGATGCGAAGATTTTTAAGGGCACTTTCATATTCCCCGTCCTTTCTACTACGTATGAGTATTCGTTCAGTTTCCTTGGCTGTTTTTTTTCTTCCATTTTTTTATATGTCGTGTACTAGTTGTATTATTACGCCTTTTTCGTTTTCGTTTATTTCCATTTCGTTGTATGTTACAGCTTTTATGTATGTGTGCACGTCGTAGCCGTGTTGTGCGTGGTCTCCTATGAGTGTCGCGGTTAGTTCGTATCCTGTTTTTGTTTCCTGGATTTTTATTCTTTTAACGCTTTTTGCGAGGTATCCTTCTGTGTCCAGCAAGTATAGCATTTCTTGTAAAAAATCATATAATAGGGATTCCCTGTCGTTAGCAGTTATTCTGATCTTTTTTTCTTCTGTTTCTTTTACTTGTTTTATGTCTGTCATCACAGCGGTTGTTGCTATCGCTGCGTTTTTGAATGCTTCTCCCAGGGTTTTTCCGTACGCGCGTATTTTTACGTCTGCGGTGTGTTCTAGGAATTCGTATGGCTTGCCCATGGTTTAAGAAAGCAATCCTTGTTTTTAAAGGCTTTGTTAATATTCGACTATTTCTACTCTCGGGCTTTTTTCTGGCTCTTCATCCTCTTTTTCATTGTCTTCGCTGCTCTCGTTGCTTGTGTCCCCGAATAAGTTGAATGTGCCTGGCTCAGGGTCGGAATATTCTTTTTGTTCTTCTGTTTCCTCGTAGTCTTCGCTTATGAGGCTTCGGAGTAGTTTTATGGCTTTTTTTATGTCTTCCTTGGAGTCTTTTGTGGTGTCTATCTTTATCTCCATGGTGTTTTCTTTGTTTTTTGTTTATTTAAATATTAGCAAAAATATATAACTACTAATAAGTAATAAAAATAGAAAGTTTTATATATTACTGGAACATACCTATCTTCATGAAATCCCTAAAATCTCTCGCGGCAGGACTAATGCTCCTCTACAATACAGGGTGCGAAATAGGCACAGGACTAAAACACCACCAGTTAAACCACGAAAAAGCAAGGGAAGTAGTAGAAAGCGTAGATGGCTGCGCAACAGGACTGGAATACGTGGAACAATACGCAGGCCTCGCAAAAGCCCTTGCAGAAGACGCACATATGAACAACAACTTATGGCAAAAAGTAGCAGACAACTACTATAATGCAATAGAATCCTCAAACGAACTCCAAAGAATGAAAAGCAGAGGAGTCGAATGCCTGGAAGCATTAACATCATACAACATAATAAAGGACTTCAGGTTCAACGTATTCTCACAAGAACTCGAAAAAGGACAAATCCTGAACATCCTTAGATACATACCAGAAGAAGAACGCCTTGAAAGGCTAAGAATAGAATTCGAAGGAGATGGAAAAAGGCAATTCGGAACAACCATATCCCAGGTTCCGAGGCCTATAACTGCAACCCTTGACGGAAATTCCAAAACCCGCCTAAACTACGACCCAAAAGAAAGATCAACCCTGCAAGGCATAAAAGAAAAAGTTAGCGAAGCATACCGCAACTAGAGAAACAATCTCTGGTAATTCATAAAGATGTTATTCGCAACTTCTATTTCATCCATTTTTTTTATCTCAGCGATTTTCTTGATTGCTAGGCGGACGTTCTCAGGCACGTTTCTCTCGCTGGGAAGAGGTGCCATGTAAGGCCCGTCTGTTTCTGTTAAGAGCTTGCTAAGATTAACATAATCAGTCATGTCCTGGAATTGCTGGGATTTAAACACTATTACAGGAACAGTAAAATTCCATCCGTTATCAGCAGCCCTCTGCATTAACTTCTTCTTCCCCGAAAAACAATGCAGCACAGGATTCTTTAAAGAAGAGCTTTCTAGCATTTCTATAACATCTAGTTCAGCTTTCCTTGAATGTACGATTAATGGCTTCCTGGTTTTCTCGCTTATCCCGATGATTTTTTCAAAGAACTTCTTCTGAATCCTTGTTTTCCGTTCTTTGTCTTTTTCGTTCTCGTTGTACTTGTAGTCTAGGCCGACTTCGCCAATTGCGATTTTTTCCTTGTTCTTTTTTATAAAGTCTAGTTCTTCATCAACTTCTTCCTCTTCGAACTCCCACGTATGCGTAGGGTAAAAACCTAAGGCTGGTTTTACAACCCGGAACTTCTTCGCAATCCCGAGCACGCTCCTGTTGCTTTCCTTGTGCACGCCGTTAGCAATAACTGCTTTCACTCCGGCTTCTTCAGCTTTCCTCAGCACCTTGTCAAGATCCTTAGCGTACTCCGGGAAATCCAGGTGTGCGTGGACATCTACGAGTTTCATAAGAAATGCGTAATCATGGTTGTTTTTAAAGCTTTTCCAGAATCAGTTATCTTCCTGCTTCTTGATAAGCACGAAAAGCTCTGTTGAAACAATGATTGCTATGAGTGCTAGAACTCCTAGTATTACGAGGAAATACGTGTATATCTTGTTATTACTCGATCTCCTGACGTTGAAGCTTGCAGCAATTTCTTTTTCCATGTCTTCATAATCAGTTATTGTAAGGTAAACCCTGTAAACGCCTTCTTGTGTGCTTTCAGGTATATTAACGAATTCCATGAAAGAAGCCTGTGTTTCAATAGCCTTTAAAACCTGGAGGTACGCGATTTCCTCGTCATCATTGCCCCTGATGCTGTACTCAATCCTTAAGTCCTGCCTCCTGTCGTTGGAAGGCCATTTTATCTCTGTCTCGAAATAAACGCGTTCCCCGGCATTGACTTCGGAGAATTCCTCAGGGATGTTTACAGTTGCTGACATAGCTGAAACTAGGCTTGTTGACAAAATAAAGCTTAAAATAAGTACAACTAGGTATTTCATCCTATTTTTCAAAGTATTTTCTTTTATTTATATAATTTATCTATCACTGCTGGCAGACGAGAGCACTATTTTTTCTTCGCGTATTTTTCTTTCAGCTTTGTTATGAACGACCTTATCACGAACAATGTAGCTATCACTGCAAAAGTGATAAATATTGCAATCAGGAAATCTATTATTATTAGTCGTTCTGCTATCCTGAATACGTCACTCCTTTTTTCAGTTGTAACCTGGTGTTCTATGTCAGCGAACTCCTTGTAATTCCTGTAAAATTCATCTTTGTAAGTATTATATTCTTCTCCTGCTATCAAATCAAACGCTGTATCGAAGTCCTCCTCTAGTATGGCTTCGAAAGCTTTTCTTTCCAGTTCAACTAGTTCCCTGTTAATCCTTTCTATCTCGTCAAGTGCGAGAACAGCATTAACCATGAGGTCTTCGCTTCTCCGGCTCTGCCTAAGAAGAATCCTGATATCCCTGCCGAGCAAATAATCAAGCTCTTCTGCAATAACATCATACTTTGCCTTGCTCTCATAAACCATTTCGTAATCCCCGGCATAAGCATATATCAATGCACTCCTTGTCTTACCAGTAAGCATAGAATCATGTATCACTATCTCTCTAGCCATGAATTCCAATGGGGACTCAACTTCAGTTACCTGCCTGGCGTTGTCCATTATCCCTAGCTGCATAATCAATCCTGTTGTTACCTGGGCTAAGCTAAGGAATATTATCAGTATGAACCCCAACAATATCTTTGTTTGTGTCTCCATTTTCTTTTCACCTTTTCTACCTGAATAAACTTGTCACGAGGCCTGTCATTCCAGGGCTTTCTAAATGGCATACTCCTTTCTCGACGATCACGCATCCATCAATTGAAAAAACGTGGGCGTGCACACCAATGACTTTTTCTCCTCTGTAATTAATGTATTTTATTACCTGCTCATCTATCCGCTCTGCTTCTCCGTTCTCCCTGTATTCTTGTATGTGCTCAACGCACAAGTCTGCTTGTTCAGTTCTCACTTCCTGCACGAAAGCCCTGCTTCTAAGTTCTTCCTCTGAATACTTTGAGCTGCTCAGCAATACCTTTGTTTCATCTATAAGGTAAGCTTCGCTTATATCGCACTCTATGTCCGTCCTGATTATCTCGCTTAACTCGTGGAAATCTATGTCAAAGCCGATTCCACCGATTACCTTGCTTTCATTTTCAGGATGATAAACAGGGCCGAGAATCGCGTAATAATCCTGCCGTCTCGCGATATCATAATATCTTTCGAACATCACTTCGTGGCCTTCTTGTGTGAAATAAGCCAGGTGGCCATAGTCCTGCCTGGAAGGGTTGTTCTCTGCAGCTATTATAATTCCTTCTTCTGTGAAAAGCCCTATTCCTGGGTAAGTCTCTCCTATACGCGTAATTAATTGTTTGGCCCTCCCAATTTTGTCTTCATCGTCAGGATTTAATGCTGCTTCCTGAAAGTGATTCATCGATGCCAGGATTCTGAGTTTTTCCTTTTGGAACTCCATGTATGTGTCTGCCTGGTGTGCTTTTTCACGTGCAATCATTTGCATGCTCATTAAAGCATATTTTTCTTCATAAGCTTTTTTTTGCTCTGCCATTAACCCGAAAAACAAAAATGTCAGCAATATAATGCCAAAAACTCCTAGTACTGTGTACACGTTTTCCTTAAAATATTTGTAAGGCCTTATTTTTCCTATCCTGAAACGCTTCTGCCTTATGCTTGCAACAAGGAAATAAGCCGCGGCACCAACCAAAATAAAGAAAACAATATATGATGCTATGAGTGCTGTACTAGTAGTTGTTTGTTCTTCTTCTACAACTGTGAATTCCTGCCTGAAATCATCTCTAATATTATCAGAATAAACAGTTGTCATAATAAATGTGTAGTCTCCCTCCGTTAATCTTACATGGCCAAAGCTCCTTGTAAGTATCCTCTCGGTTTCCACGACAATACTTGTTTCTTCTGAATGGACTTCGTTTTCTTCAGAGTCAAATATTGCATAAGTAATATTTACAGGTGTTGGCACGGTTCCAAAGCTTTCAAATCTTGCCATTGCAACTAATTGGCTTGTTTCGGTTATCACACGGTTTGCCAGTTCCAGTCTTATGTCAAATAATTGCTCTGGCCTTTCGATGCCGGGGCTTGTGTTATTTTCCTCTGCTTCTTCTGTTTCTGTTTCACAAGCCCTGGTTTCATCAGGCTTAGGTCCGGCGTTGCAGCCAGGTATTATCTCGGTGCAAGTCCTTGTCTGCATTCCGTTGTCACATTCAGTCCATTCAGTGCATTCCCATTCAGTTGTGCACATCGCTGGGGGTGAGCTCCTCCTCGGAGGTGTTGGCTGGGGAGGTTCCTCTGTTTCCTCTATTTTCTTTATGGAAAAGGCAGACAAGCTGCTTGTGTTGTACTCGAAGTACAAGTGTTCCTTGTCATGGTATGTTTTATTTGTTATTTCCTCCCATGCTGAATTGCAAGATTTATTGTAGAACGAGTAGTTTTCACATCTCTGGAATACGAGCAAGTCATTATATGGTTCGCTTACTCCTAGTTCCGAGTAATAAATTTTTATCGTTGCGTTTTCAAAAGAATTGGTTATGCTTGCCCAGTACGTAATTTTGTTTTCTTCATTGTGCTTATCAATAATGATTGTTGTGTTGTCTTCCAATAACATGCTTTGTAGATATGTTTGTAGTGTTTCATTATGTGCTTCTATGTGAGTATCCAAGGGCGTATCTGGTATTATGATGCTGAATGTGTCGTTCCCTATAATAGTATGTTGTTTTTGTGATCTGTAGTATAATCTTATTTTTGAATCTATGATTGTAAAGTTAAATCCTTTAACAGACATATTTATCTTTCTGGCTGGGAATACTTCAAAATAATCTTCTGAAATATTGCTTTTTCTTGAGAATATGTCTTCAGCGTAAATTGTTATGTTGTAAAGCCCGGTGCTTTCAGCTTCGTAATTGTTTTCTCCGTTAATCAGTTCTATTTGCTCTGTATTATTTCCTAGTGTTATGTTTGCGTATATCGTGCTTTGTGTAGATACATTAACACTTATAGTTATATTTGTGTTGTTTATCGCTGCATATGGTTGGATAGAGTGATTGTAAATCTTTGGCGGTGTTGTGAGCACTGTGAATGTTACGTTTGCAGACAGGTTTTTTTCTCCTCGCTCCCATGCATAGAGTGTGTTCGTTCCCTCCGAGAAGGTTATGTTTACAGGCTCTTTATAGGTTATGTTTGTGCCGTTCCAGTTAAATGTTATATTGCTTGATTCGTTCGAAGGCGTTATGTTCACAAGGATTGTTGATTCAGGGTATGTCGTGTTGTACGGGCTTATTATTTTAAGCGCGGGCTTAGGCGGGAGTTCGTATTTATACATCTTATTCATTTGTTTCCGGTCTTCGTTAAGTCCTCCTGCTACGTATAAGGCGTTGTTGCTTCCTGCCACTCCCAATTCAGATACGGGGAATGGAAAATTTTCGATGTAGTTCCAGGAATCATTTTGCGGGGTGTATCTCAGGACGTTGTTCATAGCATCCAAGTCTTCGTCAAGCCCTCCGATTATGAATAAGTGGCCTCCTGCTTGTGTTGCGCCGTGGTATGCTACTCCTACAGGCATGTCCGCGCCTTTGCTCCATGTATCAGTTTCTGGGTCATAAATATCTAATGTTCTTGGGAACTCCCAGTTAAGGTCGCTTCCGCCCGCTACGTATATCTTTCCACCTATTCCTGTTACTATGCCTCCAACACCGTAAAAGCCCTGCCTGTACGTTGGCATATCTGTGCCCTGGCTCCATGTATCTGTCTCGATATCGTAAATGAATGTGGTATTCGTAGAATCATACGTCGTTGTATCTCCGCCACCTATAACGTACAGCTTTCCGTTCATCGCAGCCATTCCAAAGTCGTATCTGCCTTCAGGCATGTCTGTTCCAAAGCTCCATGTATTTGTGGCTATGTCGTATATTTGTAGTGGCTTGTCGTCGAATTTTCCTGCTACATATATTTTTCCTTCGTAGTGAGCGATTCCTATTCCAGTTACAGGCACTAGTATGTCTGCTCCCTGAGTCCATCCTCTTGTTTCAGTATTGTATATCCATGTATGCCTTGTTTCCTGGTTTGTTCTTCCTCCTATTAAGTATATTTTTCCTTCTGCGTATTCCAGTAAGGGCATGTTAACGCCGTTATAGTAGTCTCCTGGCAGGGTTGTTTCAAGTTTCCATGTCTCGTATTCGCTGCTTGAAGCGGTCGTCCTCGTTTCTTTTTCTGGTCTTGGATTGTTCAGGCCGATGTATTCGTTTATTCGCTCGTTGTTTATTATTCCTTGGATGTGGCTGTTTACTATGTGTCCTTCGTTCTTTCCTGCTATCCCATTTTCTGTTTGTCCTGTTATCTCGGTATTTTCCAGCCTTATGTTTATCAGGATTCCCTTATTTAACGCTATAAGTCCCGAGTATCCTTCTGCATGTATGCGTGTGTTTCTTATGGCGTATCCTTGCCCGTCAATGCTTCCTAGGAAAGGTTTTTCTTGGCTTAATAACGTTATTTCTTTGTTTTCGCAGTCTATATTTCCAGTTAAGATGTAGTGTTGGTCGGGTTTTATGTTTTGTAGTTCTTCGCATGTAGAAATTGTTTGTGTTTGCGCTGTGGCTTGTACTGAGAGGAATATTAAAAGGAGCGCGGTTATTAGCAGTTTTATTTTGTTTTTTCGTTGTGGCATCTTATTTTAGTTTGTATATTTTGGCCATTCCTACGTTTCTTATCACTACTTTGTTTCCTCCTTCTAGTTTTGCTAGGGTTGTTCTTACGTAAGACCTTGTTTTCCCTGTTTTTTCTACTATTTCTGTTATTGTGAGGCCCTCCGGGTTCTTTGTTAGTGTTCGGATGATGTTGTTCATAGCGTCATCACCAACAATATACATATTTTTGTTATAATATGTATTTTTCATATTATTTTATTAATATTGATATGTTGCTAAAAAATATGGTTGTTTTGATTTATATAATTTTCGATTTTTTATTACTTTTTTAGGACAATTATTTTTAGATGGTTTTATAATTCTGTTAATATTTTCCAAGTGGATGTCTTACCAAAAATTTAAGGTTGGAGCATCTTTGTACCTTGGCATCTTAACAGGCCTCGGTGGCAGCTATTATTGCTTTAACAAGGCAGAAATTCCTTTCCCAGACGAGATTCCTGCTATGGCTAAACACATCGAAATTGCTGAAGAAATCGATTCTTTGGAGTCTAGGCTGAAGGAGTTTAGCCTGGCGAGATCTGGCTCTTTTGAGGAGTATAAGGGGTTGCGTGAGCAACTATCAAATGCTCGCAGGGATAGTGTTTCTATTGCTGAAAGCAGGGAATTCGAGGAATATTATGATTCTCTCAAGTATAGCAGGAAATGGCTTGGCCTGGGTTATCTTGTAAGCTTTAGCGCGCCTCTTCTTGGATTCTATGGGGCTTTAAGGCGCCCTGAAAACAAAAAGAAATAATTTCATCACTAAAAAGTAGTCAAAAAACGAAACATTTAAATAGTTCTTATGCTTACCACTACTAGGTGAAAATACCTGTTCAGGTATATTTCGGGGAGGCAATCGTGATCAAAACCACCCTCTCACCAAGAAACACCTCCAAAACGTTTCTAAGCCTCCCCGAAAACCACCTACCTAAAAAAGAAACATTAATAACATTCAAGGTGAAAACAATAAAATGGAACAATACGAAACAGCAAAAAACATAGCCCAAAAATACATGCGAATCACCGAAACAGACATGCAAGCAAACTTAGGAACATTTGCATCAATGATACAAGAGCTAGAAAAAAGCACAAGCACAACAGACCCAATGATTAACAGAGAAATAAAAAGCCTAAAGCAAAAGCTAGACAAGGAATACACATCAAGCATAAACAACCAAAGCATGAAACATATAGCGCAAGACTTCTTGGAAAAAATAACCAAGTACAACTAAAAAAAAATGGATGGACTCGAAGGCTGCATACACACAACAAAGAAATCCCATGAGGCACAAGGAATAAATCCAGAAGACCTAAACGAAGATTCTTACAATGTATATGTAGTCAATGCCGCATCCAAGAAAGGCCTTATAAGAACACTGGAAAGCATAGAGAAAAAACTGATTGCGAAAAACACCGATCCTGAATCTGTAAATGAAGCAGTGCATGCAGTATCAGAAATAATTCGGAACGCCCAAGAACACTCATGCAAATTCAGCCCGGGCAAAGAAGTACATGTATCATTATTAGCAACAAGTAAATACATTATTGCAGGAGTGGGAAACAAAGGAACGCCTCTAAGCAATGACAAAGCCAAGGAACTAATAAAGAACTACGACCCTAATAGCACGTCTTCAAGAGGCAGAGGCTTCGAAATAATAAAAAGAGCCACAGACATAATTTATATTCCACAAGAAGAAAAATACTCTGAAATAATAATAGGAAAAATACTAGAATAACAAAGACAACTCTTTCTTAATATCCCCGAAAACGTTTTCAACGCTCTGCTCCCCATTAACAACAATAACCTTAACACCTTTTTCATTAAAAACTTCCAGTAAAGGAGCAGTATTCTCATGGTAAATCTGCAAGCGCTTCCTCACAGCTCCGGGAGTATCATCATCTCTCTGCACGATTTTGCCACCAGCGGCTTCGCACTCCTTAACATCTTCTTCTGTTACTTGGTCGTCAATATAGATCTTCTTCGTAGCAGTGCAAATCCTCCTCTTCCCAATCCTCTTCACAGCTTCCTCGTCACTAATGTTAACCACGATAATCCCGTCAACCCTTGCAATACCCAGCAAGTATTCTGCCTGGTGCTTATTCCTCGGATACCCATCCAATAATAACCCATTGTTTTTGTTCCCTTCAACAACGCTCCTTACAAGCCCGTCATTTATCTCATCAGGTATGAGTTTCCCCGCATTCATGTATTCCCTTAAGAGCTTTCCCTGCTCGGTTTCCCTGCGTGCTTCATCCCTTAGAATGTCTCCCATAGAAACATGCTTCACATTATACTCTTTTGCTATAAGCTCTGCCTGCGTTCCCTTACCAGAACCCTGAGGTCCCATTATCAACAAAATTTTCATCCGAAGTAACCCCTGTCCTCTTCTATCTTGACTTGTTCACTCCACGCCTTTTTCATCTTCCTTATAATAACAAGAATGTCATCTTTCATTTCTTTCCATTCCTCAAAGCTTTTCTTTATGAAACCCGCTGCTTTCTCCTCGGAATACTCCACGCCTAATTCAAGGGCTTCCCTGGTGATTATCATTCCTTTGTTGTACAAATGGCTTAAGGTAGCCCGTTCCTTGGGAGTCATGCTCCCTGCTTCCCGCATATTACTAAGCCTTGCATCTGCCTGGATGAGGCTTTCAAAGATCATTGTGTAATTGTCAACTTTGTCGTGTATTTTCTTTGCAGTTTCCCTTAAAATATTAGAATCCTCGTCAATGCTGCCTATTTCAAAATAAGCATCCATCTCTTCAAAACCAGGCAAGTCATGCTTTTTCCTTAGCTCCTCGTATTTCTCTTTCATAAAATCCTGGGACGGGTAATTGTTTTTTATACTTTACTGTTTAAAGAAATCCTTTATCATCCCTTCATAGAGCATCGTCGTTTTCAAGTTCCACGTCTTTGGGAAGCACTTCCTGTAATTAGGCCATTCATACCTTTCATCCAGGAAAACTATTACTCCTCTGTCCGTCTCGCTCCTAATGCATCTTCCCGCGGATTGCAATGTCTTGTTAAAAGCCGGGAATAAATACCCGTAATCCCATCCTTTTCTGAATTTCTTATCATAATAATCAATAAGCGCCTTAGTCTCCAGGTCAGGTTTTTGCAACGGCAAGCCAACAACGACAACGCCTTTCAGGTAATCCCCGGGCAAGTCTATTCCTTCCCCGAAGCTACCGCTTATAACACCTAGCAACACAGCACCTGTTTCCTTGTAAGACTTAAAATTCTCAAGAAGCTCTTCTTTTTCTTTCTTCGTCAACCCAGGCCTTTCCACGAAAACCGTTTTTTCGCAGTCACGCATATTCCTGTAAACATCGTCCCTTAGCTTAAAGCTCGGAAAGAAAACAGCTGAGTTCCCCGGTATCGCATTTACAATTCTTGTGGTAATGCTTGCTATCTCTTTGTACTGCTCTTCGCTTCTCGCCGTAAACTTCGTGCTTGTCTTCGGGATTATCATGGACAGCCGGTTTTCTTCGGGGAAAGGGCTTTCCAAGGTTATCTCCCTGGTTCTTTCTGCTTCGAAGCCAAGGACTTCCCAGTACATATAAGTAGGCGTTAATGTTCCGCTCATCATTACGGTGCTTGCAGCTGCTTCCAGTACGGGCTTGCTTATGATTCCTGGGTCAAGGCATTTGTAGTTAAGGGATAAGATTTCTTCCCTTAAGCCTTTTTCCTTTGCAAAAATCCTTGTAAATCCGTCACTTGTCCCTTTCCATGCTTCGAGGAAAGCAGATATTATTCCTATGTATGATTGTTTTTGTTCTTCCCTTGTTCTTTCTGCGAGCTCTTCGAATTCCTCTATTAATTCCTCGTAATCCTTTAATTGGCTTATTCTTTCTATGAAGTCCTCCCTTGTTATGTATTCTTCTTCCTCTGCTTTCTCCGCATACGTTTCAAGGATGCCAAGCATATCTGTTAATAAGATTTGGACTTCCTGTTCTTTTAATGATTCGGCTTCGCTTATAGCCCGTTTTATCGTTATACTCGTGAGTCTTTCGCTTGCAAGGCTTTTTATCCTGTTTGGAAGGTTGTGGGCTTCATCAACTATTATAACTGCGTCCTCAACTTCCTTGCCTGTCTTTCTTAGGAAGGACTCTCTTATCCTTGGATGGAATAAGTAATAGTAATCTGCGATTATCACCTTGGATTCTTTTCCCAGGAGCATTGATGCTTCGTACGGGCATATGTTGTGTTTCTCCGCTACTTTCAACAATTCAGTAGTCGTACTGGGGCTTTCCTCTTTTAGTTCGGATAAAGCGGTTTTTGCGCTAAAAGATAAGTCTTCGCCTTTCTTCAAATTAGTGTAGAACGAGCATTTTCCTTCTTCCCTCAAAGCCTTGCAGTACTCCACGAAATCCCTTTGACCCAATGCTTTTACCCCGGGTTGCAGGCACATATGCTTCTTCCCGATAATATCTACAGTTACCAGTCTTACGCCGTGCCTGTTTTTTATCTCTCTCACCGTGTCCAAGGCTATTTTGTGCTGGGTGTGCATGCTTGTAAGGAAGAAAATGGTTTTATCTGTTTTTAACGTGTTGCTTATCGCTGGGGCGATGCTCGCCGCGGTCTTTCCCAGGCCGGTTGGCGCATGCGCTATTAAGTTCTTGTTGTTCTTTACTGCTTCATCTATTTCGCGTATTAGTTCGCTTTGGATGTCCCTGACGTTTTCGTGCGGGAAGAAGCTTGTTGACATTAAGAGTAGAAATAGCTCTTTTTTTATAAAGATATCTTACTTCTTTTTAACCTTGTCCCTGGCCTTGTCGAATATTTTCTCGGCTTCGGTTTTGAGTTTTTCAAGCCCGCCTTTTACCGCTGGCTCTGCTTTCTTGAGCATTTTGCTTATTGCTTTGTTGTATTCCTGGGTCACGAAGTGCATGTTTTCTATCTTGTTCCCGTATGAGTTGAAGTAAACCATGTCTTCTATGGGCTTTTCCTCTTTTTCCCTGGGTTCTTCGTCAGGGTATCCTATTGGGATTATTGCTTGTGGCCTTGCATGTTCTGGTATTCCTAGCAAATCATTAACGTAGTCCTCATCAAAAGATCCGACCCAGCAGCTTCCTAGTTCGAGGTTGTGTGCTGTTAATAGCATGTTTTGTATTGCGGCTGCTGCGTTCTGCGTTGTGTACAGGCGTTCTCCTCTTATCCCGTAGTGTGCTTTGGCTTTCTCAACATCTGTGCATACTATTATTAGCAAGGGAGCGGTTGTTATCCAGTATTGTTCGGTGCAGTGCTCTGCTATTTTTCCGATTAAGTCTTTGTCTGTTATGACTATGAACCTGTAGTCTTGTATGTTTCCCGCGCTTGGGGCTTTTGTTGCTGCTTCTAGTACCGCGGTTAATTTGTCGAATTCTACGGGTTTTTGCAGGTATTTTCTTATGCTTCTCCTCGTGTTTATGCAGTCTCTTGCTTCCATTTTATTTCAGTTTTGTTCCGCACATATGGCAGTAGTTGCTCGTTGCGTAGTGCCTTGTTCCGCACATGCCGCACATTATAATTCTTCTTTTTTCTATTGTTTCCCTTATCTTTTTTTCTTCCTCGCTTATATTTGTTTCTTTTTCTGGCTTTTCCTGGTCTTTCATTATCATTTTTGTGATTATCTTGAATACTCCTATTGCTATCAGCACGATTCCTGCGTAGAAGAAGAGTATCATGCCTTGGTTTTCTGTTCTTGCATCTACGTATCTTGAGAACCATGCTATGGCTATTCCTGCTGCTACGAATACTATCCCAGGTATTTTAGGCATGGTTTTCTTTTCTTATTCTTCTGTTTTTATACTTTTTGAGCAAAAACAAATAACTTCAATATGGTAAATAATTATGTTTTTATAATCTGCTCCCCTAACATTACCATGAAACTATTATTCATATGCAACCAGAACCAGAACAGGAGCAGAACCGCAGAAGAAATATTCAGAGGAGAATACGAAACAAAGTCCGCCGGGCTGTACAACGAAAAACCTGTTACCAAAGAACAGCTTGAATGGGCGGACATAGTCGTAGTAATGGAAGATTCCCAGAGAAAAGAGATAAGCAGGAGATTCCCAGAAGCATACATGAAAAAAAAGATAATCTCCCTTGAAATACCAGATATATACGTTTACAACGACGAAAACCTCATAAGAATAATAAAACAGAAAATGGACTTAGATGTTAAGCCAGTGTTTTAATTCATGCCACAAGCTTTTTTTCTTTTAGATTTTCATGCACTTTCTGCTTTGTGGTTTCCCAGTAGAAATCCCTGAATTTTTTGGTTACTGGGTTGGCCAGGTTAAGCTTGTACATCTTGGCTTTTCCAACAATTCTTGTATTAACTACAATTCCTTCTTTCTCAAGTTTATCCCAGAAAATTTTAAGCGTGGAATACCCTGTTCCGGAAAGGCTGGCAATATCTGTCATGCTATAGTCAAAATCTTCGTTAACAACGAGGAAGTCCATCACTCTAAGTATCGGGGAGTCTCCGAAGATTTCCAGAAAAGCTGTTTTATTTTCCATTGTGCTAACATGATTGCGTACAAATATATAAATATTTCTATTTTTAGCCAATATAAGCTAATAATATTAATTTAAATAATAATTATTATATATAAAACTGGCCTGTAATTTTCAGTATGGGCAAGAAGCTGAACAAGCAAGAATACTTAAAAATAAAGAAAAACATCCTAAAAAAATTATATTCAAATCAGGCATTCAGTAAAGGGCACATGTTGTATGAACGGCTGGCCTCAGGGATTCCTTCCCATCTTAGAGGTGACGTAAAAGCCATTCTGGATGAGCTGGTAAAAGATGGGCTTGTTCTATTCTATGGAAAAACAAAACACGGCGATGCCTACCAGCTTAACATTAAAAAACTAAAAGAAATTGAAAACCTAATAATTTAAAGACATACCTTATTTGCTCCCAAAAAAGTTTTTATAATCTACTCCCCTAACATTACCATGAAACTCTTATTCATATGCAACGCGAACATGAGCCGAAGCCCAACAGGGGAAGAAATCTTCAAAGAAGAGCACGAAACTAAGTCCGCCGGGCTTTTATCAAGGGGGAATCCTGTCACAGAAGAACTCTTAGAATGGGCAGACAAAATCTTCATAGTAGAAGAATGGCAAGTCCAGGAACTCAAAAACAGGTTCCCGGGCGTAAATCATAAGAAAATCATCAACTTAGATATTCCTAACGATTATTTCTACATGCAGCCTGAACTCCAGGATTTGATAAGAAGAAAAGCAAAGCCATATTTAAATACTACTTAACAGTAATGACAAAATTTATAAATGTTTGTTTATTTACTTGTAAGAATGGTAGTACAAAAACTAAATGATTGCTATGAGATGAATGGCAAAGCTTCAACGATGACGTCCAGAATAAAAGAAACAGAAGAATTCAAACACTTGTCTGATATTTTGCATACGCTTCAAGAGTATCATCACGATACTTTTGATAAATTGATAGGCAAATACAATCTGGACTCACAAAATGTTGAAGGTTTAGCCCTTGAGATGGCATCAAAAAACCGTAGCTATTACAGGTAAATAGCGCACCAAAAGATACTTGGCAAGCCTGAAAAATTAAATCTTACATTTAAATACTACTTAATGGTAATGACAAAATTTATAAATGTTTTTTCTCTCCTCGTAAGAATGAGTGTTAAAGACCTAGAAAAACTCACAAAAGACCTGCCAATCGAGGACGTAAATCTTGCAGAAAAAGCGGCAATGAAAATACTGCTGGAATCCTATAAGCTAGAAGGCAATCCGACCATAAAAATACTGACAAACAATGATTACGAAGAAAAAAACTTTTCTCCCCTATCACTAATATTAAGCCAGGGGTACGCAAACGCAGCCAGGATGCTGGGCTTCAACAACGAAGTGCTGCTAACTCCTTCAAAAAAACAGACAGAGCCAGTATCCCTGGAAGAGCTACAATTCATACAAGACACAAAAGAAAACGACTTAGTGCTATTCGTTGTAAACAATAAGCCAGGCTCATACTCAAAAACCCTTGGGGAAAACAAGACTGCCTCAAAAATACTTATCGAAAACAAAGCAAGATACGGCCAGCACTTCCGCTTAGGAGAAATAGGCCTTGAAAACAACGATCACATAGAAACATACATAAAAGCCCTCTCCATGGACTACGCAGAAACACAAAGCCTTGGCAATAAGATAAAAGACTTGTTAATGGAAACAAGCCAAGTCAAGATAATCTCTGGTGATGGCTCAAGCCTTGTATACGAAGGAGATTTCAAGGAACCCCTGGTTTACTGCGGGGACTTTGACGGCACAAAAAACAACTACGGCGGAAACCTCCCCTCAGGAGAAACATTCACCGAACTCAACGATCTTGAAAGAGTAAACGGAGAAGCACTCATACGAGCTTACGGCGGAGAAAAAGGCGTTACGATACACAACAATCCTGAAAGAATAACAATCGCAAAAGGCAAACTAACAGATTCCTCCGACAAGGAACTGATTAAATTACTAGAAAAATACAAGGATGGAAACGAGCAAGAATTCATGCAATTCTTCGAAGAAGGCTACCCTATCCGCGAACTAGGCTTCGGAGTTAATTATGAAATTGGAAGACAAAACATTATCCTTCCAAACGTTATATGGATAGAAAAAATGCCTGGCTTCCACACATCCATAGGCATATCCCATATACACTACCATGACAAAGCCATAGACGGATTGGCAAAAGAATTAAACAAGAAACCTAAAGGCCACACAGACTTAATGTTTGACACAAAACAAATATATTTTGACGGAAAAAAGGTTTTTGAAAACGGCAAGTACCTAATCTGAAACTTCTCCCTTAACCCATTCAAAATACTTTTTGTTAACACTCACTTCCCAGCTTATAACACAAGGAGTCTCATCCTCGTGAAGCCTCTCAATTTCATTCCTTACAACCCCTTCTTTTCCCGGCAAAGTCTTCGCAATCAAAACATATTCATCACCCTTCCCCAACTCGCCTTTCCACTCATAAAAGCTGTTAATAGGGAAAATATTCGTGCACGCGACAAGCCTTCCTCTAACTAATTCATTGCTCAGCCTCTCAGCGTGCTCCTTAGAAGGATTCGTAATGTAAAACAATAATATCTTCGCCATAAAATAAAAGAAATCTTTTTCATTAATTAAATTTTTTGGAACCTAATCCCTTATAGCCCTTCCATTAACACGGGCATCTGCTTCAACCATGAAAGGAACAACGTACCCGTTCTCTTCAAACTCGTCCTTGGAAATATAAACATCTAAAGAATTAAGTCCTTTTATCAGCTGCTTATTCACAATCCTTCCATCCACATTAACAAGCTCTTTAAGCCCTACATGTAGCCTATAATAATCTTTTTCTTCATTCTTATAAACCGCTAACATATGCCTATTGCCCGCAATCAAAGCATTAACAAAGCTTATATCCTCTTTTTCTTTTATGTTAGAGGAATAATCCATTAGCATTGTGAGCAGGCAACGAGAATTATATCCCATTTCGAAAACAGTATCCCTTACACCTGTATGCCTGATTTCCCACTTATCCCAGTCAAATACGTCTACGTATAAAGAAGTCACTTCTTCAGGTCTTTCAAGAAGCCCTTTTTCCTCCAGCTTAAAAGCTAAGTCCCTGGTGCTGTCATTCATGAAATCCGTTGAGCCCCTGTTATAAGCAACGCTCATCAAAGGCTTCCCATTCTCATCCGCTGATGAGGCGAGGTTGACATCAAACTTCCAGCTGCCAAGTATGGGAACTCTTACATCGATATCAGCCCTGCCTTTAAGAACCTGCACACCATTCCCTGATGTGTAAGGGCGGCTTTCAAGAGTTATATCCGCGTCAAGCCTCACAATGTTTAAAGATACACCTGCAGATGCTACTCCTCTCCCAATAGCGGAAGCTGGCTCGGCAACGTATGAATACTTGAATTCGGGGTACGGCAAGTCATTTCTTTCAACTATTTTTTCCTCTAACGAATCGCTTGGGGGGCTTCCCCCGCTTAGCATTAGCCCTGTGAGCGTTGTCGCTACAAAATTCCTGAATCCCATTTATAATAAAAAGGATTACGTTATACTATTTAAAAGTTTCAGCAATATTTAAATAATAAGTGCCCGCAAAATATGTTAAAAGATGGTGAAGCAAAGATTTATCGTAATTCTGTTGGCTGTTGTCTTATTCTTAGCCGGGTGTACTAATGTTGACATAAGGCATACTATTAACCCTGATGGCTCTTCGTCAATTGAAGCACTCTTGGACTATGAGCCGTTTGTAATGCTTTTGTATGCCGCTGCAGAAGAATCAGGTGAGGAAGTTGAAAACGGCGAATTGAGCGATGTATGTGATTCATACGACTTTGATCATTATGGCCTTGAAAATGTTGAATGTGCACTTATTGGAGACCACCAGGTAATCGTGCGCGGCGACTATCCAGCTGGAACCCTGGAATTAGAAGAGGTTGAAGGAGTATTATCATACAGTGTTAAAAGCGTTTATCCATTAATAGGGTTTGCAATTCTTCCCACTTCATATAGCGGCCAAATCTCGCTTGATGATGAAGAGTCTACTCAAACCCAGTCAGAAAACCCAGTATTTGACGATGAATATTTAGAAGACATAATTGAACTAAGTGAAGAACTGGTCGAGCACGGCGGTGACATTTATCCAAATCCGTTATATCATTCTTATGAAGTAACTATGCCTGGTGAAGTGGTAAGGACGGATGTGGGGGTGATTCAGGGCAACTCGGTGCTAATTGACATGTTTGAGCTTCCATTATTAGATGAGCCTGTTATTGTAGCATCTTTGCACACCCAGACAGGGGAAGGTGCTGCGGCCCAGGAAGATTTCACAGGAGTGCCTGAAGATTCTCCTCAAGCAAGCACATCTGATCCTGATAGTATTCAAGAAAGTGGCGAGATCCGGTTAACAACTACAGCTCTAATCTTTGGGCTCCTGGGGCTTGTTGGCGTTGTGGGAATAAGTTTTCTGATAATCGCGCTATCAAAAAAGAAAGAATCGCCCCCTGAAAAAAATCAAAGCGATCCTGACAATTATTTGTACAAGAAAAGCCAGGCACAAGTAGATAATTATACGGTCAACAAGATAGTAGAGTGGATACATAAATATGAGAAAAAATTTCCTGATTCCATGCTCAAAGATGTTCTAAGGAAGCACGGCCACAGCGAAGAAAACATAGAAGAAGCTTTCAGAAGGCGATAGAGCGCTTTAATATACCAAAATATTTATATACTATTTGTGGGCTTAACATATTCTGTTAAATGAAACTAAAAAAGAGGTTGTACCTTCCACTTGCTTTTGTGTTATTGCTTGTTCTCAGCGGATGCTATGAGATGGAAGCAAGAAAACAAATAATGTCAGATGGCTCTGCTAACGTAGAAATAAACTATGATTTTACTGCGATGGTAGATATGATAGGCCAGATGCCTGATGAGGAGTTTAACGGAGATCCTCCTGAGGATTTCAGTGATTTCTGCGATGATTTTAACCCTGAAAGTGTTAATATGGTAGGGGCTCAGTGTATTGTGGATGGGTACAAGGTTACTATCAGGGGGTCTCTTCCAGAAGGAAGTATAAATTTGGTTTCAGATGCAGACACGTATTCTTATGCTATTAAAGATGTTTACTCTTTTCTTAATCGTATAGATGCAGATCCTAATGGTTTAGCAAACGGGTTTGACGATGAGGAAGACATGGGCTTTGATGACGGGTCTACTTTCTCCGATGAAGAACTAAGAGAAATGGGTGCAATGGCTCCGATGATGAATTTACGGATGACTTACATTATTGAAATGGAAGGAGAAATAGTAAGCTCTGATGTAGGCCAGATTAATAGGAATGTTGTTACCATTAACATGTTTGACCTTCCAAATGTTGAAAACCCTGTTGTCACTGCCAGGGTTGGCGGAGTAGGGTCATCTTTTGATTTAGACTCTCAGCTTTTTGTGATTATTGGAGGTATTCTTATTGGGTTAATCATTATCATAGTAGTTGTGCTTGCAGTAGCAAAATCAAGGAAGCAAGGACATTCACAAGAAGTGAAACCGCAAGCGAATACTCCTGCACAGCAGCCAGTGCAGGGAAATACAAGTTCACAGCAGCCAGTCCACGGAAGCACAAGAGTTGACGCACTAGTAAAATGGATTAAGCAGCATGAAGACCAGCATTCCGAACAAGTTCTTAGGCAGCTACTCGAAAGCAGAGGTTACCCTAAAGAAGAAATAGAGCAGGCATTTGCGAGGCGCTAATTCCTGGCAAGTTCTTCAATCTCCAGCTCTGCTTCTTCTAAAATTTTTTTGCATTTCTCCGAGAGCTTCATGCCTTCACGAAATAGCTTCATGGTTTCCTCGAAGCTCTTCGCCTCTTCCATCTCCAACGCTATGCTTTTCATTCTTTCAAAATCTTTTTCAAATCCTTTCATTTTACCACCTCTGAAACTTTTGCTTTTACCTTTCCATCCTTGAAAACAAGTGTTATCTTATCCTTTTCTTTTAGCTTGTTCTTGCTCTTGACTAATTCGTTGTTCTTCTCAACTAATACGTATCCTTTCCCTAGTATTGCTTCATGGTTCGTATGCCTTAAGCTGTTTTCCATTCTTAACAATTCCAGCTTTTTTTTCTCAGCATAGCTTTTTGCAAGGAGCTTAACCCTGTAAGCATTATCCTCTACGCCTGCTTTTAACTCCGAGGCTTTCCTCATGGTTAAATCGTGCATGTGGGTTGTAGTGCTTCGCAAAGACCTTTGTATTTCTTCCATGCTCTGCGTTGCCCTCTCAGCAGCAATGCTAGGGGTAGGCGCTCTTAAATCAGCAGCAAAATCCGCTATCGTGTAATCAGTCTCATGCCCTATGCCTGTAATTATAGGAGTTTTACACGAAAATATTTTCCTTGCAAGCAACTCATCATTGAAACACCACAAGTCTTCTAAAGACCCGCCTCCTCTTGCGATTATAATTACATCAACATTGTTTTCTTCGAGTTGTTCAATGCCTCGAATAATGCTTTTGCTTGCTTTACTTCCTTGTACTGTTGCAGGGCTGACAAATATTTTTGTTAGAGGATACCTTCTTTCCAAAGTGTTAACCATGTCTTTAATAACAGCTCCTGTCGGCGAGGTAACTATCCCGATGCTCTCTGGGTACAAAGGAATTTTTTTCTTGTTGCTTTCTTCAAATAATCCTTCTTGTTCAAGCTTTTCTTTTAGCTCCAGGAATTTTTTGTACAGTTCCCCTATTCCTTGCTTGTAGACATCCTCAACTTCGAGGTAATACTCTCCACGTGCAGCGTACACGCCTATACTGCCTCTTACTATCACTGAGCTTCCTTCTTTAACATCTTCATCAAGCTCATCAGCATTAATTCTTTTCATGAAGCATTTCAGCGAAGAATTTTTTTCTTTCAACGTAAAGAAAACACTGCCTGATTCAAGGCGTCTCATATTGGAAATTTCTCCTTTTACGTAAACATCATACAAGTACTCGTTGCTTTCCAGGACTGATTTGACACTGGAGTTAAGCTGGCTCACGCTAAACACCAAGCTGTCCAGTATTACCTCCTTAACGCCATGTCTTTGTATTAGCATAAAAAATAATAAATAAGAATTATTTATAAGCGCTTTGCGTGCACTTGTCCAGTGCTCAGTCGAGTTTAGCGTACGATATCGCAGCCCATAAGTTGCCTTCTTTCGTGACCTTAGTCTGTATCTGTCCCTGAACGATTTTACCTGTTCCCCTGGCGTACGCGATTAAGCCTGAATGAGCTTTATTTCTCGCAATGCTCTGGTCTCTTGAATGGTCTACGAAGACAAGGTATTTATGACCGTCTATTATTTCAACGCTAGGCCCCCTGCTATGCTCGTGTACTCTTGCAACAACCTTGTCCTGCAGGTTTTTCATTGTGACTCCTTGTTCTTCTCTTGCTTCTTTCAGGACTTTTTCAAGTCTCTTGCATTGTTCAAGCATTTCCTTGTCTTTCACGTCCCTTGCAAGTGTTTCCAGCCATTTAATCTGGAGTTCCGCTGACCTGTACTTCACGCCTTTTATCATTTCATGAATCTGGTTTTCAATAGCAACTGCGAGCCTAGTCATGTAATGTGCAAGTGTGTCTTGCTGCTGTTCCACAGTCATTGACTGGAATTCCTTGTTGTATTTCAAGTTATGCAATTTCTCGACGATAGTAGGCTCTACCTGCGCGTATGCCTGCATCGATGTGCTAGCCGCAGCCATAGCAAGAATAGCAGAAACAGTTAGTGTTTTCCTCTTAAAATTCCTTTTAAGCCTTGAGAAGAACCCTCCTCCAAATAAGCCTCCTTTAACTGTGCTCCTTAGTTTTTTTTCTTCGGCTTCAACGTTCATAGAAATATCTATTGAAGTTCTAGTTTAAATTGTTTTTTCTTTTCTCAGTCTTTTTTCTTTGCTACGGATAGCAATGCGAACAAGAAGAACCCTATTCCTAACCCGATGAACATCCACGATACTAGCGATCCGGTTAAGAATCCTATTCCCATACCTGTGATTACTCCTGCTGGTATGAATAATGCTTCCGGTGAATCATCCTTTTTTTTCTTTTTCTCTTTTACCATCCTAGAAATAAATTATTTGGGTTTAAATATTTACTCTTTTTTTGTTTCTTCGAGGATTAAGCGTTTTTTGAAGCCTCCTCTTTCCAAGGCTTTCTTTTTCCTTATCCTTTCTATTTCTTGGTGGCTTATGTTTTCGTGTTCCTGGATTGCTTTTATCACTTCAAGTATGTCTGCAAGTTCTTCTTTTGAAGGGTTTTCAGAGTATTCCTTTACTTCTTCAACAAGTTTTTCTTTTAGTTTCTCAGAGTATTCTTCATCTGAAGCGATCCTTGTAACAGGGGTTTCTCCTTTTCCCCTGATTATATCAGGTATTTTGTCTCGTACTAGTTTGTTGTATCTCATTTTTTTTATGTGTACAGCGAAAACCTGTTTGGGTGGCACATTATAATCATGCCTATCTCTGAATTTATTTCCTGGTTTTGCCTTAATGTTCTTATGTCTTGTTCTGATGCTACGCATCTGTTATATGGGTGGGTGTGGAACATCAGGATTGTTTTTTCATTGCATCTTTCGTGTGTTACATGTGTGTATGACTGGCTTAATATGGTTGGTTGGTAAGCAT
>SLQZ01000079.1 GCA_007131205.1 Candidatus Woesearchaeota archaeon | reverse complement strand
GCTGAAAAGGTGCTCAGAGAACATTTTCATAGTAAAGAGAGAATTTCTCCTTTAGACCCAAAGGATTTTTTCTTCGCTGCAACTGCAAAAGTGTTCTACGCAGACTTAGGAGAAACTAATCCTTTGATAGTCAATTACATATCTGAATTAATAGGCGCGCAAACATTAAAATCTGACAGCATCCTAAAAGAGAAAGACTTAGTCCTTTATGAAAAGATGCATAAAAATATTAGCCTTGATGACATGTATCCAGACGCGAACAGAGCTATAGGAGACTTATGCTTGTTTAACTCAGGAATACTAAGGAGACATCATAACTCGGAATATATGATACTTATGAGAAAATGGTTTTTTGACGGAAAAAGGAAGGAAACTTTTAGAGAAGTCTTGACGGAAATAGGTGTTGCATCGTATAAAAAAGCCCTTGTATTTGAAGAAGACGAAGGCAAGAAAGAAATTCTGGAAAGCATGCATGGCAATTTTAAGGATTACAGCGAGGGGCTTAATACCCTTGCTTACAGCTATGTTTACAGCAAAGTTATATAATCTTCCAAGATAATTTTATAAACACAAGCGGACTTTAACTATACATGATAATTGCTGGAGTTGAGGAAGCAGGCAGGGGCCCTGTGATTGGGCCTATGGTTATGGCTATCTGTGCTTTGGATGAGAATTACCTTAATAAGATCAGCCCTTTGGTTAAGGACTCGAAGCTCCTTTCAAGAAAGCAAAGGGAGGATTTGTTTGAGCACATCAAAGAAGTCTGCGATTACAAAATTATAATTCTTGGACCTGCGGAGATTGATGATGCTTTGAATGACCCGGGGATGAACTTGAATAAATTGGAAGGCAAGACTAGTGCTCTTCTGATAAATAGCGTGAAAGCAGGCAAAGTTATATTGGATTGCCCTAGCAATAATGTTAATGCGTACAAGGATTATGTTAAGAGCATGGTTAAGGATAAAGATGTTAAGATAATAGCTGAGCACAAAGCGGACTTGAATTATAAAATCGTAGCTGCTGCGAGTATTTTGGCAAAGGTTACAAGGGACTGGGAAGTCGATAAGCTAAAAAAGAAGGCGGGAGAAGATTTCGGCTCTGGCTACCCTTCAGACCCGTTAACGAAAGCGTTTATTGAAAAGAACTGGGATAAGCACGATTTTTTCAGGAAGACGTGGAGCACGTATAAGAAGATAGCTGAGAGGAATAAGCAGAAAGGATTAAAGGATTTCTAGCTTACTCTTTATGTGGTTTTCCAAAGTTTTTATGTAAACAGTAAATTGCAGTTCTAATTGTGTCCATTCTTCTTTTGTTATGGATTCAAAGTAATATGTTATCCCGTTTCGCTTTGTTCTTATTTTCTGGAAAAAGCCCCAGTCCGAGTCAAGCTCAGGATGTTTTGTGCATAAGTACGCGAACAGGCATTCATGATTTAGCGATTTTACCTTGTCGAGAAGCAATACGCACGAAGCGAGGAAGTGCATTGTTTCATAATGTGCTTTTAGCAAAAAGTCATATGAAAGCTTTTTTGACTTGGAAGCCTCCTTTATTGATTCTAGGTCTTCGAGTGATTTTTTGAGCAGGAATCTGATTTTTTCATGGTCTATTTTCAGTAGGGGAATGATGCTTCCTTCTGCTATGCATTTGTCATATGTTTCTTCGAGTGTTTTTTCTCTCATTTTATTTTTATCCTTATAAAATCTAAGTTCCCCTTTATAAGATAACCCTCGATTATGTTCTTAATCAATCCTTCGCTGTATTTTTCGAAATCCTTTCGGTTTTTTACGTGGAAGAATTGTATCTCTCTTCCTGTTTCCTCATGCCAATTACCTGGAAGCTTAGTGTTTCCGTGTACGAATATGTCTATGTCGCTGTTGGCGTGCCAGTCGCCTGTTGCGAAGCTCCCAAATATTATTATTGTTTCTGCTTTTAATTTGTATAACTTGTTTAGAAGCCCTGTTTCGTGTAGTTTTTTTAATCCATATATTTTTTTTGAGTTTATGTATTCTGGGGCTTCATGGTTGCCTTGGTAGTAAGGCATTTTTCCTTGCTCTTTTATTTTTCTCACTATTTTTTGCTTTAATAGATTCTTAAGCCAGTGGTTTAGGCGGTCATCGCTAATATTTGTTTTTTCTTTTATTTCCATGAATTTCCAGTGCTTGGATGGGTAGTTGTAGAATAATTCCAGTATTTTATGTTCCTTGCTCGGCTTAGGCATTTTACTAAGGTTAAAACTTAGTATTATTTAAATGTTCTCCTGGAAAGACAAAGAAACCTATTTAGCATACTTCCACGAGCAAGTCGCCGGAGCCGCAGTAGAAGAAGCACGTAGCATTCCTAGCGTTGAGGATCCTCTTGAATTTTTCTAGTTGCCTCCTGGCTTTCGAAATCCTGTAGCTGCATTTAACCTCGAATAAGTGCAATTCTTCTCCTTTCCTAGCCACTATATCTACTTCGCCGACCAGCCTTTTCTTTTTAGATAGCTTATAATGAGTAGAAATATCGTCGTAATCAGTCTTTATCTGTGTTACGAGTTTTTGCACGTACCTGTCGTGTTTATTGGGCTTGATAAGCAAACACCTTTTCCGAGGGAGCTGTCGTTGTCCGTAGTACTAAAACAGTATTTTAGTATACTTAACCGTTGCACTAATGATTTAAATATTTTGTTGTAAAGAATTCAAATT
>SLQZ01000045.1 GCA_007131205.1 Candidatus Woesearchaeota archaeon | reverse complement strand
GGTATGTCTTTAGTGCTTCTTTTTTAGTTATCATTTCTCTGGTTTGCAGGTCGCTCAAAGAAGATAGTTACACTGCTTGTAGTGAATTTCCTAGTTTCCAATATTGTTAATTATTCCTGGTTTAGGTAATTATAAGAATTAGTTATTTCATCCTTTGTAGTATCAGCAAGTCTTCGGTGGTGAGTTTTTTCTTTTTGGAGATTTTTTCTTGCACTTCTTTGGCTTTTTCTTCGAATGTTTTTTCTATTTGTTCTTGTTCTTTTTTTTGCTGTTCCTTTGCGGCTTTTTCTTTGGCTTTTCTTTGGTCGCCGAGTTTCTTTGATTTGTCTTTTAGTTCATCGTTTAAAGAGTTGAATTCTTTTTTGAGTTCTGAGAATTTTTTGTATGCTTCTTCTTCTTTTTCTTTTAGCTCGTCTATTTCCTTGGATTTGGTTAAGATTTCTTCGTGTATTTTTTGGCTTTCGTCTGCGTTTTCTTGGAGTTGCCTGTGTATTTTGTTTGCTTTTTTCTTTAGCTCGTCGGTTTCCCCTGATACTACTCTTAGGTCCCCGCCTTTTTTCATGGCTTCCTCAGCTTCTGTTAATTGTTTTTTGAGTTCCTTGATTTTTTTCATTATGCCTTGTTCCTTGTCACGGTTCATAGGCTCTGTTTCTATTTTGAATTCAAGTTTTTCTATTTCTGACTTAATCCTCGTGGGGCTTATCACAGTCTTTTTTTCGCCTTTGAATTCTTCTTTCTTATCTTTTAGGATGGTTATGTTCGAGGAAATTTTTTTGTTAAGCACATCTCTTTGTTTTTTTAGGTCTTTTACTTTGTTTGTTAGCTCGTTCCTTTTAGATTTTAGCTCTTTTACAGCGTTTATTTTTTCTTTTATGGCGCTGCCTATTTCTGACTTCTTGTTAAACCAGTCTTCCTTTTCCTTGTTTAGAGAACCTAGTTTTTTCTTGAGCTCGGAAACATCATCCTTGATTTTCTTGAACTCTTCCACTGGCTTTTCTTTTTCTTCTTGCATTCTGTCTTTCACTAAAAAAAATAATTTTGGTTTAAAATAAAAAAAGGTTGTCTGGTTTCGCGTTGAAGGACGAGGCTTTTAGTAAGTCTTGGGTTCATCCAAATAGGGATCCAAGGCCTGCTGCTGCCTCTTCTTCTTTAGGTTCTTCTTTTTTCTCTTCCTTCTTTGGCGCTGATTCTGCCTTGCCTTCGCTGCTAGGAGCAGCTGCTGGCGCTGCAGTAACAGTTGCCGCGGACTTAATCGCGTCTTCTATGTCTACGCCGTCAAGGGCTGCTACTACTGATTTTACCCTTCCATCGTCGACTTTGACTCCGGCTGCTTCCAAGACTTTCTTCACGGAAGCTTCGTCCACTTTCTGTCCTGCTTTGTGCAGTAACATCGCCGCATATACATATTCCATTTTCTTTCCTCCTTAATTGTCATATCTTGGATTTAAGCGCGGCCGCTTGGGCTTCTGCTTTTCCAAGTATTCTTCCAAGGTTTTCCTTGGTTATTATTGATTGTGAATCCGCTAAAGCCACGGCTTCCATGTGTGCCTTGCTTAGCAACGCGTTTATATTTTCTTTTACAGGGAACCCAATTCCTATTGTTAATAAGTAAGCGTCGCTTGCAGCACCTTTCAACTTAGCCATGAATGCGTCTTCGTCAATGTCAAGCACGTCTTTTGTGAGGACATCACCGTTTTCAAATGCAGCTACTAGGTTCAGGCCGATTTCCATTGGCTGGATGTCAAGCCTTTGCAATAACGCTGCGAGTTTAGCGCTTACCTGTTCGCCTTCCTTTGCAACGACTTTGTCTTCCTTAACCGCTACTTTTCCGCCTTCAACCCCTGCTTTTATGCCGAACGCACCTAGTTCTCCTATAACTGGGCCTGGGGCGAATCCTGTTCCGCCTGCCTTTACCACTATGTCTTTAGGAGCTGTTTGGCCTGCTTTTATCGGTGCGGGAGACTTGTTTTTCTTTAGTAATTTGAATAATGTGAATGGGTTGTCGTTGCTGAACAACAAAGCTGGCATACCCCTTAAGTGCTTTTTTAGCTCGGAGAGGCCTTCTTTGCCTGCTTCGTCCAGGGCTATGCTGATGAGCCTTTTCTTGCTCATTAACAAGTAAGCCTTCCCCCTTAACTGGGTCCTCATGTTAAGCAATTGTTTCGCTGGCAGGTTTTCTACGTCTACCGCTGCAACTACGTTATAATCATTAATAAGCTTCTTTAGCCTGGTTACAACTTCCTTTTTTTCTTTTGCAACGTGTGCTTTGTGTTTTTTTTCAGGCATTTTCTATCACTCTATCTTGACAGGCTTACTCATTGTAAGCTTTACATAAACGTCTTTTAAGTTGCTTTTTTCTTTTGGAAGGTGATGTATTACTTGGTTGTAAACAGTTAATATGTTATCTATAACTTCTTCTTCTTTCATGGACTCACTACCGATTTTTACTTGAGCCATTGGAGCTTTCTTTGCCACAACCCTGACTGTTCTCTGCAATTTCTCATATACTGGCTCTACAGGAGCTTTTCCTGGCAGGATAGTGCCTAGCTTAGGGTTTGGCATCTTCCCCCTTGGCCCGAAGAATCTTCCGAATGCACCTGCAATCTTTGGCATTATGTCTGCCTGGCCTATGAAGTAGTCATAGCTTGAAGCGAGCTTCTTGGCTTCTTTCTTATCCTTGTACTTATCGAAATCCGCTTGCGTAACTACTAAATCACATACTTTCTTGGCGTTATCAGCCATCTCTGGGCCTGCAAGGGCTGCAACCTTGACTTTTTTGCCTAAGCCATGGCTCAACGTAATAGAGAAATCCATTTGTTCTTCAGGGTTTTTAAGGTTTAAATCCCTGAATGTAAATATGAGATCTATGGATTGGCTGAAATTCCTTTTCTTGGAATTCTCCTTGATTTCCTTTAATGCTTTCTTAACCTGTTCTTTATCCATTTTATGCCCCTCCTACATGAAGTAGTGTTTCACGGGAAACCCTCAGGAATAACAATCGCTTTATAAATATTACTGATTATTTCAGACAGAAAAGACATGTGTATATAGTCGTGAAACAAAAACTATTTAAATAATCAGGGACTTACCATGGTAATCATAAAGCAATAACTGTTTTTCTACGCTTCCAAGGAAAAGTTGCGCAGCCAAAAGGGGAAAAATAATATTAGTGCAAAAAAAGGTTTTGATTTTAACTGAAAAAAGGTGTTAACATGAATTCAGAAGAGAACGTTTTAAAGACAGGAACAACAACGGTAGGAGTGCTTGGCAAGGACTTAGTAGTTCTCGCGGCAGACAAAAGAGCCACTGCCGGAAGATTCATCGCAGGAAAGAACGTCCAGAAAGTAATCCCTATAACTGATAACATAGCCGTGACCACTGCAGGAACAGTTTCAGACTTACAGATTATAGTAAGGCTTCTAAGAGCAGAATTAAGCATAAAAGATACAAGGACGGGAAGGATTTCTAACGTCAAAGAAGCAGCAAACCTTTTATCCGGGATGACTTACGGTGTTATCCGAAGGTATTCTACTATTGTAGGCGTATGCCATTTCCTATTAGGAGGCCATGACACTAAAGGGCCTCACTTATATGAAATATACCCTGACGGCTCAATCACAGATATAGCCCAGGACTCAGGATTTGTATCATCAGGTTCTGGGAGCGAGCTCGCATATGGCGTACTGGAAGACCAGTGGAAGAAAGACCTTAACGAGAAAGAAGCAATAGACCTGGCGTTAAGAGCCATAAACTCTGCATTGCAGAGAGATAGTGCTTCAGGCCAAGGCGTAGACATATACATAATAGACTCCAAAGGAGTGAGAAAAGCAGCCGAGAAGGTTCTCAACACAAAACTAAACTAACTTTTTTTAAACAACATTTTCATTTTTTTTTGATTGCTAATGAAAACGAAAACGAAAACCGTTAAAGAGGTATTCTGATGCCAAGTGAAATAATAAAGGAAATACTAAAAGATATTCCTGATGGGAAGATAAGTGAAGCAGTTTTTGAAGGCGCAAACATAGTTTTGTACACTAAGGACAAAGACTTTCTTATTGAAAATGACGGCCTCATAAAAAGCATTGTTAACAAGATAAAGAAAAGGATAGAGCTAAGGCCTGACCCAGAACTTTGCATAGACCAGGAGGAAGCAGAGAAGAAAATTAGGGAGATAATACCTGAGGAAGCAGGCATTGACAAAGTATTCTTTGACCCTCAGCGCTCATTAGTAATAATTGAAGCTGAGAAGCCAGGGTTAGCCATAGGGAAGCAAGGTGAAAACCTTCACAAGCTCAAGAAAGAGACTTGGTGGGTGCCCCACGTGAAAAGGACTCCTCTAATAAGAAGCCCTATAATAGATAATATTAGGGCTGTGCTGTATCAGAACTCTGATTATAGGAGGAAGTTCCTTCATAAGACAGGTGAAAGAATATATAATGGGTGGCTAAGGCAGAAGAAACATGAATGGATACGTGTAAGCTACCTCGGCGGCGGCCGCCAGGTTGGAAGGAGCTGCCTGTTATTGCAAACCCCTGAGTCCAGGGTTTTGTTGGACTGTGGCATAGACGTTTCTTCCACGGATGAAGCTTATCCTTATCTTGAAGCCCCAGAGCTTAATATAAAGGAATTAGATGCGATAATTGTTTCTCATGCTCACGTGGACCATACAGGGTTAATCCCGTATTTGTTCAGGTTTGGATATAGAGGCCCTGTTTATTGTACTGCCCCTACAAGGGATATAATGTCTTTACTGCAGCTTGATATTGTTAAGATTCAGCATAGCGAAGGAAAAGAGCCTCTTTATGGTACTGAAGAAGTTAAGGAGATGGTCAAGCACACAATAACCCTTGATTACGAGGAAGTAACTGATGTAACTCCGGATGTCAGGATTACGATGTATAACGCGGGCCACACCCTTGGAAGTGCAATGGTCCATATTCATATTGGTAACGGGTTGCATAACATGCTTTACACAGGGGATATAAAGTTTTCAAAAACACGGTTATTAGCGCCTGCATCCACGCAGTTCCCGCGCTTAGAAACCATGCTAATAGAGAGCACGTACGGCGGAAGAGATAATATAACTGAGACGGTTAAAACACAGGACAAGGTGCTTCAGGACATCGTTGAAACAACTGTTAAGCGTGGCGGCAAAGTATTAATGCCGACTCTGGGAACTGGCAGAGGACAGGAAATAATTATGCTTGTGGAAGAGCTGATAAGAACAAAGAGGATACCGGAGATACCAGTCTATATTGACGGAATGGTTTGGGATATTACCGCTATTCACACGGCTTACCCTGAATACATGAACAACAGTGTCAGGCAGCAAATATTCCATAGGGATAACAATCCTTTCCTTAACAAGAATATTAAGCAGGTAGGCAGCACCAAGGAGCGAAAGCAAATCGTTGAAGAAGGAGGCCCATGCATCTTGCTTGCCACTTCAGGCATGCTTGTCGGCGGGCCGAGCGTGGAGTACCTTAAAGCTTTGGGCGAGGACAAAAGGCACAGCTTAGTATTTTCTTGTTATCAGGGCGAAGGAACCCTTGGGAGGAGGATTCAGAGAGGGGATAAGGAAATTGTTTTCCGGAACGGACAGAAAGACGAAGTCCTAAACCTTAAAATGGAAGTTCATAAGATCGAGATTTCAGGTCATGCGGACAGGCGCGAATTAATGAGCTTCATGCAGCGCTTGAGCCCGAGACCAAAAAGAATTCTTGTCAACCACGGGGAAAGCAACAGGTGCCTGGATTTGGCAAGCAGCCTGCACAAGCAGTTCCGCGTGGAAACCGAAGCCCCTAGGAACCTCGAAGTTGTAAGGATAAGATAGTTTTTTTCTTACGAAACCTTTAGAAAGATTGCTTTAATACTTGAATTTTTTCTCATATTCTTTATGGCTGAACCAGTCAAGTATTATGTTTAGGATTATTGCTTCATCTTCTTTGATTGTGTATATTAATCTCCAGCTTCCTCGCAGGTTATATTTCCATAAGTTGGTTATGCCGTACTTTTTTATGTATTCTTTTGGCCAAAGTTTTTTCTGTATCTTTATTCCTTTTAACGGGTTTTTCTTTATTTCACTTATTGCTCTTTCAATTGAGGTGTATAGTTGCCAATCATGGTATTTGCTTTTCTTTAGCTGTTCGTATTCTTCTTCCAGTTTTTTATCCCTGAAAGTTACTAGTACAGGTTTTTCTTTTTTCAACGTAGCTTAACCCCTTTTTTTAGAATTTTCTTTATTCCTTCGGGGTCGTGTGTCCATATTATGCAGCCATCCTTGTCTATTACTATTTTTCCTGATTCTTCCAGGTATTCCAGTATTGCTTGGTATGTTTGGTACATTGTTTTTCTGGGTAGTTTCTTCCATAACTGGTATTTTCCGTATTCTTGGCTGTGCTTTTGTATTGTTCTTTCTACCATTAGCACTGTTTCAAGGGTTGGGCTGTGTTTCACAAAACTTTTCATCTTATATATATTTATATAAGAAGTTGTATTTAAGCTTTTTGTTTTCTCCCCGAGTCCAATCATTAAAATAAGAAAGAATATTTCTTTTATAAGCGCTGTGCGCACGTGTCCAGTGCCTTATTTCTAGACGACGAAAATATTACGAAGTGTCTTGTAGAAACTTCCGGGATTGTTTATTTTTTGGGTTCTTTTTTTGTAGGGGTGTACAACATGAGGCTTGCTGCTGCAAGGATTACTCCTGATATACTCAGGTTCATTGGCAGATTAGAACTATTTCTGTACCTGTCTACTTCTGGGTGTTGTTTTATTTTTTCTATTTCTTCTTGTTTTTCCTGTATTGCTTGAGTCCAGGGGCGCACTATTTCTTCTAAGTCTTGCTGGTTATACATTTTTGTGTTTTCTATCATTTTCATGGCTTCTCTTTGCGTTGTGTTTGTGCTGTTCCTCAGTTGGCTTAGCTCATTTCTTGTATCTATGTATTCTACTACTGTGGGTGTTGTCAGATGTTTTGTATATATTTTGTCTGCGGCTATTCCTCCGAACGCTGCTGTTAAACCCAAGGCTGTGGTGGCAGAAGCGATTTTTCCTTTCGTGCTGGCATTATTGTATTCTTTTTTTAGAGCTTGGTATGATAATTTTGGCAGTTCATACATTATTACTTTAACGATTTTTGTTGTGGTTATTTTTTCTTTTTTCTCCATGTCAATCATCTCAAATAAATGTTTATTATTATATAGTAATAACAACAAATATAAATACTTTAGTTGTCGCAATTACGACAACAATGGATATAAGAGAGGCATTATTAGACGCAGGACTATCAGAAGGAGAAATAACAGTATACCTCTCACTCCTAAAAACAGGGCAAAGCACAGTCAACAAAATAGCCCAGGAATCAAGGCTTCACCGCACCACAATATACGACTTCCTCGAAAAACTGCAAGACAAAGGCCTAGTATCCCACACAACAGTAAAAGGAACAAAGATGTTCCATGCAAACAACCCACAAAGATTCATGGACTTACTCGAAGAAAAACAAGACAAGCTACGCTCAGCCCTGCCAGAGCTGAAAAAGCTAGCATTGACTCAAACACACGGATTGCAAGTAGAAGTTCTCAAAGGCAAGGCAGGTTTCATAGCTGTGTGGAACGAAATACTACGCGTGAAAGAAGACTACTTAGTCTTAGGAAGCGCTGACAAGAAATACGCTGAAATGCTTGGGCCAATAATAGACAGGTACTTCCAGAAAGAAATACTCCTAGGAATAAAACAAAGAATAATAATTCACAAAACAACATCAAAGCTCTTCGACTACCCACAACTTTCTTATCGTTTCCTCCCTGAAAACTACCCGATAATCACATCAGCACTCATCTTCGGGGACAAAGTAGCAATCCATATCTGGGACCCTATAAGCACGATAATAATAGAGAACAAGGACTTCGCAGACAGCTACAGAACTTACTTCGAAATGCTCTGGGAAATAGCAGAAAAATAAAATTATATTGTCTTTTTTGTTCTGCATTATTTATTGTTCATATAGAAGATAAATATTTGCTTTTATACCACGTAAAATAAAAAAAGTTTAAATACAAAAGTACATTCATTGTTATTACAATGGAAATAACAGTCATCTTAGAAGAGCAGGAAGAAGGAGGCTTTACTGTTTACGTGCCTTCACTTCCAGGATGCATCTCCCAAGGAGAAACCAAGGAAGAAGCCTTAAAAAACATAAAAGAAGCCATTGAGCTTTACTTGGAATCGGATCTAAATGATACTGTTGAGTATACAGGTGAAAGAGTTAAGGTTAAGGTTTAAATGAAGCTTCCTCTTATTTCTGGTATTGAAGTAATAAGTCGACTCAAAAAAGCAGGATTTATTGCTACAAGGCAGAAAGGCTCGCATGTCCGCCTTGAGAAATTTGATGGAGAAAAAACGATTAAAATAACAGTTCCCATGCATCAAGAAATTAAGAAAGGAACTTTGAACAGGATATTAAAAGACGCAAACATCTCCGTTAATCAATTTAACAAACTAAAATAAACTCCTGTTTTACTTCAAGAATATTATGTTGGTCATTCCACGCCTTTTTCTTTCAACTATATCTTTTTGCTCTAACCTGTCAAGTATCCTTGTAACCTTGACTTTTGAATAGCCTGTTTCTTTGATTAAGTCGCTTTGGTAAAAAGATTCTCCTCCAACCAAGATATTATATATTTTTGCTTCGTCTTCCGATAATTTGGATACATCCACTTTCTTTCTTTTCTTCTCAGCAGGCTTAGGCATTACCAAGTATATCCCGCCTATTAATAATGCGACTGCTACCCCGAAAGAAATGCTTAAAAGCCATGTATGCGAAGCAGTATGCGCAGGGCAGTCTTCCATTGTAACATCGGGATCTTGCTCAATTAATATGCACATAAATTCTTCCTGTGCGTCCATCTCTGCTTTCACAAAGAAAGTCGTTATGCTTAGTATAACAGCAATCCCTATTAATATATAACCTATTTTTTGGCTTTCAACATTCATTTCTTCACCTTATTCCATGACTATATCTTTGCTTTTTTAAGCCTTGTGGAATTCCACACAACATTTACGGAACTAATCGCCATTGCTCCTGCTCCTATCATAGGGTGCAGTAAGCCTACGAAAGCTATTGGTATGGCTGCTGCGTTGTAAAACCATGCCCAGAACAGGTTCTGCTTGATTTTCCTGAAAGTAGCCTTGCTCAGCCTTATCGCGGACAAAACGCTTTTCAGTTCTCCTTTTACAAGGATTATGTCTCCTGACTCGATTGCTATGTCGGTGCCTGTCCCGATTGCTATGCCTACATCTGCCTGTTTCAATGCGGGAGCATCGTTAATGCCGTCGCCGGCGAATGCAACCATTCCGTTCTTTTGGAGCTCTTTTATTTTCTTTGCTTTTTCTCCTGGGAGGACTTCTGCAACTACTTTATCTATTCCTATCTCTTTGGCTATTGCTTCCCCTGTTCTCTGGTTGTCCCCTGTTATCATAACAGTCTCAAAGCCCATGTCGTGCAACGCCTTTATAGTTTCCTTGGTGTCGTCTTTTGGGGTGTCTGCTACCGCGATTATTCCAAGCACTTCTTTTTCCGTTGCCAGTATCATAACGGTTTTCCCTTCCTCTTCTATCTTGTTTATGTCTTTCTCCACGCTTTTCAGGCTTACATTATTTTCTTTTAGCAAACTCCTGCTCCCAACGTAGTACTTTGTTTTTCCTATAATGCCTTCTATGCCTCTGCCTCTTATTATCTTGAAGTTTTTCGCTTCGTCAAGTTTCACATTCTTTGCCTTTTTAAGAACTGCTTTGGATAATGGGTGCTCCGAAGATTTTTCCAGTGAGGCTGCAATCCTCAAAACCTCTTTTTCGCTTCCATTATACGCAATTATATTGGTGACCTCGGGCTTACCCCTGGTTAGAGTTCCTGTTTTGTCAAAAGCAATTGTTTTCACGTCTTTCATTGTCTGGATTGCTTCCCCTCTTCGTATAAGGATTCCTCTGTCTGCTCCCAACCCTGAGCCTACCATTAACGCAGTAGGCGTGGCAAGGCCTAAAGCGCATGGGCACGCGATTACGAGGACTGCTACTGTTGCAAGAATAGCCAATGTGTAAATAGGTGCTTCAGGGTTTGTCCATGGCAGGTTCGCGTATTCCACGATGCTTATGAAGAATTCTGGGAATAAAAACCAGCTTACAAGTGCAGATATTGCTATTAATAGGACTGCGGGGACGAAGTAGCTTGTTACCCTGTCCGCGAATTCCTGTATAGGTACTTTGCTTCCTTGTGCTTCTTCAACAAGCTTTATGACTTGGCTCAGAAAAGTATCTTTGCCTATGTTTGTGGCTTTAACATGCAGTACGCCGTCCTGGTTTACAGTGGCGCCTATTACTTCGTCTCCTTTCTTTTTTTCTACAGGGAGGCTTTCCCCTGAAACCATGGATTCATCCACGCTGCTCTCCCCTTTCACAACTAACCCGTCTGTAGGGATTTTCTCGCCGGGTTTCACAATCATAATGTCTCCTTTATGTACCTCGTCAATCCTAACTTCGACTTCTTTTCCATTCCTGATTATGACTGCGGTCTTCGCGCCAAGGTTAAGCAATTTCTTTATGGAACTGGAAGCTCTTCCTTTTGCCTTGACTTCAAGGTATCTTCCTATTAAGT
>SLQZ01000049.1 GCA_007131205.1 Candidatus Woesearchaeota archaeon | reverse complement strand
CCTGCTTTTATCCTGCAATGCATCATAAACTTCTTTTTCAGGTCGGAAAAGCTCCTCAGGATCACACCTTGCCAGCTTTGGGAGTCTCGCACTCGCAAAAAAGTCTTTCCCGGTTACTATCCTGTAAGATTCGTGTTCTTTAAGGTTAAACATAATGTCTTCACTGCTTAGCGTATTTCTCTACAACATCTTCTTTAACAATAAGCTGTACGCCTGCCATTTTAAAAAATTTTCGTGCGGTCCTGGCAGCATGGTACTTTCGCTTGCACACCACTTTTGTAATCCCTGCGCTGATAATAATCTTCGCGCAGTGCAGGCATGGCTCAAACTTGGCGTAAATAGTAGCGTCTTTCATGCTTACCCCGTGCTTCGCGGCCTGCACAATGGCATTTTGTTCAGCATGCGTAGTCCTCACGCAATGCCAGCTCTCCCTGCCATCTTCATGTATTGTCTTATGCATTAAATGCCCGGCTTCATCGCAGTGAGGCAAGCCTGGCGGAGAGCCAACATACCCTGTTGCAAGAATCCTGTTATCCCTCACAATCACAGAGCCCGCTCTTCCCCTGTCACAAGTTCCCCTTGAGCTGACAGACTCCAAGATATTAAAAAAGTATTCATCCCAATCAGGCCTCTTATAAATATCTATGAGCATCTTGTCCACTTTTTCAAAGAATGCTTGAAGACTTGAATTATTGCTTATAATTATATCTGATGCTTTCCTGCAATTCTCGAACTCCCTAAACATAGCCTTCCCACCCTTGCTCTCCAATTTTTCGTGCTTCAAGAATTCTTTCCACGTCTGAGGGTCTTCCTCTCTCTTCCTGGCACGTATCCATTCAAACCTCTTCCTTGCAGGAGCAACCGTGAACACCGACACGAAGCCAGGATGCTTCTTCAAAGCCTTGATTTCCGCAACCCTTCCTATGCTTGTAACAACATAATTCTTGCTAGGAACCATTTTGCCCAGAGCCCTTTCAGCCAAAACTCCATCCCCATATTCCTTTCTGACCTTATTACCGATTTCCTGCAGGTTCTTCCTCGTCACAGGCTTCCCCTGGTACTTCAAGTCTTCACGAAGAATATCAGATAAAGAAATATGGCTGAACCCTTTTTTCTCTACTAAGTAATTAGCCAAAGAGTCTTTCCCGCTCGCCAAATACCCGCTTACACCTATGATTTGCACCATTTCAACAACGATTAACCACAACAAATATAAATATGTTACTATTTTTAAATAGATACGAGCTGAAGGGGGCTTTGTATTAATACAACTAAACAGCAATTTTCAATACAACAAAAATTAAATGTAATACAACTATCCAAAACGCAAGCCAAGAAGAAAGGGTTTTAAAATGGTATTATCTCAACTCGAAAAAAAAGCGATTGAAAAATTTGTAACAAGCGCAGAAGAGCCTATATACGCGCTAAAGCACACTGTTCCTCCGGAAATATTCGGAGCATTTGGAAGTTATTTCAGCAGGAACCCTTTAGACCTGAGGATGCATTTGCTTGCTGCTATAAAAGGAACAATTGAAACCGGAGAAGGGCTTAAAGTAGGGGATAAGAACATAAAAGGAAACGAAGCCTTGGAGTGGCTTGCAGAAATTTCTGTAGAGCCCGCTCAAGCCATAAATGCAGGTCTTTTCAAAGCACAAGATTTCTTTAGAGAATGGTATGGTAAATACAGCCATAAAAGCATAGCAAATGTCGTATGGGTGCCAATGGTGGCTACAAATGTATCACAATTATTTGCCAGGCAACTCGCATACGACCAACTAGCATTTTTTATAGAGCAAAGCAGCAGGTTTGTAGAGTTCCAGCCAGATAATGTATTCATGGATGAAGACATTGAACAAAGCAGATTTTCGGAAACGTACAGCCACGCAGTAAACCAATTATTCGTAGCATACCAAGATTTGAATGACTATGCAAAAGCATATTATAAAGAATTAATTCCTTATAATGAATGGCTTAAAAACCAGTCAGAAGCTACGCTGAAGAAAACAAGCAAATCTAAGGAAAGGAAGTATGAGCGTGAGATTAATGGGAAAGCCCTCGATGTATCAAGATTCCTGTTGCCTCAGGCGGCTAAGACAAATCTTGCATGGATACTTGACGCCAGGTCCACAGAGTTCGATATTGCAGCGTGGAAGGGGCACCCGTTAAAAGAGCTTAGGGATGCTGCTATCCTTATTGAAAAGCACGCCGGCCAAATTGCGCCTTCACTTCTCAAGTACACAGAAAAAAATGATTATTATGCTGATAAGCTAAACAATTACGGAAAAGATTTCAATCTTGGTGTTCTTAACTCATTTGAAAAAGGCGCAGACGTAATCTCGCAAGAAGAAGACTCCTTAAACAAGGCTGTAGCGCACGTGCTGAAAGAGCACAATAGAGGGGGAGCATATGCACAATTATATGATATTGCGCGCTCGATGAACTTCAAGGAAAAAATTGGTATTCTTGAAAGAATAGTAAAAAACAGGGGGTACCATGATGAATGGATAGAAACAGAAGAAGCATTTGACTTGGTTAAGGTTTGCGTCGAAATTAGGTCTGATATTGGAGCTATAAGGGATTGGAGGCGGCACCAGAAATGGGATCGTAGCGAGCCATCATACACATTAGACAACGGTTACCACTTGCCATATATGGTAAACGAAATGCATCCTGAAGCAAGGGAAAGTTTTGAATTCGCAATGCACATATCGAGCAAAGCAGAAAGGGAGATACGAAAAGAATTTCCTTTTCAGGCACAATACGTCTTGCCTATGGCAGCAAACCACTCAATAACCATGAGTGGGGGGTTAGACCAAATGCAATACATGCTATGGACCAGAAGCACTCCACAAGGCAATTTCTCGTACAGGGAAGATGCCTTCAACTTAGCAGAGGCAACAATAAGAACTCATCCTTGGCTTTTAGGCTACGAAAAATACCCTGAAGGAAAAGGCTTTATGGAAGTATATGAACAAGCACCATTAAAAAATCTTTTCAGGCTGCAAACTGGGGAATTGGGGATGCACGAATAATTTTTTTTTGAGGAGTTGGTAAAATGGCCACGAAACTAATTATAACATGGGAGGGAATTGAAGCATCTGGGAAAGACACGCAGGATGCCGAGGTCCAGGATTACCTTTCCTCGAAGAATATTCCATTTGAGTCTTTCAGGGAGCCAGGAAGCACTGCTTATGCGGAACTCACAAGAAACCTTATCAAAGACAAAGAAATAATAAAGAAGTACAACGAGCAATACAACGATTCCTTGGATGAATCCGAATCATTAGACCCTTTAGCAGAAGCATACTTATTCTTCGCTGCCAGAGCCCAGTTGTTCAGCCAAATAAAAGACATCCAAGACAAGGTAATTCTGATAAACAGGAGTGTTGACAGCACCATTGCGTACCAAGGATTTGGGAGGTTCCACGGAGAAGAAAAATACTTGAACAATTTTCTTCTTAACAACACTTACGCTATCCAAGGCGAAAAGATTCATAGGACTTACTTCCTTGATATAAGTGTAGATGAGATGCATGAGCGCAAGCAGAAATTTGTGGACCCTGAGAAAATTGTCGATAGAATGGAAGATAACAAAAGAGATTTCTTTGAAAGAACAAGGCAAGGCTATCTTTGGCTCGCAGAAAAAAACCCTGAAAGGATAAAAGTAATAAACGGGGAACAGCCTTTCTCAGACGTATTTAACGACATTAAAAAAGACTTGGATAACCTCCTGGAAGAGTACGGCTACTCTCCAAAATCTTTATAAACCCCTTTCTTTTCCCGTCCACTATGAAGATTCCTAAGGTTACTAAGAGGCATTGCAAGCATTGCAAGAAGCACACCGAGCAAAAAGTAGCGGAAGCTAAGAAGAAAGGAAGGAGCACGTCTAATCCTTTGTCGAGGTTCGGTAAAAGAAGGCTTCTTGACCGTGGCTCTAATCGTGGCGGTGGCAACCAAGGAAAATTCAGCAAGCCCCCGATTAAGAACTGGCGTAGCACAGGCAAGAAATTAAGCAAGAAAACCGATTTAAGGTATACGTGCAATACGTGCAAGAAGACTTCTGTGCAAGGGAGCGGTGTTAGGGCTAAGAAAGTCGAATTAGTGTGAATTCTTATAAGCATCGAGGAAACTTTTCTGGTCCTCCGACGTAAATCTTTGTATATCTTGTAGAGTTTGAATTTTTTGAGGTGTGCTTGCCTTGTTGGGTGTATAGAGATATGTGTGAGGAGCTTCTTTTGGGATGCATATATTTTTTTTCTTTTGTAGAGTTTTTCTTCGGCAAGTTTTAAATATCATTATAGTTTAATGAGATGGATGAGGCGTTATCTTACAAGAGTATTCAGATTAACAGGCAGAGCAACAGGTATTCAGCAAGCTAATCAAGGGGTTGTTACGAGTGTTCCGGTAAATATCAATGTAAGGAAGGCGGATCATACGTGGCACTTCCAAAGACCGATGACGTTGCTTACACAGGCAGAGATCAACATTGTGAGAAGTAGAGTTGCTAACCAAGTAGAACCGCAGCATTCGCTATACAATGGTCTGATACAGGATGCAGATGTTGCCCAAGCCTTTACGCCCAGCGTTCCCTCCTCAATTTCTATTGATGATGATAGAGATGCGCAAGATATAAATTACTGGAGACATGTACTATGGGATCAAACTGACCCCGGACTTGCCAGTGCGTTGGCGTATGTTTATAGCGATAATACAGCTTATGCAGATAAGGCGATAGAGATTCTCAATGCATGGGGGAGTGAGGCTCCAACCATATCATCTGTCCATAGCCGGCATCGTGATCTCATCGTGGGTCAGGGGTTTCTGCGTCTAATACATATTGCCGATTTAATGTGGAATTATTCGGGGTGGCAGCAAGAGGACAAAGATATCTTTGTGTCTTACATGAAATATGTCGATGGTCGTTCCACAGGGTATGGGAGGAATGATAGTATATCAGATAATGCAATATTATTTACTCTCGCTTTGGGTTGTCTCATTCAGGATGAGAAACGAATAAATGATATGGAAGTGAGGGTTCAAAATTGGTACACCTACGAAGATCCTATTTGGAGTCGGACAAGAAAATTAATGTACCATGATACACATGAAGTAGAATATTTTTATGATCCATCAGATAGAGGTGCTACCAGTTTTGGTTATATGTTTAATGAGGCTGCTCCTGTATCAATGATTGCTCGAATATTCGAGTTATTCGGCTGGAATATCTTAGACGATGTTGCACATTCAGGCGGGAGTATCCGTGGAATAATGCAACAATTAGCTCAATGGTACTTCGATTTTCGAGATGAAAATTGGGATACTTATCCATTCCACGATCCTGAGAACTTATCTACTCACTCCCCTAACACAAAAGAATTTCTCGAGTATCTTAACAATTTCATGGGAGGAGAGTTTGTTAGGTTACAACAACATCTTGATAATGAGAGAGGCACGATAAGTTACGGTTGGTATTTCGATCCATATATTTCACTCAATCGTGGTAATATTTATGAAGATGCCGGTACAGGGTGATTGCCTCACGGTTCCTCCCCAGTCAGATTAACGGCTACTGGGGTTAATTACTTTTCTCAGAGCCATTCTTATAACAAAGCTTATAAAGAAAAATATTTTTCCCCGTCGTACCACGTAATTGTTATGGAGGATTTGTTAAGATGAAAGCCGAGCCAGACTCTAAATTCATAAAAGTAAGATGTGTTAAGTGCAAGAATGAGCAAGTCATTTTCGGGAAGGCCTCAGGCAAGGTTAATTGCTTGGTTTGCGGCAAGGAAATGGCTGAGCCGACAGGCGGGAAGACCAAGGTCAAAGCCAGGATTCTTGAGGTACTAGAATAATGCTTCTTAGAAAGCAAGGTTATCCAGAGGAGGGTGAAATCGTTTTTTGCACGGTTACTAATGTGCAGTACAACTCTGTCTTTGTAAGGATTGAGGAGTATGATAAGCAAGGCCTTATTCATATAAGCGAGATTAGCCCTGGTAGGATTAGGAATATTCGTGATTATGTTAAGGAAGGCAAGATGGTTGTGTGTAAAGTCCTTCGTATCGATGAGAGGAAAGGCCATATTGACCTGTCCCTGAGAAGGGTTAATGAAAGGGAGAAACGCCAGAAAACAGATGAGAGGAAGCAGGAGCAGAAAGCTGAGAAAATCGTTGAAAGCCTTGCCAGCCAGCTGAAGAAGCCTTTTGACAAGGTTTACCACGAAGTTTCCTCTGTTATTATCCCCAAGTACGGCTTTATATATGCAGCGTTTGAGGAAGTAGTTGAAAACAACGAATCCCTTGAAAAAATGGGGTTGAAAAAAGAGTATGCTGAGCCCTTGGAAGCATTGGTAAGGGATAAGATTAAGCCAAAACAAGTAGTTCTCTCTGGTACTATCACGGTTAAGACTTACGCGGAGAACGGCGTTGAGCTTGTCAGGAATGCCTTGATTAAGGCAAAGAATGTTGATAAGTCTATTAATATTTATTATCTTGGAGCTGGAAATTATTCGATTACGGTTGAAGCAAAAGAGTACAAGGATGCTGAGAAGCAATTAAAAAGCGCTGTTGGTGTCGCTGAAAAAATGGTTATGTCAGAAAAATCTTCCGTGTTCAAGTTCAAAAAGAGGGAAAAAGACTGATGCATATCTTGAAGTGTGCTGAGTGCAAGTCTTACGGATTGAAAGAAACGTGTGATTGCGGCTCTAAGCGTGTAAGGGTGAAACCTGCGAAGTACAGCCCTGAAGACAAATACGCTGTTTACAGGAGGAAAGCCAAGGAAAATGTGGGAAACCAAGACTTATAAGGAGAAGAAGCTGAAAAGGTCCATACTAATTGAAGGCCTTCCCGGGATTGCTAACGTAGGGAAAATAGTTGCAGATTACTTAGTAGACCAGTTTAAGGCAGAGAAGATTATGAGCTTTTCCTCTTTTGACCTGCCAAACTCAGTCTTTGTTAACGAGGAAGGCTTGGTTGAGCTTCCGAAAATCGAGTTATACCATAAAAAGATAGGTGGTAATGACTTCTTATTTCTTTGTGGCGACGTGCAGCCTAATAACGAGAAATCCAGTTATTTGTTCACAGAAAAAATTCTTGTTACCGCAAAAAAGTTTGGCTGTAAAGAAGTAGTAACCCTTGGCGGCATAGGCCTCGCCGAGGTTCCTGAAAAGCCCAAAGTGTACTGTACTGCGAACCAAAAAAAGTTCTTGGAAAAATTTGAGAAAAGCGGCGCGAGCTCAGACGTTTATGGAATAGTAGGCCCGATAATTGGCATTTCCGGCTTGCTTGTGGGCATGGCAAAAAAAGAAAAAATTAACGGTGTAGCGCTTCTCGCAGAAACCTATGGCCACCCGATGTTCCTTGGGCTGCAGAGCGCGAAAGAAACCCTTAAAGTAATATCAAAGGCGTATAATATTAAGGTTGATTACAAGGATATTAACAAGGAAATTAAGCTTTTCGAGAAAGAAATGAAAGGAGAAGATGTCAGCGATGAAAAATCTTCGCTGAAAAGGCTTAAGAAAGTAAAAGAGATAAGCTACATAGGCTGACTTCGAATTTGTTGGAAATCTTCAAACCATTTAAATAGTTGTAGTGTTTTACTATCATGAGAAAAGCCTTTTTTTGAGGTGATGAAAAAATGAAAAAAACAATTATATTAGCATTGATCGCAGTAACAGCATTATTAGTTGCTGCGTGTGACGCAGACCCGATTACTCCTCCAGGCACAGGCGTATCTTCACTAAGCGACTTCTCCGCTTACTACGAAGACGGAATGCTGTCTTACTCAGCAATCATTGACAAGCCCACGCCTTGCCACGAAGTAAACGTAGAAGAAGTTCCTGGAGCCATAACCAGGATTGAATTCACGACGAGCATGCCTGATCCGGGCGAAGTCTGCGCTCAAGTCATAACCCCTGAAGAATTCGAGAATTCCATAGAGATGGAGAAGCCTGATACAATCCTCATATACATTGATGGGGTGCTAGCTTCAGAGGAAAGCGTTGAAGAAGCCAATGGCGTTCCTGAAAACGATGATGGCCTCGTTATCGGAGATGAAGACTTCAGTGCTTGGTATGATGACGGCTTATTTAGGTATTTTGCCAGGATTGAAAAGCCAACTCCCTGCCACCAATTGGAGGTTGAGGAATTGATCATGGAATCATATCCTGTGCAGGTAAGGGTTAACATAGACATTACATACCCTGATCCTGAACTTGTTTGTATCCAAGTAATAGACGTGGAAGAAGTGCACGGCTCTATCGATATAGATCACGTCCCGGCGAGCTTCTCCTTATATGTTAACGGAGAAGAAATGTTCAGGACAAGCGATATCGAGGAAATATAATATTTTTTTTAAGTTTTTTTTATAATGGTTTCAGTTATTAGAAGTGGGAAAGAGAAAAAAATTGCGTCTAAAGCAGTTTTTAGGAAGTCGCATCTAAGCAAGGCTCTTGGGCTGATGTTTCGCTTCAAAGTTAGTGATGAAGCACACATCTTTTTTTTTGAGGAAGAAAGAATAATACCTTTGCATATGCTCTTCGTTTTCACTCCTATAGATGTCTTGTTTCTTAACAAGAACAGGAGAGTTGTAGAGATGAAAAAGCGTCTTGCACCATTCACATTTTTCAAGCCATCTGTTAAGGCCATGTATGTAGTTGAGATTCCGCCTATGGCTATAGAAAAGCACAATATTGTTATTAGGGACGAGCTAAAATTCTAGTTTGCACGCTCACATTAGCATAGCCCGCAGTGAGGATAACATTTATAAACAAGCTCTTATATCGTTTTGTGTAAGAAGAAATATTTTTTTTGCGAGAGGGATTTATTTTGAAGATACAAAACATTTATGCGAGGCAAGTCCTTGATTCAAGGGGCAACCCCACAATAGAAGTGGATGTTTTTACGAAGAGCAGCATTGGCTCTGCAGCGGTCCCTTCAGGTGCGAGCACGGGGAAGCACGAAGCATATGAATTAAGGGATAAGAAGAAGGCTTTTCACGGGAAAGGCGTGCTGAAAGCAATAGAAAATGTTAACGGTAAGCTTGCTAAGAAGCTCAAGGGCATGGAGATTGATGAGCAAAGGGATATTGATGACGCAATGGTTAAGCTTGATAAGACCGATAATAAGAAACGGCTTGGCGCGAACGCAATCCTTGGCGTTAGCATGGCTTGCACGCGTGCAGGTGCAAACAGTTACAACCTTCACTTGCACGAGTACCTCGGGGCTTTGTACGGAAACAAGGAATTCGTATTGCCTGTTCCTTTCGCCAATATTATTAACGGGGGAGTCCATGCGGGTAACGAATTAAAATTCCAGGAGTTCATGATTGCTCCTGTTAAGGCTAAGTCTTTCTCAGAGGCCGTGCAAATAGTGAGCGAAGTATATCATGAGCTAAAAAAATTATTAGAGGAAACTTATGGCAAGCAAGCTACAAGCGTTGGAGATGAAGGCGGGTTCGCACCCCCGATTAATACCCCTGAAGAAGCCCTGGACTTAATAGAGGCTGCCTTGGAGGAGTCAGGCCATAAAAGAAAGGTAAGGATTGCTATTGATGCAGCTGCTTCAGAGTTTTATGATAAGAAGACTAATTTTTATGAGGTTGGTAACGGGAAGCATTATACTGCCTCGGAGTTGGTTGAATATTATGCTTCTCTTGTCAATAAATACAGGATTATTAGCATTGAAGATCCTTTCCATGAAGATGACTTTGAAAGCTTTGCCGCCCTCCGCGGTAAGGTTGCTGGCAAGGCGCAAGTTGTTGGGGATGACTTGACTGTTACGAGTGTTGAGAGGATTAAGCACGCTATTAAGATGGGCTCGTGCAATGTTTTATTGTTAAAGGTTAACCAGATAGGAACTATTACTGAAGCAATGGAGGCTGCTTACCTTGCTCAGACTAATGACTGGAGTGTTATGGTAAGCCATAGGAGCGGGGAAACCGAAGATCCTTTCATAGCGGATTTAGCTGTAGCTATTAATGCCGGTCAGATAAAGCTTGGCGCTCCTGCCAGGGGAGAAAGGACTTCTAAGTACAACCAGTTATTAAGAATAGAGGAAAGCCTTGGCAAGAAGGTGAAGTATGCGAAGTTTTGATTACTCTAAATCTTTTATTTTATTTACACGCCTGGAATGCCTTCCTTTCAGGAAATTAGTTGTGTGGAAATCTTTCAATATCTTCTTTAAGTCCTTGTAGTTTTTCCACCCGCTTAATACAAGGATATTGGAATTGTTGTGCTCTCTTGCAAGCTTTGCATCCTTAGCGTCCATAACAAGCGCAGCCCTCACACCTTTAACTTTGTTTGCAGCGATGCTCATCCCTATCCCCGTACCACAAACCAGTAACCCATAACTATTTCCCGAAACCTTTTTAGTCACCTGCTTAGCGAAGTCCGGGTAGTCATCTGTATCCGTGTTAACAGGGCTTAAGTCCTCGAAAGGAATCTTCAGCTCTTCCAACAACTTCAACGCTTTCAATTTCACCTTCCTGCCGGCGTGGTCGCTTGCAACATAAAATTTTTTCATATTATGCTTTCACCTGTCATCTCTTTGGGCTTTTCAATTGCCAAGAGTTTTAGAATTGTGGGCGCGATATCCTTTAAGCCTTTTCCTTCTTTCAAAGAAGCATTTTTCAGTTTGTCTTCATTGCTTACAACTATGAATGGAACTTTGTTCAATG
>SLQZ01000051.1 GCA_007131205.1 Candidatus Woesearchaeota archaeon | reverse complement strand
TTGCCATGAAAAGCAAAGAAGAACAATCTTATAACAAGCTACTTTCCCCCACATCGAGCACAAGATTATTAAACAAGTATTATTATTGTTTTTCAGCTAGGAATGAAAAGCTTTTCACGCCGAACTCATCGGATGCGTTCCTAGCAGATTTTGACAGGAACCCGTACTCAGGGTGGTGCTTTTCTTTTACGACTTTCAACCCGGCTTTCTCCATTAATTCTTTATACGTGTTTATTTGGAGTGCGCCGCCGATGCACGAAGCCCAGATGTTCGCATCACATTTTATTTTTTCTGTTAAAGGCTTCTCCGTTACAATGTCAGATATTGCCATTCTTCCGCCCTTCTTAAGGACTCTGGAGATTTCTTTGAAAACCTTGTCTTTTTCGGCTGAAAGGTTTATTACACCGTTGCTTATGACGACGTCAACTGATTCATCCTCTAATGGGAGGGATTCAATGTATCCTTCTCTGAATTCGGCTTGTGAAAAATCGTGTTTTTCTTTGAGCATGTTTGCTTTTCGCAATTGGTCTTTGGATAAGTCAAAGCCTATGACTTTTCCGCTCTTGCCCGCTTTAATGGCTGCAATGAACGCGTCCATTCCTGAGCCGCTGCCCAAGTCCAGGATTGTTTCGCCTTCCTTGATGCCTGCAAAATCAAAGTAATGGCCTACGCCTGCAAACGATTCCACTGCTTCTTTTGGGACGTTATCCAAGTCTTCAGGTGAATAGCCTAATTTTTCTGCTACAGGCCTTCCCATTTCAAAATGGAATTCTCCATCCGGCTTTTCAGCGACTTCCTTGTACATAAACTTTATCTTTTCCAGTAATTCTTCTTTGTTTACAGCTTCCATTGTGCGAAGGGGAAAGATGTAATCATATAAAAAAATTTTGTGCGCAAAACATGGTTAAAGAATTCTTTGTTTGTTGTTATATAGACTATAATTATTTTGTTAGCGCATAGGATTGTATATTAAAGCCTGAAAAAAATTTTAAGAATATAATATTATTTAATCGCGTTTTAAAGGCTGAAAAAACTATTTTTTTCTTTCAAGTTCATTTCTTAATTTTGTTGCTAATGAATTCTTAGGCAGCGTAGGTTTCATTTAATCTTTAATTTTATGCTGAACTCTTTGTTTAAATATTTTTAGAAAGAGCTTTTATTAAGCCTGTTTACAAATATTTATTTAAAGAAAACAAAAGAAAAAAAATAAGGGTTTTAGGATGTTGCTACTGGCAGCCCGAAACCTGATGCGGGGTCATACCCTTCACTTGCATGGTGCCCTTGAGTTATATCATGTCCTTGTGCTAAGTTCTGTAAATAATTTCTTGTGGTTACTGCATCTTGTTGCCATAGCTTGGCAGCCAATCCTGAGACGTGAGGTGCTGCCATGCTCGTGCCTGAAGCAGTCCCGTAGCAACCATTGTTCAATGTTGAGTAAACACTTACGCCTGGAGCGGCTAATTCCATATATCTATCTTGCCCTGCTACGAATTCGTCCGCGTTTATTCCTCTCGAGGAGAAGTCAGGAACCCTATCATTTACGTCAATTGCAGCAACTGATACTACTTTATGGTATGCTGCCGGGTAGTTAATGGTGTTAAGGTTAGGCCCTGAATTCCCTGCCGCTGCAACCACGAGGACTCCTTGGCTTACTGCGTTGTCAATCGCATTTTTTTCTAATGAGCTTAATGAGCTTCCACCAAGGCTCATAGAGATTATGTTTGCTCCTGCAGTCACAGCATAATTGATTCCTGCTGCGATATCGTCCCCGTAACAAGACCCTCTCCTGTCGCAGACCTTCACCGCGATTAATTGTGCTTCTGGTGCTACTCCGTATATTCCCCAGCCATCAGAGCCGGCATCTGCTAGGACTGTTCCTGCTACATGCGTTCCGTGGCCGTGGCCGTCTTCACAATCTTTCCTGTCAGGGTTGAACCTTGTTACCTTGGTTTCACATGCCACAATCCTGTTTTTCAAGTCCAAGTGTTCCTGCATGACGCCTGTGTCCAGCACTGCGACTTTTATTCCGTTTCCACCGGAGCCACCATTAACTTTGTTGATACCCCATGGTGTCTGTGTTGTAGGATAGCAGGATCTTGTCTCTGGTTCTGGTTCTTCCCCGCCATTTTCTATTGGAACACATACACCCATGCCCCTGACCGCGTCGGTCTTATCACAATAGTATCCGTCACTGCACTGATTGTCGTTCCTGCACTGCGTTGCTTCTATGATTGTGAATATGCCTACAGGCTCTGTTTTAATTCCTAGTGCCTGGATGGCTTTTAATTGTCCTTTGGTTAAATCAGCAGAGAAAACGTTTCCGAAATCATGCCTTAACTCTGTTTGTCCCCTGACTTGCAAGCTATCAGTGTAGACATAGTAAGGCTCTGTTGATGAGCCTTCATTCAAGTTGTTGTTTCCCGGAAATACTGCTGAAGCAGAAACAAAAGCAGAAAACGCTAATATCGTTGTTATAATAATAATAGTTAAGCTTAGATTTTTTTTCATGTTGTAGCACCTCCCCAAAATTATTATGGTTCGTAGAGGCAAGATTTCTTTGTTTAAATAATTTTTTAATGAGACTAAACAAAACAATTATATTCTATATTGAAGTTATTTCATCATAACCTTTTTTAATCGGACTACAATACTGGGAAGCATGACATTATATTTTATAGGCTTAGGGCTTGGGAATAAGAAAAGCGTAAGCGTAGAAGGACTGGAAATAATACGGAAAGCAGACAAAGTTTTCCTCGAGAATTATACGAGCATACCAGTAGATGAAAAAAGCGCTTTAGAAGAATACTACGGAAAGAAAATAACCCTAGCCGATAGGAACCTAGTGGAAAAGGAAGCTGAAAAAATAATCGAAGCCGGAAAGAAAGGGGATGCGTGCTTCTTGGTTTCAGGTGATGTTTTCAGCGCGACAACCCACACTGATTTGTATTTGCGCGCCAGGAAAACAGGCGTAGAAGTGAAGGTTTTGAATAACGCTTCCATTATGAACGCTGTAAGCATAACCGGATTACAATTATACAAGTTCGGAAAAACCACGAGCATAGTCTTCGACGACGATGATTGGTTGCCGGAAACGCCTTACAATATAATCAAGGAAAACAAGGAGAGAGGACTGCACACATTATGCTTATTAGATATTAAGACTGCGGAGCCAAGCAAAGAAAACCTGAAGAAAGGAATTGACAAGCCTGAGCCGCCTAGGTATATGACGATAAAAGAAGCAATCAAAATCCTAAAAAAATTGGAAGAAAAAATGAAAGAAAAACTAATCACAGAAGACTTACTAATAATAGGGGTTGCAAGGCTTGGAAAAAAAGACCAAGATATAAAAGCCGGGAAAATCAAGGAAATAGAACAACATGATTTTAAAGGGCCTATGCACTCCTTAATCATACCAGGAGAAATGCATGAATTAGAAGAAGAAATGCTAAGCTTATTTAAGTAAAAACTACCAAAATCTTTATTAATACACCACAAATCCAAAGAGAGAGGGATTTATGAAGAGACGCGACAGGATCAAGAAGAGGCGCCAAGAGCACCACGAAAGAAAGAACAATTCTGCTAAACAAGAAAAAACGGAAGAGCCAGCCGTAGATGACAACAGGTCTTTCTACAATAAATACTATAAGCAATTACTAATCATACCCTTCGGGCTACTAATAATCGCCCTTATAATAATAGGCGTCCAAACCGCGCAAACAGGGGACTTCATCAACAAAGGAATAAGCCTGAAAGGCGGAACCACAATCACAATACTCGACGCAGACATTAATCACAGGGAGATACGCGAAACCCTACAGGCAGATTTCCCGTTACAGGAAATAAACACGCGAAGACTGGAAGACGCAGGAAGACAAGCAGGAATAATTATTGAAGCAAGCATACTCCCAGAAGACCAGGAACTTACAACGCGGTTCATGGACAGGGTTAAAGAAATAACCGGCAAGGAAGACAGGGAATTAAGCGTGGAAACAATAGGCGCATCACTGGGAGACGCGTTCTTCAGGCAAACCATGACAGCCGTATTAATAGCATTCGTATTCATGGGAATCGTAGTATTCCTATACTTCAAAAGCTTCGTGCCAAGCGCAGCAGTAATACTAGCCGCATTCTCAAATATCGTCGTAACCATAGCAATACTTAACGTGGCAGGAATTACAATAGGCACCGCGGGGATAGCCGCATTATTAATGCTCATAGGATACAGCGTAGACACAGACATTTTGCTAAGCACCCGTGTCCTGAAAAGAAAAGAAGGAACGGTTTACGAAAGAGTTATTGACGCAATGAAAACCGGGCTTACAATGACAGGAACCACTTTAGTAGCAGTGTTCATAGCATTCCTCGTGGCAGAATCACAGGTTTTAATGGAAATCATGCTGATAATAATGATAGGGCTCATAATAGACTTGATTAATACATGGATACAAAACGCAGGCATCCTAAGGTATTACCTTGAAAGAAAAGGAGAAAAATGAAAAACATACTAAAAAGAATGATTAGGAACAAGTACGTAATCATCCTATTAATATTCCTGGTTCTTTCAGTTATATTCATAAACCCAACCACGGGCGACGGGGTAGCAGTAAGAGGCGTAGCGAGGGACAGCGCAGCCGCAGAAGCCACGCCTATACCGATAAGCCCTCCTGACCCGCAAGGCCATCCAAGGTCAAGGGAAGTCATAACCAGCATAAACGGAGTGCCCGTGAACAGCGTAGAAGAATACCACGAATTAACAAGCCAGTTTGGCATTAATGAAACGTTCACATTAACAACGAAGAAAGGAAGAAGCTTCATCCCATTCATACACGAAACACAGACTTATTTCATAACGCCGAAACCATTAGTGAACGTGACAACGCTTAACGAAACAGAAACTGTTTACATAAACGAAACGTTCTTCGATGAAGCAACCAACGAAACCATAACCGTGGAAAGGCCGGTAAGCAGGAATAAAACCGTAGAGGAAATAATAGGCGTAGCAGACATAGGATTAACAGTTTACAACAAGCCAAACAACAACATAAGGCAGGGCTTGGACTTAGCAGGCGGAACACGCGTAATGCTTGAACCAGAAGAAGAAGTCAGCCAGGCAGACCTCGACCTGATAGTTGATAACATAGAACAAAGGCTTAACGTCTTCGGAGTAAGCGACGTAACAGTAAGGACTACCACAGACTTGTTCGGAAACAATTTTATCTCAGTAGAGATAGCCGGGGCAGACGAACAGGAAGTCCAGGAATTACTCGCAAGAGAAGGAAAATTCGAAGCAAAAATAGGCGACGAAGTCGTATTTAGCGGCGGAGAAAGAGACATATTAGTGGTGCACAGGACAGCGGACAGGGCAGGAATAGAGCCGGGGAGCTGCGGGCAGATAAACCAGGATGAATGGGCGTGCAGGTTCAGGTTCAGCATCACGCTAAGCAGGGAAGCAGCTGAAAGGCAAGCCAGGATTACAGAAGGCCTTGACGTGGTAAGCGTAGGATTCCAGCAAAGCTACCTATCAGAAAACCTTACATTATTCTTAGACGATGTTCTCGTAGATGAATTAAGAATAAGCGCAGACCTAAGAGGAAGGCCTGCAACAGACATACAAATCACAGGGACCGGGACAGGAAACTCGAGGCAAGCAGCGACTAACGACGCACTCGCAGGCATGAGGTCCCTGCAAACAGTAATGGTAACAGGAAGCCTCCCAGTAAACCTAAATATAGTCAAGACAGACACAATAAGCCCAGTGCTCGGAGCAGGATTCGTAAAAAACGCATTACTAGCAGGCCTCGTAGCAATAATCACAGTAATAGTAATAATCAGCATAAGGTACAGGGAATGGAGAGTAAGCATACCTATGAGTATTGCAATGCTCTCAGAAGTAACAATCATATTAGGATTCGCCTCACTAATCGGATGGAATATAGATATGGCTGCGATAGCAGCTATAATCATCACGATAGGAAGCGGGGTAGACCACCAAATACTGATAGCAGATGAAACCCTATCTAAGAAAAGAAAACGCGAACCCCTTACATGGGCAGAAAAACTTAAGAGGGCTTTCTTCGTAATCATGGCTGCGTACTTCACATTAGTCGTTGCAATGATCCCATTATGGTTTGCGGGCGCAGGACTATTAATGGGCTTCGCATTAACCACGATCGCAGGAGTAACCATAGGTGTGTTGATAACAAGGCCTGCGTACGCAGCAATACTAGAAATACTCGTGGATAAAAGGTAAGGGCCCTTAGTCTAGCGGCTATGACGTCGCCTCGACACGGCGAAGGTCCCCGGTTCAAGTCCGGGAGGGCCCACCATCCTTCTTACTTGAATAAATATTTATACTTAGAAGCGTCAATGTATTGGAAATAAAAACAATTTATTCAACTGAAACGGGGGTAAGGGGAAATGGGTGCAAGCAAGGAAGTAGTAGAGAAGCTTGCGGCTTTAATAACAGCTGCATTTGGCTTAGTCGCAGCATTGGCGTGGAACGACGCTATAAGGGCTTTATTCGTAGGCCCTTGCGGGGCGGAGAACGCCGGGGCACTTTGCGCTTTATCCACAGGAGGCCCTTGGATATACGCAGTATTTGTAACAATACTAGCAGTAATCGCAGCGATATGGGTTGGCAAAGCCTCACAGAAAGCAGCTACAAAAACCAAATAAATTTATAAAATCTTGTTCTTTTTCTTTTTTTTATGAAAAAAGTTTTTAGGACTAAGATGTCTTACAAGGCATGGGGCATAGTGTTTCTTTTCTTTTCATCTATACTAGTAACGTTAGCTATTTCTGGCTTTATGAGAGGCCATACAAATGACGCATTAATCATGACGGGCATAGGCTTTGCAGGACTCGCTTATGGGCTAAACCATTTTATGACTAAAGTGAAAGTAGAACATGGCAAAATAATGTATACGACGTGGTATGTGCCTAGGGCTTTAGACGCAAATAATGTTTCGCGTATCGTGGAAGCTTCAAAAATGCCAAGACTCTACGGCAGCATCCGGGAGAGGAGGGTTGCTTACGCGGAAGCAAGAGCGGGCGGAACGCCTATGACTGGAACAACCTATTTTCTTGACATTTACGGAGAACAACGAAATATTTCCATTAAAGACATAAGGCACTTTGAGGATTACGAAGAATTATATTCGATACTTGAAAATATTACCGGCAAAAAAGTTGAAAGAGGCGTACAGCAATGGAGAGAACAATCTAATGCGCCAGGGAGATTCTAAGTATGGTTTTGTTTTTTGTTACGGGCAACGAGAATAAGTTTTTGGAAGTAAAAAATATGCTTCCAAACATTAGTTTAGAGCAGTTAAGGCTTGACTTGCCCGAGATACAAAGCGTTGAACTCGAAGAGATTATTAAGTCTAAGTTATTAGAGGCGCTGAAGCATTCCAAGAGACCTGTAATTGTTGAGGATACAGGGTTGTACCTGGAATGCTTAAATGGGTTGCCCGGACCGTTAATAAAATGGTTTGAGGAACGAATCGGGTTGTATGGGATTGCAGATGTATGCGAGAAAATGGGAGAGGATAAAGCTGTTGCAAGAACAATAATAGGTTTTGCCAGTAATAAGGAAGAAATCCGCTTGTTTGAAGGAAGTATTAAGGGAAGTATAGTGCAGCCGAGGAAAGGAACAGGGTTTGGCTGGGATTCTATTTTCGTTCCGGAAGGGCATGAAAAGGCGTTTAGCGAGATGGAACCAGAAGAAAAGAACGCTATTAGTATGCGCAGGAATGCACTGGAGAAACTCAGAGAATTCTTAGAATCACAACCAGGAGTATGAATATTAATATTAGCAATACCAGCCATAATGGTTTTTTATTCATTTTTTGGCTGCACCCATCTCTTAACCTTGCTGCACCTAGAGCATTTCTTTGAAGCATCCAAGACATTAGAAGAAAATCCGTGGCTCACAAAGCGTGTCTTTGACCATTTATGAATTCCTATGTAGCAAAGTATTTTCATGCTTAAAAGAAAGCGCTTGTTTTATTTAATTCTTTTCCTGGCTTTCTTCTTCACTTTTTTCGTACGCCTCGATGTCTTCGAGGAAAAAACGGATAGTGTCGCTGCTCCAAGGCTTATTAGTACCATGATAAGTATTATTAGTTTGCCTATCAATGGTATTGAGAATATAAGGAAGAATAATATTGTTCCGACTAATAAGGATATTGTGTGGTTGGGCGTTCCATCAAGGATTCTGTATAAAATATTGCCTAAGTATATCGCTGTGTATATTATTGCGATGAGCCATAGCAATATGTAAGCCATGAATAATAGTATCGCGATGGGTATTCCTATGATTGTTAGTATTAGCAGGAAACATATTATGGGGATTAGTATTATAACCAGAATTCCTGTTAATATTGATATGAAAGGGTTCCTGTTAATCCTTGTGAGCGTGCTGTTCGTGTACCTTGGAGCTACAAATAATAATATTAGGCCTGTAAGCAACATTAGGAGCCCTGTGGATAAGTAGCTCATTATCAGCGCGATAATTCTTGGTGCCCGCTCTATCTCTATTATGGTTATGGTTCCCAGTACTTTGGCTTCGTCTATTGTTACGCCTTTTAACTCTACATCCCCTATTATGAGCGCGTTAGGGCCTAGTTCTAACCGGCTTGCCTCTATGTAAGCATCACCATGGATTACGTTGTTTATTGTTAGCGTGTTCGCTTTGACTTTTAATTCTCCCTTTATTTCTCCTTGTAGGTTTGCGTTGTTCGCGATTATGTAAACATTTTCCCCTATTCTTGATTGGTTTGTTGTTTCAATGTCTGATGTTATTATTAGTAAGTCCCTGAATATAGCTGAGTCAATATTGGTTGTGCTTGTGATTGCTCTTAGGCTTCCACCTATAGGCGCATTTACGTTTATGCGTTCAGCTACTGCTACTATGTCATTTTGTATCTGGGAATTAACATTTATCTTGCCTGTTACTGCATAAACGTCTGCGAACACTGAGCTATTCACGGTTACGCTGTTTCCTACGAAGTATACGTTGTTGGGTTCTTCCTCTAAGATTATCAAATCCCTTTGGCTCTCGGCACTCGCTGCAGAAACTATTAATATTGCAGTTATAATCAATAATATTACTTTTGAGTTCATTAACACCTTGTATTATGAACATTCTTAAATATTTTTTCATTGCGGAGTGAAGATATTTATAAGGGAAAACTTTTTTATAGTCCTAAATGTTTCTTTTCGTGATGGGGAGCAGTTATGATGTTTTGTTCTTCTCAGCACACCCGGACGATGTGGAGTTCGGAATGGGCGGGACATACCTGAAAATAGCAAGGAAATACAAGGCAATCCACGTAATTCTTACAAGGGGAGAGGCAGGAACGCATGGGACTCCTGAAAAGCGCGTAAAAGAAGCTGGGGAAGCAGGGAAATACGCGGGAGCAGGAGTGGAATTCCTCGATTTTAAGGATAACCACATAGAGGATAATGTGGAGAATGCGAAGAAGCTTGCCGCAGCCATAAGGAAATATAAGCCCAAGATTATTTTTAGCCCTTACCACAGTATTACCGGGAGCCATACGGATGGAATTTCGCATCCAGACCACGTAGCACTGGGAAGGCTTGTCTTGAAAGCGGCGAGGTTCGCAAAGTTCAAAAACGCTGAAATTGACGGGGAGCACCATTTAGCCCAAAGAATATTTTACTACATGGTTCCAAGGCATGTTATGCCTTCATTGGTCGTGGATGTGAGTGATGTGGCTGAGGACCTGGAAGGGTTATGGAAATGCCATAAAACCCAGATGGCTCTCAGGGATGGAACCATTATTAACATGCTCTGGGAATACAGGAGAATAACCGGAAAAATCCATGGTTTGGAATGCGCAGAGCATTTCTTGGTCGATTCTCCATTAAAGCTCGATTATGAGGATTTTCTGCGAGTTTAAGCCCGCTGCTAAGGGCCTTTTCTTCAATAATGAAGTTAAATAGAAAAATTTTTAAACCAAGTAAACAAATCAAGGGTTATGGGACGCGGAAGACCTATAGGAAGCAATGTAAGGCAAAACATGATAGAAATACTGTACTACCTAGGCGCAGCGCACGGGTACCACATATACAAGGTTTACAAGCAAGTATACCCAAAGATAACCCTACGAGGCATATACTACCACTTAAAGAAAGGCCTCGAGCTAGGCGAATTCGAGGTTGCCGAGGTACAGAAAGAGAGAGGAGAATATTCGTGGGGAAGCGAAGCAGAAAAAACGTATTACAAGCTTGGCAAGAAAGCAAAGCCGAGAGGCGACGCCAGAGTCAAGCTATTCCTTGACACCCAGCCTGAAAAAGCTAAATGAGCCTGGTTTAAATGAGGCTTAAAGAATTCTATGGACGTGTACGCGGCGTCTTCTTCCATACAAAGAAATACTTTAAGAGCGCTAAAAGGGAAAAAGGGATACGCCAAGCCCTAAAATACCTTGTTATCTTCACATTCTTCTTCCTGTTGTTCACGACTTACTATTACTTGGCAAACATTAACGAAGTCTTCAGAGAAATAGGCGAAACAACAGGGCTTGAATTCATAGAAATACCACTCACGCCACTGGTATTCATAGCTTTCTTCCTATTCCTATTGGTGTTTCTTGTCCTATTCGCATTCGTAAGGTACTGGGCGACACACCTAATAGTCAGGATGTTTAAAAAAAACGCGAGATACGAGGACACTTATAAAGCCTTGAGTTACAGCGTCGCCCCAGGATACCTAGGAGGGCCTTTCCTGCTAGCTTCTTTCCTATTAATACCCTTCCTCGGCCGCACTTGGGCTTGGTTCTTGTTCATTCCAAGCATAGCCACGTACATCGGATTTGAATTGTATTCTGTTTACCTGCGCTCAAAAGCACTCTCCTTAGTGCAAGGATTAGGCTTTTGGAAAGCACTCTTATGCATATACGTATTAGGATTTGCGGTTTTCATGCTCTTCGTGATAATTATTTATGCTGTGATTCTAATTATCGTGCTATTGATATTATTCGTGATAGGCATGTTTTAGAGATATTTAAATAAAAACCCTGAAAAGCCATGTGTATGGTAAAGGAATTCAATTATTTCGGGGATTTTTTTGGGTCTTTCAAGGACGCTTTCAGAAAGCCTGTGGTTTTTCTTCCTTTCGCAGCAATTCTCCTCCTTACATTAATATTTAACATAAGCCTAAATTTCATAGGATTGGAAGCGGCTATAACAGAAGCAGGTGTTGATACAGCCACATTAACATACCTTGTGATAGTGTTTGTCATATTAATGCTTATAACTTGGTACTTGTACGCTTCAGGTATTTACGGCGCCAAAATCCTTGTTACAGGAAAAAAGTTAAGCGCTGAGAATATCTTTGGAGGCGGCGCAAAAATATATTTTAGGTACGTGGGCATGAGCGTATTGCGAGGCATAATATATTTAATCCCTCTAACCCCTGTTATTATAGTGCTATATCATGCTGTACAGCCCGTGTTTTCAGGCGTCTCTGACCAGGCGGACGGAGGACTTGCTTTGCTCGGCCTCGCCCTTCTATTAGTATACATTCTTCTTGCAATAGTATTGTACATATTGTTCTTGTTCAGCGAGGTTCTAATTTCGCTTAAGAACAGCGGTCCTTGGAGAGCGTTAAGGGATTCTTTCCTGTTCTTGAAAAATAATTTTGGGCACGTACTAATGACTTTCCTTGTAATATTCTTGCTTTGGCTTAGCATAATAGCAATAACCGTGACGATAAGCGTAGTATTTGCATTATTAACAATAATGTCTCCTGGCCTAGAATCCTTATTTGATATTATCAACAATTTCTTAACAGGAGTCATATCTATGATAACCCAGCCAGTACTGTTAATCTACCTGTTTAAGTCATTTAAGTCAAAGAAGCCTGAGCTTTTAAGATAAAAAAAAGGTTTACTTTTGCTTTTTCAGGAATCCTATTAATGCATAAGCTTCCCTTTTTGTTGGCTGTGCTTTCCCAATTATTTTCTTCCACACAATTTCCTGGGTTTTTTTCTCGTGGCTTGTCATAAAAGAAGTGTTGTTGATAAGTCTCCTTAATTGTTTCAGTACCTCCTCTTTTTCCCTGGGAGATGCATGCTTATGCTGCTCCATTATGAGAGCAGAGTTCTTTGCCTTTGATAATTCGTAAAGAATAATTGTGGCTGCGTGGCTAAGGTTAAGAGCCCTGTACTTAGAAGCAGAAGGTATTGTGATTGTGTAATCACATTTTTTTAGCACTTCTGTGGATAATCCTTGGTTTTCTGAGCCTAAGAGTACAGCTGTCCTCGCATTGCTCTCAACAATTTTCTTTGCGGCAGCTTCGATAAGCAAAGGGCTCCTAGGCATATTGTAATCTTTGCCAGTGCGAGAAGTGGTCCCGATAACCAGGCCAAAGCCTTTAATTGATTCGGATAAGCTTCTTTTGATTTTTATGCTTTTTAATATTTCTTGGGCGTTTTTTGCTCTTTTCCGGGCTTCTTCTCCCAATTCACATTTTGGGCTGACCAGCACTAGCTTTGAGAACCCAAAGTTTTTCATGCTCCTAGCAACGGCTCCTATGTTTCCCTGCGTGCTTGGCTCGACAAGGATTAACGATACGCTCTTCATAGCTATGGATATAAGGGTTATATTTATATATTTACGCGTACTTTTTTGCTTGAATGGCACTCGAAGGGCTTAACACATTGGATGACCTGGACTTTAAGAACAAAAAAGTGTTCTTGAGAGTGGACTATAACGTTCCGCTTGGAAAAAACGGGGAAGTCCTTGATGATTATAGGATTAAGCAGTCTATACCTACAATAAGGAAGCTTTTTGCTAAAGGCGCAAAGCAAGTAATAATGGCTTCACATCTTGGCAGGCCTAAGGACAAAGAAGATGTTTTCAGGATGGACAGGGTTGCTGAGAAGCTTCCAAGGCTGACTGGTAGGAGCGTGGAGAAATTGGATGACTGCATAGACTTGGAAGATGTTATGCCTTCTCCTGATGAGGCTGGCATTGTTGTATTGGAGAATATTCGCTTTCACAAAGAGGAAGAGCTTAACGATGAAGGCTTTGCGAAGAAGCTTGCAGGCCTAGCAGATGTATATGTTAACGACGCATTCGCCGTGTGCCATAGGAAGCACGCTTCGGTTCATGCTATAACTAAGTTCTTGCCTGGCTGCATAGGCTTATTGGTTGAAAAAGAGCTTGATGTCTTCAGCAAGTCATTGAAAAGCCCTGAGAAGCCTTTTATGGCTGTGCTGGGCGGGGCGAAGCTTGAAACAAAGATACCTTTGATAAGGATATTGCTTGAAAAAGTGGATAAGTTATTGCTTGGAGGAGGGATGATATTCACGTTTTACAAGGCTAAGGGCTTTGGCATTGGAAAGAGCTTGGTAGATAAGAATTTCCTGGAAATGGCTAAGATGATGAATTACAACGAGAAAATAGTCTTGCCTTCAGACGTCGTAATCGGCGATGATAGGGATAGCCCTGCACATGTCCTCAATGTCACGGTTGACAAGATTCCGAGTTATATGTATGGCTTGGATGTTGGGAAGGAAAGCGTTGAAATTTTTAAGAAGGAATTGCAGGATGCGAAGATGGTTGTGTGGAACGGCCCTCTAGGGTATTATGAGAACGAAAGGTTCGCTGAAGCCACAAACGAATTATTAAGGTACTTAGCGGACAAGAAAGATATTAAGGTCATAATCGGGGGAGGGGATTCTGTGGCTATAGTGGAAAAGCTTGGGTTGAGGGATAAGTTTTTTCATGTGAGTACAGGCGGGGGGGCTAGCATGTCCTTAATGGAAGGGAAAGAATTACCAGCAATTGAAGCACTTAGAAATAAATAGATTTATATACTTATTCTAGTAAATTGACCCTCTATGGGGATCATGTCTTTGATAATTAAAAAGGAAGAATTCGAAAGAAAAATTGAGGATATTTCTAGTGAGTATAAGCCTATTATTGGTAGCTCTTTCATTACCATAACCAGCACTTTGTTTGAAAGGCTTAAAAACGTAGAAAAAATAACTTTTGAGGACAATGACAGGAATTTAAGCCTTAATTACCAGTGCGAAAACGCGAATACCCTCGAATCATATCTTGCAAGGATAACTACTAATACAGATTTCATGAAGTACGAGTTATCCGAGCCTTTCGGCATATTCTCCAAGCCAGAATTCCCTTTTAACATTTTTTCAGAAGAAGAGATAGAAAACCTTCTTTCAGAGCCGATTAAGTACGTGAACACGGTATCTGAACTCTACAGGCACAAGGCAGCATAAGAACTATTTTTCCCTTCTCAGGAAGTCCCCCCTGTCAAAAATGTTTTTTACAACAACTTTTTTTCCCTTAACTTGTTTTTCGCCTAAGCCAAGGTTTTCATCTTTTTCATTTTGGACAAGGCACCATCTATTGGAGGCTTCATCCCTTGTTATGCTTTTGCTTAGGATGTCGCGGCCGCATAGAAATAGCCATTCTGCTTTATCGTTAACAAATACTTTCTTGTCTGATTCTTCAGATATTCTCTCAAGCAAGTGTAGGCTTGGCTTGAAACCATTCCTTGTCCGCTCACCCAGGGGAAGCCCTATGCTGTGAGGCTGCATCCCTATCTTTTCTTTTATGCTTAGAAGGTCTTCTCTTGCTTCGAAGAACTTTCTTCCTATGGCTGTTGCTTCCAAGTATTCTTTTCCTGCAAGCTTTTCCGTGAATCTTTTTATGTCTTCCATTTTTATCTGAGCTCTGTCTCTGGGCTTAGCTCTTTTATTATCTTTTTTATTTTTGTCTTAATAAGGTTAGGGTTTATTCTTTCTAGCTGGTTTTCAATTTCTTCAAGCTTCTTGTTTTCAAGCTCTATGTTCTTGTCTGTGTGCTCTATCCATCCTTCTTGTTCCTTGATGTTTAGGTGTGTTGCATGGTTCTTTATTCTTTTTTCCAGGTCAAGGATTTCTTCTTCCAAGGAGATTATTTTTTGCTGTGCTTCTTCAAGGGCTTTTTTTGTTATGCTTTGTATTTGTTTTTTTATCCTTTCCTCTTTTTCTTTTTTTAGGTCTAGTTCCTTTATTTTTTGCTTTATTTCTTCTACGTGCTTTATGATTGATAGGTCTTTATCTTTTATGATTGCTTCTTCTGGCCTGTCAAGGTAGTTTTTTAGCGCTGCATTCCTTTTTTTCTTAGCGTATTTTTTTAGTGCTGGCTCTATGTCTGAGAATTGGTGGATGATTTTGTCTTTTTGCTCTTTTAGCTTTTTCTTGGCTTGCTCTAGCTTTTCTTTTTGTCGCAGAAAGTCTTCGTGTCCTGGGCCTTGCTTGTATTGTTCCAGCTTTTTTTCTATTTTGCTTCTTTTTTCGTAGTGCGCAAGCTTGTTTTTTTCTATTTCTTCTGCGTCTTTTCTTAGATTTTTGATTTGTTCTTTGGATTCGTAGTATTCTCTTAGGAGGTTTTTGATCTCGTTTGTTTTTTCTAGCGGTGTTTTTTCGAATGTTTGCCTGGCTTGGCTTATTGTTTTGTCTAGATCGATTATTTTTTTTGCTACAGGCCTTGTTTCGTCTCCTATTATATCTTTTAGGATGTAGTAGTTTTTTCTTGTGTCTTCTTCTAGTTTTTCGAGGTCTTCACTTGTTTTTTCGAGGAATGCTTGGGTTTCTTCGTATCTCTCAGGGGGTTCTAGTTGGCTTAGGAACGCGTTGATTTTTTGGATGTAGCTTTTCTTGTTGCCTTGCATTATTGCGAGTGCTCTTTCTGGTATTGTGCTTGGGTCTTTTGGCTGGGCTTTTTCGAGTGTTTCTAGTAGTTCTTTTAGCTTCGTGGTTTTTGAGTGGATTTCTCTTTTTAGGATTCCTATTTTTGTGCCTATTTCTTGTTTTTCTATGTATTTGTCTGCCCAGTCCGGTACTTCGTCTAGCGTTATTTCTTGTGTTTTTGGCTTGCTTTTTAGAAAGTCTAGGAACCCCATGGCGTTGGTGTGTATGGCTTTATATTTAATTCTTATTAAACAAACAATTAACTTCCATATAGAAGCTTAATGTTGTGGGTTTTTAATACAAAAAATTATATATCGCTTAAAAGCAAGACTACTTGTAAATGTCTATAATGAATCACTTGCTGGAAATTGAAAGAAAAATCGGCCCATTCGCTTTTGAAGCAAAAAAAACGGATGATAATATAGTTCTACAATACAGAAATCTTTTGAGATCACTAAAATGGAAGAAGGAAGATGAGCTAAGGGAACTGGAAAAAGCACTGGAAAAAATCGAAGTAGAAAACGAAAAGATATACTCTAAACACTTGCCTAAGATAATGCAAGCTATAAATGAAGCAAAAAAAAGCCCTGGTGTAGATTCCTTAGACAATCTGCACAACGTGTTAGAAGAATACGAATATGATTATAATGATAACTACAGCGAGATTTGGTCTATTGTCACCAAAATAATAAAATACTGTGAGGAAGTCACAAGCGACCAGGAAAAAATTAATGAAGTTGACAGGATTCTAAAACAATGGGAACAGAGATCATCTATGATCCCAGTGCACAAAATTGTAAATTTGGTTGACTCAGATATCAAGTTACTCAGAGCGAAAAAATCAGACGGCTTTTTATCCAATATATTTCGTAAAAGACCTAAGAAAATATTTAATGAGAAAATTGGGAAAGCCAATATCTTCCTAGATTTAAGATGTGGGTTCGATATTGATAGAGACACAATAAATGACCGAAAAATACGTAGCTTGATAAATAACCAAATTGATGGTTTTATCTCGCGTGCCGATCAAACAAGCAAAGAGAACGAATTATACAATTGGTTTTTAAAAGTAAAAGAAAAGAGCAAGCTTGAAATTGAAGAAGGTATCTTAAATATTGTTTTTAATACTATAGTCCATGTACTGAAAAATAACTCTGGGCTGATAAGGGCAAGCAGAGCTAATATTTATGTAAAAATTCTGCCAGAGAACGTAATAGATTATAAAGGAGCCATTATTCTTAATAAGTCGTCAGCATCAAATATATTTCTTGAAATCAAACTAACCCAACCTTACATAACTTTTTATATTTATAACATTCCTATTTTGAGTCCAAACACAGATGAATATGATACTATTGTGCATGAGCTTACCCATGCTTTTGACTGGAGACTGAACACAGATCCAGCAACGGAAGACCTTGTCCGAGAAATGATTGGGAAAGACCCTTTGCCTGAAACGATAGAAGTGGCTTCAACCCTATCAATGCTTCGCTCAGAAGGTCTTGCAGAGCTATCTGGCTTCCTAAATTCAAAAAGATCAATGAATATGGGTAAAATACTTTTTTCAATTGATGACTTTGAACCTGATGAAAACGTTAGGCGAGAAATAAGTGAAGCTTTTTCCGAATCTGCGTCTTTAGACGCTGACATTAACGACATAGGATTAAAGCTTGGAAGCTTAAGACGTAGCAGGACATGCTATGATTTTGGTAGGCATATGATAATTGTAATATTGATATTCAGCTTAAAAAATAGATTGTCTTTTTGGTTGTGTGGAAATGACAATATGAGAGAAAAAGTGATAGAAGAATATGGAGAAGGCCATCAAAAAATTGAATCAATTGTAGAAAAATATGGCTGGAAAGAAATTCCTGCAAGCAAAATAAATAAGTATTTCAAAAGGGGTTCTGGGCTCAACTTCCAAATAAATGAAGATGATTATCCATATGTAGACCAATTCATTACAAAGCTATCATTGATGACAACGCCAGATTTTTTTCGAGGATACTTAAATGCGTGCAAAGACCTTGGAATAGACCCAAGCCCTATCACGCCTGAAGAATTCATCAGATTCGATAAGGATAAAGAGCACCAAATCAACAAACTCAGAAAAAAAATGGGCTTCTAAGGCATAAGATGAAACAAAAATAAATTCTTGGAAGAAAAACAATTAACTTCCATATAGAAGATTATTTCTTTGGTAACGATGCATGCCGAAAAAACTACGGAAACAACGCAGGCACACATAATAAAAGCATAAAGTACATGAAAATATGAGTTTTATAAGAGAGGAAAATCCTGAAGAGATTAAAAGCCTACTGAAAAATTACAGGAAAGAAGATATAAGATTCAATGATCCGCACTTCGAAAACCAGTTATTCGTAAGAGAGGGAAATAAGGATGAGGTAATAAAAAACCTTCTCAATCCAGAAAATCTTGTTTACACATATTCGGAAAAAGGAAAATACGGCGATACAATACACTGCCTTCACTTCAAAATCAGCAATACAAGAACAATGAAACTTCCAATAATATTTGACAGAAAAAACCGGAAATGTTTATATATAATTACATATATCATGAGGCATAGGCACTGGGAAAACATGGTTAGGAGGAAACCAAGATGAATAAGACCATTTTTTACGATAGGGACAATGATATATTAGCAGTACACAAAGGATTCTCCAAAGACGAGAAATTCAAGGGAAACATAGATGTAGGAGACTTGATTCTGGATATGTCCACAAAAGAAAGGGTGAAAGGCCTTGAAATAATTAATGCATCCACATACCTCGAGCCATTTAGCATAAGCAAGAAAAAGCTAGAGGCTGTTGAAGACATAGATTTCTCTGCAAGCATAAAACCAGACAGCATCACCCTAGCAATCACGATTAAAACTAGCAACCCTAAAGAAGAAAAGCCAGTAAGAATAGCAATACCTTTAAGTGCTAAAGCACAAAATTTTTGATTGTAAACTTTCGGCCAATGCTTTTTCATGAAATAATTATCTACCATATAGAAGCGTATTCGTTTTGTGCGAATTCATTAAATAATAGGCGTGCGTACACAGATGCATGGCTAAAAAAGTTGTTAGGAGCAGGAAGAAGAGCCCTGCGCAGAAAAAAGTGGCTTTGGAGAGGATATCTGAGCTGTTCAGGCAGGCAGAAGCAACTCATAACGAAGACCAGGGCTTGGCTGACAGGTACGTTTCCCTTGCGAGGAAAATCTCTTTGAGGTACAAAGTGCCTTTTTCGAAAGAGCAAAAAGCGCGTTTCTGCAAGAACTGCAACTCCTACTTGGTTCCTGGCAAGAATTCTAGGTCGAGAATAACTAAAAGCAGGCTTGTAACCCAGTGCCTTAAGTGCAAGGCTTACCGACGAGTCATTTATAAATAAGATTTTTTTGTCAATAAATTTTATAAAGAGAGAAATATGATTGGTTTATCCGAGCGATAAAAAGGTTTTCGGCCTGGGGGGACGATTCAATAACCACTCGTAAGTAACAAATTAATAGAAAGATTTATATAGCTGCAACGACAGAATACAAATAAGCTAACCCAAACCAGGGGGAGGTGAAGAAAAGATGTATGAAGAAATCGACAAGAAAAGCATAGAAGATGAGCACCAACTCGAAGAGATAAGAGGAGAGCACACGAAGAAGCCGAAGCTGGAAATCCTAAACCAGAAGAAGCTAAGCAAGTGGGAAATGGACGAGCTTTTCCTAAATGAAGAGGAATACGAAGAGGAATTCTAAAACAGAATCCTTCGTAGCCCTCATAATTCTCAAACATATCCAATTCAAAAAATAATATAAATAACCCTCTAAATCCTTGTGTTATGGCTGCAGAAATAGCAAGAGGGGCAGAAGCAATAATCCTTAAAGAAAAAGGCAAGATAATAAAAGACCGCATCCCAAAAAGCTACAGGCATAAAGAAATCGATGAGAAGCTAAGAACAAGCAGGACAAAAAGAGAAGCAACAATACTTGGAAAGCTAAGCGACATCTCCCCAAAGCTCATAAAAGCAGGGAAAACAAGCCTGGAAATCGAATACGTAGACGGGCATCTGCTCCGAGACATACTAACACCAAACCCATCACTAGCAAAAAAAATAGGAGAAAAAACAAGTATTATGCATGACAAAAACATAGTGCACGGAGACCTGACAACAAGCAACATAATCCTTGACAGAAACAACGAGATAAAATTCATAGACTTCGGGTTGTCAAGCATAACCTACAAGACGGAAGACAAAGCCGTAGATTTGCACTTATTCCTGGAAGCAATCGAAAGCAAGCATTACCCTGCAAAGAAAGACATTTGGAAATCATTCCTACAAGGATATAATCCTTCAAACAAAAAAGAAATCCTTGAAAGGCTTGAAGTCGTTGAAAAAAGAGGGAGGAACAAGCAGAAATACTGAAAATGAAAAAAGCAATCCTGGCAACAATACTCTTGCTCTTCGCACTCCCCGCAGTTGCAGAAGCACGGCAAGGGCATACAACCCTTTTAACAGTGGGAGAAAGGAACAACGAGACATTCGGAGGCACAGCAGACCTATACCTTGATATAAAGCCCGGAAGTGGAAGGGTATTCATAGATTCCTTCCCGCTATCAAGAATAGACACACAGATAAGCACAAGATACGCGAAGGACGTCGCGTGCAACTTCCTCGATATGGACTGCACCAAAAAAGACTTCTTCTACACAATAAGGACAGGATCCTCAGTGGTAGGAGGCCCAAGCGCGGGAGCCTCAACAGCACTGCTGACAATAAGCCTATTGGACAATACGAAGCTTGACAGAGACATAGTAATGACAGGAACCATCAACTCAGGAGGCATAATAGGCCCAGTGGCAGGAATAGAAGAAAAAGCAATAGCTGCGAGAAATGCAGGGTTCAAAAAAATCCTTGTACCAAAATGGAGTATTCTGGAAAGAGGAGACCCGGAACTTAATGAAACAACTATTTACGCGGACGCGTTAGAAGTTGAAGGAATAGAAATAGTGCTTGTTTCAACGATAGAGGAAGCACTGTACGAATTCACAGGCGTTGAATACGAAGATTACCAATATGATATAACAATACCTGAAGAATACCAGGAAATAATGGGAGATATTGCAAAAGGATTGTGTGAAAGGTACGACATTATTGCCAGCGAGATCCCAGAAGAGCTCCTTATGGAGTACAACGAATCAGTCAACGCTACCAATGAGGCAATGAATAACGGCCTTGAAGCAATGGAGAGAAGAGACTACTATAGCGCTGCGAGCTTCTGCTTTACTGCTAATACGGGAATAAGGCGGATACAATACGAAAACTATTCTGTGGAGCAAAGAAGGGAAGTGGCAGACATGCTAATGCTTGAGATTCTTGCAGAGATAGCAAATATTAACAATCAGCCCATAAACACGTTGTCCGACCTTGAAACTGTTATAATAGTAAAGGAGAGGCTTTTGGAAGCGCAGAACATCTTGCGGGATGAAAACGCTCTTGACCAAGTCGGTTATGCTAAGGAAAGGTTTTTTAGTGCAAAGGCATGGTCAAGATTCCTTGATTATGGAGCGGGCGCAGAAGTAGTGCTAGATGAAAGCCATCTTTCTTCCGCGTGCCTTACCAAGATTGCAGAAGCGGAGGAAAGAATTAATTATCTTGAGATCATGTTCCCATTGGCCGCTTCTGATTACAGGGAAGACTTGGTTGAAACCCAATCAATACAACAGTCAGGAGATTATGCTTTTTGCATATTTCGTGCAACAAGAACAAAAGCTGATGCTAACGCAGTATTGTCCGCAACAGCGGTTTCAAGGGAGAAGATCTCTGAGCTGATAAATGATAAGCTGGCACTTGCAAGGGCGCAGATAAACAGGCAGGGAGAAAATTTCCCGATACTAGGCTACAGCTATTATGATTACGCAAACTCCCTCCAGGAATCAAGGCCGGAGCTTTCAATAGTCTTTTCTGAATACGCGGCTGAGTTCAGCAACCTTGACATGTACTTCCCTCGGAAGGATACGGTTAGCAGGCGCGACTTTCAAGGGCTTCCAAGTTATTTCTACTTCGGGTTCTTTTTAGGAATGACTATCGGGATATTCTTGGCCGGAACCATTATTGCCACAATGGTCAAAAGGCATAATAGGAAGAGAAAAAGGAAGATGATTAAAAACCCAGAGAGATTCAAGAACAAGAAGTTAGAGAATCTCCCCGGGAAAAAGAGGTGAGCACAAATATGCTTTGTCTCCACTCAAGAAAGGTAATACGAATATTTAAATTTTTCTATTTTGTAACCATTATATAATGAATACAAAGAGGTTTTGCGTGTGAAATGTGAGAAATGCAAAAAGGCAGGAAGCACAAAAAGCACATATACAAACAGGACTTATTGCGATAGCCATTTCATGGAAATGATCAGCAGGCGCATAAGGAAAGACCTTCGCGTAAGCCAAAAAATAGATATCAAAAAAGAATATGGCTTTGCCAGGTCAACATCCCACGAGACAGCCATCGCAAAGCACTTTCTGAGCGAGATATTCGGCGGGCGGCTCAAACTATCAAAAAACAGCCCAAATGCAATCATGCCAAGAAGCCTTGACAAGGAAGTAAAAGAATTCCTTGAAGAATTCTTGGAAAACAAGGAAAGCAAGCAGCATCTTCTTAACCCATTAAGGACTGTGCTTGAAGAAGAAATAAAAGAAATATGCCGCATACTAGGCATAAGATACCCTAAGAACAATGAAACAAACGAGATACTGGAATCCATAGAAGAAAAATACCCTGGAACTAAGTTCTCATTGATGAAAAGCATGAAAGAAATAAAACCAAAAAATAAAAAATAAAATTATTAGGCAAGCATAGAAGATGAGACGTGTTTATCTCTTCTTCTTTTTCTTTTTAGCCGCCTTTTTCTTTGCTTTCTTTTTTACAGCTTTTTTCTTAGTAGCTTTTTTCTTTGCTTTTTTCTTTGCTGGCATTATTAAAACACCTCAAGCATTATTCTTAATTGCTTTATTTAAATATTTTTTGTTTTTTTTCCGGAATTAAGACCCAAACTAATTTTAATAAATATATGCGAAGCAATAACATGAACACGAATAAAGTGCTTATCTGCACAAGCCTAATTATTGTACTTGCTATAATACATATAAGCATGAAAAATGTCAGCGAAGACAGCTTAATAGTCGAGGAAAATGGCTCAATAAGCGCTTATTTTTGCCCGCTGCAAAACTGCACACACGAATTCATAAAAGCAATAAGCGGTGCTGAAAGCATTAAATGCGCGTTCTACAGCATAAATATCGATGCGCTCATTGAATCACTAAAACATTCCAATGCAAGCATAATAACGCATTCAACCGACAACTCCGGGCTCGGAATCCAAATCAAAAGCCCTGGGCTCATGCATCATAAATTCTGCGTAGTAAACAGCAGCACAACAATAACAGGAAGCTACAACCCGACGATAAGTGAAGAAAACAACAAGAACAACTTATTAGTAATCCAATCAAGAACAATAGCCAGCAACTACGAAAAAGAGTTCGAAGAATTAATGCAAGGAAGCAAAAAGACAAAGACAAGCACACCAAAAGTAAACCTAAGCGGCCAACTCATAAAAAACTATTTTTGCCCGCAAGATAGCTGCCAAGAAAACATTATTATGGAACTCCAAGCAGCAGAGGAATCTATTTACTTTATGACATTCACATTCACAGACAATGAAATCGCAGGCATACTAGCATCTAAGCACGAAACAGGATTGCATGTAAAAGGAATAATAGAAAACTTCCAGAGAAAAGATGTTTGGGTAAAGCCTTTGCTGGATAAAGCAGGAATAAGCACAAAGATAAGCTCTGAGCAAAGCCTGCAACACAATAAATTATTCATAATAGACAACAAGACAATAATAACAGGAAGCTACAACCCTACAAGAGCAGCCCATACAATCAACGATGAAAACATACTAATAATAACAAACCCGGGACTTGCAGAAAAATACTCTGAGTATTTCTACACAATACACGATTCGCTCACTTAAAGCTCTTGCTCACCGCATCAGACCAGAAAGACGGGAGGTCATTTTCTATAAAGCCAAGAAACTTATCTGAATAAACCAGTGCAATGCCTTTAATATCTGCGTGCTCCTTGAAGCCTTCTTCGTGCTCCGTGTAAATATCCGCGATGATCTTCCTCTCAAAATTCTTCTGCAGCAAGGAAGACCTTTTAAGCACAATAAAATCTGCTTGCCGCAAAGTGTTGACTTCTAAGCTGCTAGAATTCTGCGAAATAAAAACTATTGTAAGGCTCTTATGCCTTGCAACGAATAATAAATCTGACAGCATCCGATTAGCAGAGCTCATAGAATCCCTAGCAGAAAACAAAATGCCCCCCTCATCAATCACAACAAAGCTGTCATTCTCCAATTCATCGACATGCTCAACAACAGTTATCCACGCAGGCAGCGATTTCCTTGAAAACCCCATAGCAAAGCACTTTTTCTTTGCACCCTTAAGATTCTCAGCCAAGCTCAAAGCAAAAGCGCTTTTCCCGCTTCCTCTAGCCCCAACAACGATACCTATCAGCGAATCCGATTCCCTCAACGATCTCCAGAAAGAATTAAAATCACCCCTTAAGGACTCTATAACCCGTGGCTTCGGAGTTGCTTTTTTCTTAATTTTGATCATCCCAGGACCTTGTGATGCCTTCACCACTTTTTTTCTAAGAGGATTGTACAGAAGCCTAAACAGCCAAATAAAAAACCTTCCGATGTAGCTGAACAAATAAAATAATGCGCGAACAAAGAAGAAAAACACGCTTATTATTGCCTTTAAAACCTTACCTTTCTTCTTTTTGGAGCGCTTCCTAGCCATACCTAAAAGCATAATTAAAACCTAGTATAAATATGTTTCCCAAGAAAAAAATTTATAAACAAAACCCCATTATGGAGCAGTACAAAGGTGATATTATGAACATACTGAACATAGCGCTTAACGAAATGAAGGCAATTAAAAAATCAACGCCTAAGGGCAGCATAAATGTAACAAACAACATTAAGATTACAGACTTGAAAGAAACGAATATGGGCACTGACAAGACAAGGAAAGCTATGTCTATCAGCTTCTTGTACACATCCGATTATTCTCCCAACATAGGGGATATTGAGCTAAAAGGAGAAGTCCTGGTAATAGAAGAAGTCAAGCAGGCAGAGAAAATAATTGAAGGATGGAAGAAAAACAAGAAGCTAGACCAGGAATTAGCAGCAGGCATCCTTAACAATATAATGAACAAGTGCTCATTCGAAGCCTTATTCTTATCCAGGGAACTAGGGCTCCCAGCGCCAATACAGCTACCCAGGATAAAGCAAGGGCAAGAACCAGAGCCAAAGAAAAAAAAATAGTTCTTGCAGCATGCCAGCACAACCCAATTTTTTAAGGGCAAGGCAAGCAAAAGATATATAAAAAAAGAGCCATCCCGAACGTATGAATAGCTACGGCTAAACGGCAGGTATTAACAAAATGGAAGGAATCAAGCTCAAAGTTTCAGAAGCAATACAAGATGATGTAAACAAAGGCGTTGTAAGGATAGACTCTAGCTATATGAAGCAAGTAGGCATCAGGGAAGGCTACGTAGTTGAGATAACAGGGCAGAGGAAGACTGTTGGCATAGCAGACAGGGCCCTCCCAGGAGATATAGGGTTGCCTATTATTAGAATGGATGGCTTAATCAGGAGAAACGCGAGGACAGGCATAGGCGAAGTAGTTACGATAAAGAAAGCTGACGTGAAAGAAGCAGCCAAAGTTACAATTGCGCTTGCACGGGAAGACGTAATGCTAAGCACGAATAACCCCGCAATATTCAAGATAGGGCTGCTTGGAAAGCCTGTTATGAAAGGCGATATAGTTGCAATGAGCCATCATCGGAAGCCCCAAGGCATGAATGAAATGTCCAAGGTTCTTGACATGTTTGGAAAGATGCGCGGCGATGAAGGCTTCGCCGGCATGTTCGGCTTGTCAGACTTAAAATTCTTGGTTGTTGACGCGCAGCCAAAAGGCGAGCCAGTCATGATAACACAGAACACAGTTATTGAGTACAGAAAGGAAGGAGCGAAGCTGGATGAGGAAGAAAAGCCCGCATTTGAGTTTAGCTACGAAGATGTTGGCGGCTTAGAGGAAGAGATAAAGAAGATTAGGGAAATGGTAGAGCTCCCTTTGAAGCACCCTGAAGTCTTTCAGCGCTTAGGCATTGAGCCGCCTAAAGGAGTCTTGTTGCATGGCCCGCCTGGAACAGGAAAAACTTTGATGGCTAAAGCTGTCGCGAATGAAACAAATTCCAATTTCTATGTTGTTAACGGCCCAGAGGTCATGAGCAAGTTTTACGGTGAGAGCGAAGCAAACCTTCGTAAGATTTTTGATGAAGCTGAAAAGAACGCTCCAAGCATAATATTCTTTGATGAGATAGACGCTATTGCTTCTAAGAGGGAGGAGAGCAAAGGAGAAGTTGAGAGAAGGGTTGTTGCGCAGTTGCTTGCATTAATGGATGGGTTGAAAAGCCGCGGGAAAGTAGTAGTAATAGCAGCAACCAATATTCCGAATTCGCTTGACCCAGCCCTTAGGAGGCCTGGAAGGTTTGACCGCGAACTAATAATAGGCGTACCGCAAACTCAGGGCAGGCACGACATACTTAAGATTCATACGAGGAATATGCCGTTAGCTAAAGATGTGTCTTTGAAAAGATTAGCCGAAGTAACACATGGCTTCGTAGGGGCTGACCTTGCAAGCCTGACCAGGGAAGCAGCTATGAATGTCCTCAGGAGGCTATTGCCTGAACTGAAGCTTGATGAGGAGGAGCCAATAAGCGATGAAGTGCTGGAAAAGCTAAGCATAAAAATGGATGATTTCAAGGAAGCCTTGAAAAATGTCAGGCCAAGCGCTTTAAGAGAAGTAATGATTGAGACAAGCAAAATAACTTGGAACGACGTAGGAGGCCTTGAAAGCGTTAAGCAAGAACTAAAGGAAGCAGTAGAGTGGCCGTTAAAGCATAAGGAAAGCTTTAAGAGGCTTGGTGTTAAGCCTCCAAGAGGCGTATTATTATACGGGCCTCCAGGAACAGGAAAAACTTTGCTTGCAAAGGCTGTTGCGCATGAAGCAGAATCTAACTTTATCAGCGTGAAAGGACCAGAATTGTTATCTAAATGGGTTGGTGAAAGCGAGAAAGCAGTACGGGAGATTTTTAAGAAAGCAAGGCAGGCAAGCCCCTCAATTATATTCTTTGATGAACTGGACAGCATCGCTCCGAGGAGGAGTGCTGCGCAAGACACAGACCATCATACAACTGAAAGAGTAGTAAACCAGTTGCTTACAGAGATGGATGGTTTGCAGGAAATGGCGGATATAGTAATCGTAGCCGCTACGAATAGGCCTGACATCCTGGACACTGCCCTGCTTAGGCCTGGAAGGTTTGACAGGATTATATTAGTTGGTGTTCCTGACAAGAAAGCTAGGGAAGCCATCTTCAAAGTGCACACAAAAGGAATGCCTTTGGCTAAAGATGTCGATATTAATAAACTCGTTGAAAAAACTGAGGGCTATGTTGGCGCAGACGTCGAAAGTGTTTGCAAGGAAGCAGCTATCCTCGCACTTCGAAGGGATATGAAATCCAAGGAGATAAAGATAAAGGACTTCGAAGAAGCACTCAAAAAAGTCAATCCTTCGGTTAACAAGGATGTGCAAAAAGCTTACGAGGAATTGCAAAAACACTTCCGCTCCGCTGCAGGCGAGCAAATGAGGGATGAAAAGCCAAGCTACTACGGCTAACACTAAATCTTTTCTTATTGTAGTTTTATCTTTATGCCTTGGAGGTTGCTTTGCTCTTTAAATTCAGCATCTATGAGCATCTTCACTATTTCAGAGACTATGATTGCTGAGCTTGATACTAGTATTATTATTACCCAGTCAGCTAAGTATAACGGAACTGTCTGAAATATTTCGTTTCCAAACCTGGTATATATTGTCATCAGCATAAGCGTGAAAGACGTCAGTATTGCTAAGAACAGGTAGTTGTTGGAAAAAAAGTTTTTGTTGAACAAAGTTACGTGCAGCGACTTAGCGTTTAATGCGTGGAATAATTCGAACATTATTATCGTTGCAAATGCCACCGTCCTTGCTTTTTCAAGGGTTGCTCCTGCTACGTTTAGCTCCCATAAGTATAATAGGAATGTCCCCAAGAATAATATTGGCACCATGACGAATATCTTTGAAAGGATGTATTTGCTTAGCAGGTGTTCCTTTGGGTTTCTAGGCTTTTGCTTCATAACCTTCATATGCGTGGGTTCTACGGCCAACGCTAGGGATGGAACTACACTTGTTATTACATTGATGAATAATATCATTATCGCAGTGAGGGGGCTGAATAGGCCTATTAGTACTGTGAATACTACTAATGTTACCTCTGTGAAGTTTATTGTTAGGAAGTAATAGATGAACCTTCTAATGTTGCTGTATATAGTCCTTCCTTCGCGTATAGCGTTTACTATTGTGCTGAAATTGTCATCTGCTAAGACAAGATTAGATGACTCCCTGGCTACTTCTGTGCCGCCTTTGCCCATGCTTACACCGATATCTGCTTTTTTCAATGCAGGCGCATCATTCACTCCGTCACCTGTCATCGCAACGATTTCTCCTAGGCGCTGCAAAGAACTCACAATTCTCAGCTTGTGATCGGGTGTTGTCCGTGCAAATATTGCAACTTCTTTTATTATGGCGTCGAGTTCCTCGTCATCCATGTTGTCGAGTTCAACACCCAGGGTTATGCGGTCATGTCCTGGCTTTAGCAATCCAAGCTGCTCCCCTATTGCGTGAGCAGTAACCTTATGGTCTCCTGTAACTATTTTTACATCAACACCTGCAGAATGGCATTCTTTAACTGCTTGGAACACGTCTTTTCTTATTGGGTCTTGTATCCCTACTATGCCTTCGAAAGTGTATTGCTTGCTAATCCTGTCAAGGTCTTTCTTTGACAGATGCCCGTTATCATTAACATGTACTCTCCCATTTAAGTTCTTGGTTGCAACACCTAGTACTCTAAGGGCTTCAGATGAATACTTATGCGTTGATTCCAGTATTTTTTTCTTTTCCTTGTCAGTGAGTTTGACGAGCCTGCCGTTATTCGCCCGGATATCAGTGCATTTTTCCAGGACTTTTTCGAGTGCTCCTTTAAGGTAAGCTTTCTCTTTTTCCTTGCCTGCCTTTTTTACTCTGTTCACGGTCACCATGAACTTATGCGCTGGATCAAAAGGTATTTCGTAAATCCGTTTATAGTCCTCTCTCAATACTACTTCATCGTAACCCGCACTTTTTGCCAGAGTCAAAAGAGCTCCTTCAGTAGGCTCACCTTTTAGAACCCAGTCCCCATCTTCTAAGTATACGTCTGCATTGTTGCACAGAACACAAGCCTCAAAGAAAGAAGCTTGGTTCTTGAAATACTCTTTGCTTACGACTTTATGATTAGATGTGAAAATGCTTTCGGGGTCATACCCGTGGCCATCAACACTGAATTCCTTATCCAAAGACAAGCTGAATTTTTTGACGCGCATCTTGTTCTCAGTAAGGGTACCTGTTTTATCAGTACAAATAACAGTTGTTGTGCCCAATGTTTCAACTGAACTAAGGTCCTTCACGATAGCATTGCTTTTAGCCATGCGCCTAACACCGTTAGACAATGCAAGGGTCAGCGTCAAAGGGAAACCTTCAGGAATACCCCCTACCATTACAGCGGCAACCAGAATTAATGATTCGTACAGTTCGAATTGCTTTAGTTGAAGGACTACGAAAAAGAAAACACATACAGCTATCACCATATAAGAAATCCTTGTACCCATCACATCAATTTTCTTCTGTAAAGGACTTTTTGTCTTACCAATTTTCTTTAGTGCTAAAGAAATCTTCCCAATTTCTGAATTCAAGCCTGTTTCTACTACCAATCCTTTGCCTGACCCCCCCGTCACGCTCGTACCACCGAAACACATGTTGTCACGGTCGCTTAAAGGCAAGTCCTTATGTTCAATTTGCCCAATTATTTTATGCTTCTGCACAGACTCCCCTGTTAGTATAGCTTCGTCAACAGAAAGGTTTGAGCATTCAACAATTCTTAAGTCAGCTGGGACTATCATCCCTCTCCTCAATAATACTATATCTCCAACCACGAGTTCCTCAGCAGGAATCTCTCTACGCTTCCCATTCCTAACAACTTCTACTTTCTTAGCTGTCAATTTGGATAATGCTTGCATGGACTTGTTAGCACTGTATTCTTGGAAAAACCCCATTAAAGCAGTTATCAATATTATCACTATTATAACAATAAATTCTACTATTTCGTTAAACACTAAAGATATAATAGCAGCAACGAACAACACGTAAATAATAAGGCTGTTAAACTTTTCTAGAAGGCTCTTCCACCACTTAAACCCTTCCTCTTTTGCTATAGTGTTTAGCCCATATTCTTTTAGCCTTTTTTCTGCTTCGCTGTCAGAAAGGCCTTGTGCTGAGGACCCTGTTTCATCCAATGCTTCATCCACAGTCCTTACAAACCAATACCTTTCGTTTTCGCTGGCTTTACTGCTCTTATCTTTCAACAAAACACCTCTCCTTTTTAGAACCTGGTTATAAAACCCTAAGTCACATATATAAATGTTTCTCAATTCATTCTGCTGCTTGAGAATGTATTTCATGACTTGACTGCGGCAGCCTTTTTCTTCTCCAAGTAATCCCAGAAGAGAACAGCAGCAAGAACGATGAAGCCGTAGACAAAAGTAGATATACTAATAGATACAAATCTAAAGCCAACCACCAGTCCTGTAATCAAATCTGATAATACCAAAAAACCAATGAAAACAAAGAAAATATACCTGTCGAAATTTTTATTACTGTAATCTAATATTTTCGTGGCAGCAATCACCAACGTTAGTAGAGGAATCCAAGAATAGGAGAAAGCTAAGAAAAAGGATATTGTATCACTGCTGCCTGTCGTAATAAGCTGAAAAATCTGTAACAAACTGCCTTTTGGAATGTCAGGAGCAAAAAGCTGGGGAAAAGGATTAAAAAGAGCGATTAAACTGGGTACCGTAACAAAAACCCATCCGATAAGCCTGGTTTTTCCGGTCTTAAAAATTAAAAAATATAATGCCAAAATCACAGAGCTCAGGCTGACAAATAGTAAAGGTAAAGGACGATTTAGCTCGAGGAAAAAACTTGCTTGGCCCAGAATTAGCCAGATATAAAGATTATAAAAAAAGTTAGGGAAATAAATCGCGCCTAGGACTATATAAAGCTTAGTCCTGAAATCAAAAACATTAGGCATTCTACAATAAACGACCTCGGCACATATATAAATATTTCTCAATGCCAAAAATATCTGTTGTCCCGAAAGTGGTTTACATCACGAAAGTGGTTTACATTCTTTCCATGCTTCTTGAGGGGTTCTGTGTTGGAGGCTCATGTGCAGTCTTTCTTCGTTGTAGTATTTTATG
>SLQZ01000016.1 GCA_007131205.1 Candidatus Woesearchaeota archaeon | reverse complement strand
ATAACTCCCATCTGGACTATCTCTCACGGAGAGGAACCGGGAGTAAGGGAAATTATTCATTTAGAAGAAAGAGAGCAGTGGCACGATACGATTGAGTTGGTGCCGGCAGAAGACCTGCTTGACTATCTTGATACTAATGTAGGATCAAGACCCTGGGATCGTGATGCAATTGACCAGGGGATAATAGACAAAGTAAGATATGGCACGGGTAAAATTCAATTTGCGTATGTTGAAGAATGGGACCCAAACGAAGTATATGCTATGAGAAATGCCGTCAATTATCAAGTTAATGGAACACTATATACTTTTCATGCTTTACAACACCAGTTCTCCGGTGTTCCGCCTACTAATACCGAATATTGGCAACAATTATGGCCAGCGTCCGAGAACTGGAATGAATCATGGTATCCGGACCATGCGCCAACTTACAGGGATTTTGACATCGATGAATGGTTTTGGTGGGACGGAGGAATAGGAGACAACGCTAACAGGGTATTACTGAACAAAGAAACCAATAATTATTACCACAAAAACGACAAGAAAACCTGATTCTCCACAAAAAACTATAAAAACCCAAACCCAAATAAAAAGTTCTAAGCAATGAAAAACAAAAAAACTCCAATAATACTCACAATCACATTATTACTACTTCTTGCTGCATGCCAACCCCTAACACCAGAAGAAAACCCCCTCACAGGCAGAACAATACAGGCAACCAGTGCCGAAGAAAAAACAGTTACTAGCCCACCAATAAACATCGAAGTCAAAGATAGTGACGAAGAGCCAGAAGAAATAGAACTACCCTCCCTAATGGGGTGGGGTTCAGAAACCAAAGGAGCATGGGGACACCCCGACGTAGTTGCTGGGATTATGGAGCCGAAAATTGTTAGAGTAACGAGCCTGGGCAATGGCCTTGAGCCTGGAACTATAAGGTGGGCATTTAGCTACAGAGCCACAGTACATGACAGTTCGGGCGTTACATATTTAGGAGATAACACTTATAGACTAAGGTTTATCGAAACATTAGATTCGCAGGGGAACAACCATTTATATGAGGAAGGTGATAGGATGATGTCTACCAGGAGTGATTATGAATCTCACATACGCATCCTAGAAATTCATTCTAACCATTTTGTAACTGTTGAGCACTTGTCAGGTAATCCGCCTGTTGAGTCGGTGAATGGTGGTTCTCTTCGCTACGTCCGTAACGAGCCAGAGATCATTGTTTTCGAAGTCGGCGGCGTAATTAGCTTGGGCTCTAGTGTTAATCTTGGAATTAATAGCCCGTACAAAACTATTCTCGGACAAACCGCTTCGTATCCAGGAATTACTATTACGAACTTAAATTCTATAAGAGTGCAAGACACGCATGATGTTATAATACAACACCTAAAAGTAAGGCCTGGACAGCATAATAGAATAGAAAATTATGAGAATGATGGCATAGTAGTAGCTAACTCGCGTAACATTGTTGTAGACAGGAATTCTTTTACTTGGGCTATAGACCAGCAGATGACTATAAGAGGAAGTTCTCCATCCGGGGCGACACATGAAGAGATACGGGAGATTACTAGCCAAAACGTTACTTTCAGCAATAACATCATAGCTGAAGGGCTTCATAATTCATCACATCCGAAAGGACCTCATTCAAAATGCGTGTTGGTAGCTGCCAGGGCGTGGAGGTTTTCTTTAATCAGGAATCTTATGGCGCATTGTGATTCTCGTAATCCTTACTTAGGCAGTGCTAGTGATGCAAGCATAATTAATAATATCATGTATAATTGGGGGGATGGCGCGACGAGTGCGGGGTGGAGAACTCCAAGTGATCCTATAGATGCGCCTACTCATGTTGACTTGATAAGTAATTATCATCAGGCAGGCCCAGATTCAACCATGGATAACATACGCAGAAGCCCTTTCAGGACAACAAGTGGCGGCAGCAATTTTATGTTATACCATAATGGAAATATTGGGTATTGGCCGGATGGCACTCATTATATAATGGAAGGTGGCTGGGGAAATCAAGGCCCAACACATTACTTTACCGGCCCGGAACCTACAATAGTTAGCCAACCCCAGGAGATTGTTACATCACCTGACATAATAGCAGATCCTGACAAATACATTCTGAGCATTCAGGAATTGCTTGATTATTTGCCTGAACACGTTGGTGCCAGGCCTTGGGATAGGGACTCTGTTGATACGAGAATAGTACAAGAAACAATGCTGGGAATAAACGAATTACAACATACAGGTGGAATCATAGACCACGAAGATGACCGTGGAGGCGTGCCTTCGTTCACACCTACATCAAGAGATTTCAACATCGATGAATGGTTTTGGTGGGACGGAGGAATAGGAGACAACGCTAACAGGGTATTGCTTAACAAAGAAACCAATAATTACTATCACAAAAACGACAAAAAGCCATAAAATAATTACGTTGTTTTTTCTCATAAAAATACAAAGTTTTTTAAGTATCCTTGGGTTCTCTTCTGGGCATGAAAAGCAAGGAAATAAAGGAATACGTGGAGAAAGGATATTTGTATGTTAACGTGCTTATAGAGATTGTTGGTAATCCTAAGGAGCACATTGAGAAGGCAATGTCTACTGTTGTGGATACTATTAAGAAGGAAAAGGGAATTGTTTTTGTGAAGGAAGACCGTGGCAGCGCTGAGGATGCTGGTGAAGGCTTGTGGGGTGTTTATTCTGAGATGGAGTTATTGCTTAAAAGCCTTGATAATTTGTCGTGGATAGCTTTTAATTTTATGCCCGCGAGCATAGAGCTCAAGGAGCCTTCAAAGCTGGTTCTTAAGGATAAGCAGGTCACGGATTTCATGGGGGATATTCTTTCACAGCTGCACCAGGTGAACATGAACCAGGTCCAAATGGATTCTGATAAGAAAAGCTTGTTGAAGAATATTAACACTCTTATCAGGAACGCCGTACTCCTGGCTATAGACTCTGAAATAGTTAAAAAGAAGGATGCTGATGGGATAGCTGTGAAGATTGGTGTTAAGGGCAAGGAGCTGAAGCCTGTCCTGGATGCGATGGTTAAGGAAGGAAGCATTGTGCAGGAAGGCGAAGAATACGCCCGGGCCTGAAAATTCTTGGAAAAGTTTAAAAACAACGTTCTTATAACTGTTTGGTATGGAAGATTGGAAGAAAGTGGAAGCGGTTCTTTTTGCATCTGGGAAGTACTTGTCTGAGGAGTATATTTCTGGTGTTACAGAGCTGAAAGGGAAAGCTTTGAAAGATGCCTTGAAGAAATTGGAAGAGCATTATGCTAACGCAGATACAAGCCTTAAATTATTTTTTGAGAAGGACCATTGGAAGCTTAATATTAAGGAGGAGTACAGCGTTATAGTTAACAGGATTATTGCGGAAACAGAGCTTCCCAGCTATGTCATGGCTACTCTTGCCGTTATTGCTTATAAGAACCCTGTGCTTCAGTCAGAGGTTATTGATATTAGGGGCAGCAACGCGTATGAGCATATTAAGATGCTTGAGGAAAAGGATTTTATTAAGAAAGAAAGGCATGGCCGAACATATAAATTAAAGGTTAGCGAGAAGTTCTTTGAATATTTTGATGTAAAAAGCGAGGCGGACATCCAAAATGTTTTCAAGGATGTTAAAAAGCCTGAGAAACTAGGAAACCTCGAGGTTTATGATGAGGAAGACAATAATAACGAGTTCTCCGAAAAGGTTCTTGATAGGATGAAGAGAGTTGAGAAAAAGGAAAGTGATGATGCTGAGCACAAGGAATTCCTGGAAGGATTTGATGAAAGGATTGGCAAGGTCAAGGAAGATATAGATGAGGCTGAAAAAGAAATTTCTGAGATGAAGCCCAAGCAGGAAGAAACCAGTGAAGAGGAGCTCGGAGAAGACGCTAATCAAGAAGAGGAAAAACTGGAAGATTCTGAGCCACAAGAAAAGGAAGCTGAAAAAGAGGAAGGGCCAGGGGAAGGAAAAGATTTCATTGAGCGCATCAACAAGGAAATAGACGAGATTGCTGGAGAAAAATCCGAGAAAGAAAAGAAGGATTAAATCATGTTTCTGAGGCGATTCTTTGCTGTATCCTGCAAGCCTTGCATTCCAAGCCTGAGCACGGCGAGCCGCACTTCGTGCAAGAATTAGTTTCTTGATTGTCAAAAGACCTTATGGACAAGTATTTGTTTAGTATGTTCTCTTTTGTTCCAGGGTATATTAATTCGTACTTATTCAACGCATCCCTTACCTTGGACCTGTACGAAAGCCTTGCAAACGGGCATTCAGAAAAAGGGACGTTCAACCCTTTTATGAACGCGTAAACCATTATCTCTTTTTCTTTTAAGAAATAAAAAGGCTTAATCTTCTGCGTGAATCCCTTTATTTTTCTTGTCTTCGGGCCCTGCCTGCTAAAAAGCTTTTTCTGGGCTTTCAATAAATTCATCAGGACTGCTTGGCTTTCATCATCAAGGTTATGCCCTGTTGCTACCTTATCATATTTTTCGCTGTGCTTGTTCAGCAAATGCCTCCTTAAAGTGCCGCAGGTGTTGCAGGCAGGCTCGCCCTTCTTAACAGTTTTGTCAAGGCTCTTTCCAAATTCTTTTTCATAACTATAAATTCTTAGTCTTATCTTATTTTCGGAGCAGAATTTTTTCAGGAATCTTAATGTGCGGTCCCTGTACCCGTGTATGCCTTCATCAATCGCTATAGCCTCAACGTCATACCCAAATTTTTTTAGGATGTACAACAATGTTACTGAATCCTTTCCCCCTGAGGCTGCGACGCAAATTTTTTCATTTCTTTCTATTAATCCGAATTCATCAATAGATTTTTTTACTTTGCTTTCAAAATAATCCGTGAAATGGGCTTGGCAGAGCTGAGGATTCTCTATTATTGCTGGTTCAGGGCATTCTTTGCATCTCATTTTTTTATCCGCCGCTTATCACGCTTAGTACTTTTATTGAATCACTATCTTTTACTTGCTGGTCTAAGGTTATTATCTTGTTGTTTCTGGTGATTATTACTTCTTCGGAATTCACGCGTAGTGATTCAAGCAGGGCTTTTGCCGTCCCGCTAAAGCTTACATTCTTTGTCTCCCCGGTTTTTTCAATGAATACTTCCATTGTATTGGTAATAAAGGCGTGTTTATAACCATTTCCCTCTATATGCAAAAACATTATAAAAACAAGCGCTTTCTGGGCTCTTATGGACGAGGAATTTATTGGGAAGGCGAGGGCTTTCAAGAAAAAATTTGACTCTGAAGCCTTGAAAGCAGACAAGATTTTCATTACGTGCCACATAGGCCCTGATGATGACGCAATAGGCTCCTTGCTAGCAGCGTATCATTACGTGACTAACAATCTCGGGGTTCCGGAGGGCAAGGTTAAATGCGTTTATTCAGGCAGCAAGTCTGAGAGGTATTCTTATTTTGAAGGATACGAAAACGTAATCTTTGCAAAGGACATCGCAGGGCATGTTAAAGATGGCTTTGTCTTATTCCTTGACGGCTCACAATGGAGAAGGTTTTCCGGAGAGGAAAAGCCGAGCTTGGCGTTTAGCGCTTGCATAGACCATCACCCGGGAAAAGCAGATGAGCATGACTTAAGCATTATAGTCCCTGGGTTCAGCTCTACAGCAGAGCTCTTATACCACGTTTTTTTCATGGACGAAAAAAGCGTTGAAAAAAATGTTTGTGAAGCCTTGCTTCTTGGAATAATAGGGGATACAGGCAAGTTCAGCTTTGTGAGCAAAGAAAATAAAAGTGTCTTTGGCGTGGCTGAAAGGCTTGTAGAGGAAGCAAATATTAATATACAGGAGTTCGAGTCAAAATATGATTTTGTGCTTGACAAGTCTTACATGCTCTTTAAGGAGCTCGTTTCTAATTCCAAGGTAGGGAGGAGAGGAGACTGGCCAAGATTTCTTTATTCCTATATTGACAATGCAAGTGTTGATGTTAATGTTATGAAGGAAGCAGCCCAAATGTTTATTTCTTACATTAGAAAGGTAAAAAATGTTGGTTGGGGATTTGTTGTCACGCCTAGGAATGGCCATTGCAGCGTCTCATTAAGGGCTTTGCCTGGGTCGGTTAATGTAGGAAAAGTTGCTGAGGCTTTTGGCGGGGGCGGGCATGAATTAGCGTCGGGCTGCGGGTTTGAAGATATTGCCTGCAAGGATGCTAAGCAATTATTATTGGAATGGCTGGAGGATAATAGCTATGAGGATTATCGGCATAGACCTTGACGAAGTTTTGGCTGAGTTTTTGGAGGGCATGTGCGTTTTTCATAATGAAAGGTTTGGAACGGCTCTTTCAAAAAGCGATTTTTTTACGTATGAGTTCTGGAAGGTTTGGAATTGCACGAAGGATGAGCATATTAAAAGGGTTCATATGTTCCAGGAAACTGATTTGTTCAGGAACTTAAGGGTGTGCGAGGGAGCAGCCGGAGGCATTAACGCGCTAAAGGATGATGGCTTTGAGCTTTTTGTTATTACTTCAAGGCACAAAGCTACTGAAAGGCAAACAAGGGAATGGGTTCAACAGAATTTTCCTGGCGCGTTTAAGGACGTCTTGTTCTCAAACAATTTTTCTTTGGATAATTCTTCTTCTTTAAGGAAATCAGAGCTTTGCAAGCTCGTGGGGGCGAGTGTTTTGTTAGAGGACCAATTAGGCTACGCAGAGGATTGTGCTGAGAAAAATATACAGGTAATATTATTTGATAAGCCTTGGAACAAAAGGGATTTGGATGGGGTAAAAAGGGTTTTTTCTTGGGATGAAGCGGCGAAGGAAATAAAAAAAATGCGCTTTTAGGGCTTTCTTCGCAAAAAATATATATTTCCTTAAGGGAACGTGGCCTTTATGGATGCAAATACTGCAAGAACGAAGCTGTCTTTGCTTGAGCAAAGAGTGATTTCTTTAAGGAATAATTATAATCCTATGCATGAAAGCTCTTTTTATCACTTGACGGGCAGCTTATTATTTTCTTTGTTAGGACTGGCTAAGGATATGCATAAACAACATGGGTGTGAATGTGATAGCACTAAAAAAAGCTTCGTAAAATGTTATTCTTCGTTATTCAGGTATGTTTCCTGGCTTGAGCACGATAAGTTTTTTAGGGATGCTGAGTTGGGCTTGAAGCATGGCTACTTGGAAGGGAAGGGCTTTGCTGATAATGAGATTATTTGCCTTCAGGGAAATCCTTCTGGGTACGTGGATGAGGCAATAAGAGCACTGACTCAGGATAGGAAAAAAGGCTTCTAGCCTAGAAAAATATATAAAGCCTTGGTTGGGGATATAATTTATGGTATTAGAGTCTTTATTGTCGCCTGCCAATGCTGAGAAGAAGCGCTACTTAATGCTTGGCTTTGGCTTTCTTGCAAGCTTAGTTGCGGGATTAGTGACATATGCTATATTCCTCGGGACGAACTTAGAGATTTACGCTAGTATGGCAATAGTTTTTTTTACGGCTCTTGCATGCGTACCGCTGATGTATAATATAATAAAATACGAGGAAGAAAAGGACTTGCAAGACTTAAAGGAGAATTTATTGCTGAAAGAGCATGGAAAGGCATTGGCAGCATTCATGTTCTTGTTCGTGGGAATCACCATTGGCATGACTCTTCTTTTTATTACTCTTCCATGGGAGACAGTGAACAATTTTTTTGCTTCACAGATAGATACCTTGAATATAATCAGGGGAGGGTCCAGCACGACGGGCATGATGACTTATTTCGGGGTTACCCCGGAGCAGGTTGAGCTGTTCGGAAAAATTTTTTTTAACAACGTAATGGTCCTCGTCGTTGCGATTCTATTCTCCTTTGTTTACGGGGCAGGCGCAATATTTGTATTGACTTGGAATGCGAGCGTAATAGCAACCGCAATAGGTGTTTTTATAAGGAATAATCTGGCAGCTTATTCTGATCTTGTGGGCTTGCCCATGGTTGCCAAGCACTTCCACATTATTAGCGTGGGATTGCTGAAATATTCTATTCATGGGATACCTGAGATACTCGCATATTTTACTGCTGCTTTAGCCGGAGGGATAATAAGCGTGGCTGTCATCAGGCATGATTTTGGGACTGCTAAGTTTGAGCATATTATATTGGACAGCGCAGACTTGGTGTTGATTAGCCTAGGGCTGCTTTTCGTTGCTGCTTTCCTAGAAGTATGGATTACCCCAATATTTTTCCCGTTTTAAAGTATTTTTAGCTTTCCAGGCCTAATCTCGTATATTTCCCCTTCATTTATCATTTCCTGAATATGCTTATCTGCATTCTTAACCCCTGATTGCTTTATTATCGCTTCAATATCTGCACCTTCGCCAGCATCCAGCTTCTTTATTGATTCAAGAATTTTTAGGGGCTCGTTATCCAGGTATTCTTCTTGCACAGGGGCTGCTTGTGGCATGCTTTTCTTTTGCACTTCTTGCTTTTTTGCGGGCTTAGCGCTTACTTCCTGGCTTCCAAGCTCTTTTTTCCTGTGCTCTATCCATCCTTTTTCTTTTATCACTCGTATTATCTCAGGGACGAGGTATCTTTCGTTGTTGTATTCCCTGGGGCGGCCTATTAGAAGGATTATGTCTCCTACGTGTAAGTTGTCTGCTTTTTCTTGTTCTGAGAAAAACCTGACTGTTATTTGTCCTGAGCCGTCATCTATTTTTATCAAGCTTGTTTCTTTTGAGATTATTGCTGCAAGGATGTTTGCTCGCGAAATTTTTTTGCCGCTAATTTCTACGTAGTTTGGCTCCCAGCCGGGCTTTTGGACGTAGTTGCCTTCTAAGATTTTTTTGATTGTGCATTTTATTGCTGTTTGTCTCTTTATGTCTGGCATGGCAAGAGGTATTGCTGGTTGGTTTATATGTGTTTTTTCACCCACAATTATTTACAATATTGAAGATAAATTGTTGTGCAAAACCAAAACAGACTTGTCAAATCACCTAAACAAACATCAAATAAACAACTAATCAATCACAATCTATATCAATAATATTGGAAACGCCCCCAATATTTCCACCAATAGGAGAACCCGAAAAAGAAAGCTGCCCCCTTCTCAACGTGCTCCCACTAGCCCCATGAATATGCCTATAATAATTATTTTCAAACAAGCCCTGGCAAACCTCAACAGTCCCGCTGCCAACATCTATCCCAACCCTCGCAGTTGAAGCAGCCTCCGAATCAAGGCCGCAATTCCTGACAACAGCCTCCCCAAGAGTAACACTGCTACCCCCAACACTCACACCCCTCAACTGAACACCATCTATATGCAAGCTATGGCAAGTCCAAGGATTAAAAGTTCTTATAGCAGCAATAGCCCCAGAAGCATTCTCTATGCTAAGCTTCTTGAATCGCGTATGCCCCCCCTGCGACCTCATCACCGTACCAGAAGTAACATTCCTAAGAAAACACTCCCCGCTCTCAGAATCAACATGGCCATAAATATTCATTCCCCCAACCAAGCCTTTGCAATTAAACACATTCTTTCCCCTAAACACATACTTTCGCAAGTCATAATTATCATGAGTTGGATTTGTTCCAGTACCAGTAGACTGCAAAACAAAGCCTGAACCCCCACCAACATCATCATACTTAGGCTGGCCATCACCCGCCTCAAAATAAACATTTTCAAGAATATAAGTCTTCCACTCACCACCAGTCTTGCCCCAATTATTGCTATGCATAGAAGTACAATCCTTAACCCATAAATAACCCCAGCTTAAATTCACGCTATTAGACCTGTCAAAAACAGAATGCTGCGGGATGCCACACCGATAAAAATGCATGTTATGAACCCACATATAATCCTCAATACCAGGAACATCCGTATCCGTCAAAAAATTATCAGTGTCTTTCGCATTCACCCCGGCCCCAGCAGTCCTCATAGCAAAACAATTAAACAGCCGAACCCTATGAGCAATCCCAAACCCACTAGGTATAGCACCCTCAGGCGTCGTCCCAACATTCCTCCCAGCAATATTCTTATACGTAACAAGCCCCGCAGGAGCAACAACGGAAGAAGTAAAATGAGGGTTATTGCAAAGAACATTATCCCGGTTAAAATCTAACTCAACATCCCTAACAAAAATATTCGCTGAATTTGAATCAGTGCGAACAAAGCCAACATTATGATTATGGATCTCATAACCATCTTCAACCTTAAAAATAGTAGGATTAGCCTTAGGCACCAAATTTTGGAAGCCAAACGGCTCAACAACACCAGAGCCGCTCACATCAACACCATCATCCTGCGCAAGATAAATCATGCACTCAGCATTCCACCGAGCATCAGGATTGACCCTCCACTCATTAATTACATCATTCGCCGTACTAACAATATTGCCATTAGAATCCGTTTCCAAGCTAACAGTAATATCCCTATTATTATAAGATATGCTCAAAGCAGAATTATTCGCCTGAGGATGCAAAAACCGCACCCTAATATTCTCAGCGGGATACTTTTCAACAAACACTAAATCAGCATTATGGTTAGCAAAACTAGTTTCATACCTAGGAAGAGAATGCCCATCACCAAAAATCTCAATATCCTGCATGTCCGCCACGCCAAACAACCCACGATCCCCAGGAACAGTAATAAAATTATAAACTCCGCCAGAACCAGGAAGATATAATCTTCTTATTGCTGAATGATCAGCAGTGCTCAAGGCATTCCTGCAAGACAGCCTATTATCCGCACCAGAATTCAATTCAGACAACCCAAACCACCGCACATTATAATAATTCTCCGGGACACGCATCACCCACCTAAACAGCCCGCCTCCATCCGGCATAATAATTGTACCAGCGTTATCCGCCCCTCCACCAGAGCCCACACCATCATAAATTCGCGGGCCACCCCAGTCACCGGCAGAATAATAACCATTTACACGCACAGTATCCCCATCACTCATCCCAGTAAGCGCACGAAGCTCTCCTATAGTATCCACAGTGTAATCCGTAGGAACATCTTCTTCCCGAACATTGATATTAACCGGAGCACTGGTAACACTTCTTTGATTAGCTTGCTGTACTCCTGTTGCCCTGCCTGTTAAACGAAAGACTCTGGTTAAATAACGCCTCATCTTATCTTAGAACATACTATAATATAAATATGTTCCTGTCTTACCCTCCCGTAACAAAACTCCTAACAACAGACCAGTTACTAAAATTCTCCGGGCTGCTTGTTTTCACAGCATACACTCTCCACTTATAAGTTTCCTCATTTTCAAGAAAATCCT
>SLQZ01000068.1 GCA_007131205.1 Candidatus Woesearchaeota archaeon | reverse complement strand
GAATTAGGAGTTCATGGTTCTAGGCATGTTAATGGGAAGAACATCCTGGGAGTGTTTTCTTTTGGCCTCGCAGACTATGATGAACTCGAAGAGGGGCTGGCTACATTTGAGGAGTTCGGGTTTTACAATCCGTTAAATGTCCTGTTCATGCCTGCGCTGAAGGCCGTTGCTGTCAGGAGTGCTATTAATAATGGTTTTTACGGGACTTTTCAGAGGATTCATGCGTTGACAGGGAACGTCGAGCTTTCTTTTAGCATGGCTATGAGAACTAAGCGAGGAACTTATATGAACAAAGGAGCATATACTAAGGATTATTTGTATTTTTCTGGTTTTCTCAAAGTGTTGTGGTATTTCCTTAAGGGTTTTGGTCGTTCCTCGAGGATCGACGAGCTTTTCATTGGAAAGATTGGTTTTAGGGATATTCCAAGGATGGATGAGCTGAAAAGAATAAAAGATTTTTTCTCAGATAAAACTACTATAACAAGGCACTAGTATACAAAAAGCTATACAAAGCGAAACATTTATATATTAGTTGTGCCTTATAGTAGGATTATGGTAATATTATTCGACCAATACAACCTACCAGAAAACATATTCGAAATCATATTTTCCACGAAACAACAAGTCATCGTGGCAAACCTACTAATGGAAGAAATGAAACTAAACAACGGCGAACTAGGAAAAACCGAAATGAGCCTATTCGCAACAGCACTACACGACGGCACAGTCATAGAAACCAAGGACCAAAGCCCAATAAAAAAGAAACAAACAAGCATATCATACAACAAAAGACAATTTTACGACAGAATACTCACACCAATGAAAACAATGGGCATAATAGACTACGACATGTACAAAAAAACATACAAACTCAGCGAAAAATTCAACAAAAACATGATGAGAATCGGATTAATGTGGCTACAAGAACTAAGAAGGCCGCCAAAAGCATTCACAATCAAAAAACCAAACAAATAAACACTCAAAAGAGGGCTCCCAGGCCGTTTTCTCTAACCACCCTCCCCCCTAAGAAACACTGGGAGCTTTTCTTTCTTCAAATAATGGTTTCAGTCATTGAACCCAAAAATGAGTTCACATTAGACCAAGCCCCTAATTCTTCCGTGTTATCAAGCCAAAAGCGAAGATAACACTCTCTTACTTTTCGTAAAAGCTTCTTGCTAGAAAAAAGAGAATACTCCTGAAAGGACAGCCATAAACAAGAAATAAAAGCCGACGGACGCAGCAATAAAGAAAGGCATGTACTTCAAACCGCCAAGAATATCCCCTCGTTGGATTATAGACAAGATCATAGAAGAAAACAAAGCTATAATAGAAATCGCAAGAACACTGAACGCACGAAACTCATCCTTATCCACCTGTATCTCCTCAAGCTTAAAAGGAATAGTTGCAGTGCTTGCCTGATCCATAGCAGGAGCTATCTGAGCTGACACACTAATCAATATAGATAAAAGGTTAAATGCAAGCGCGAACAACAGCGGGCTAATAACAACAACGATCGCAGTAATAAAAATAGTGAACAGCAACGTATTAGCAACCATCTCTTCCTTAATTATCTTAGTCTTCCTAAGATTATCAATTATCTGATCCAGGACATCGGCAATCTCCCCCCCGCTCTCCAACTGGCCCATCAAAATATCCATAGTTCGCTTCATAGTAGGAGAATCATACTTCAAGGCAAGCTCACGCATAGCATCCTTCAAGTCAGTGCCAGTCATAACCTTCTTAGAGACTAAGCCCATCTCCTCAGATAAAATTCCAAATTCTGGCTTAATGCTAACCCATAAAGACTTGTCAAAAGACAAGCCCCCCTTAAGGTTAGTAGAAACAAGAACTAAATAATCCTGAAGATGAAACTCAATAATCTTAACACGGTTATAAATCTGCAAGTTCAAGTAAAAATAAACGCCTGCAATAATAACAGAAGATAAAACGAAGCTTGATACAAACCAGAACAAGAAAACATACAGGCCTACAAGCAAAGGAGGGCTGTCCGCAACCAAGTTATAAAAATTAGTTAAAAAATAAATCGCTGCAGTAAGAGCTATAGCGACGTAAAAAAGGATGCCAAAGAACTTATAAGGAACGTAATTAATACCCGCCTTAGCCAAATACATCCTTAGACCTGGCCTGAACCTCTTAGGCACAAACGCCTTGCCAATATCCTCCAAGAAGCTTTTTTTCTCCATTTTCAAATATTAATATTAGGCCTGATCGATTTATACACGATAAGGAATATGCTCTGCAAAATAGTGAGGAATAGCAGTATAACCAGGAAAAAAGTCATATTAACAGTGATTCCTGCCAAAGTCGCAACAACCGTAAAAATAGTCAATCCCAAACTGGGAACTACTACAGCCAGCAACATATAAAACAAAGTAACGCTGTTCAGCTTCTTCCCATACCGATTAATCTCAATCAACTGCTCATCTGCGATCTCATTAAGCGTAGACTCCAAGAAATTAGTTACATCAATACCAATCCTCAAAGCATTGCTAATCTGAAACAATATTTTCCTGAACCTCGGCGAAGGACTATACTCAGACTCATCAGCCAAGGCCTTCTCAATAGGCTTGCCCAGCTCAATATCCTTAACAATCTCCTTAAAATAATTACTTGCAACCCCATAGCTCTTCGAAGCATCAGACAAGGCAGTAACCAAAGGCTGGCCAGAATTTAGCTTAACCAACAAGTACCTGCCAGCAAACAATACGTCCTTATCAATATCTTTCTGCTTCTTAATCACTGCTGCCTTAGCCTTAATCATGTTAAACTGGAAAAACATGTAGACCAACCCAAATAATATAACTGGAAGCATTATCAACGGCCCCCCAGTCCTATCAAAATAGAAAAACAGCAAAACAGTAGCGGACAAGCCCATAAATAAAGCGCCCTTCAGCGACTTGCGAATAAATTCCTCAGGCCTCAAATTTATACGAGCCATCCTAAGCTCTTTCTTAAGCCCTGGGTACTGATTAGTTACCGCTGATATTAACCCCATTATTATAACCCTTACTTAATCTTTAATGTTCCTAAGTAATACCTAGCCATTATTTTTCCTATGTCATTAATGTCAAAAATCCTGTTTGAAACCATCCACTTCAATATTTCTTCTTTATGCTTCAAATCCTGCTCAATATTCTCCTTGCTCATGCCCGTATAAAGAGAGATAAGCCTTAATATTTGTTCAGACTCAGCAACTTTATCCAAAGAATCCTTTATAGCATTTAGCTGAAGCAAAACCCTCGCATCCCCCGAAGATGTGACCTCGGCAACCTGCAAAGTCCTACGCTTGCCCGTACGCCTATTCCTATTCTGCACTAGAACCATGGCGAGTGAGGAAATCATTTGCTTAGGAATCTCAATCGGAGGATTCGTAAGCCTAGTAATTGTCTCCTCAGCAGTATTAGCGTGCAGAGTAGCATAGACGCTGTGCCCAGTATGCATTGCTTCCATTAATACCTGTGCTTCCTGCTTCCTCCTGATTTCTCCCACTACTATCCTGTCAGGCCTCATACGCAAGCTATTAACAAGCAAGTCAAGCATCGTCACACCGCCTTTCCCTTCAGGATTAGGAAGCCTAGTCTCAGTTGGAACCCAGTGGAGATTGCCAGGAAGCATTAATTCACGAGTATCCTCAATACTGATAATTCTCTGGTTCGGAGGAAAGAAGTTGCTCACAACATTAAGCATAGATGTCTTACCAGAACCAGTACCACCAGCAATAATCACAGATAATTCATTCTGAATACCAAGCCATAAGAGAGCAGCCGCGCCATAAGATATCGTGCCTACCTTAATAAACTTAGTAATAGTCCAAGGGTCCTCAGCGAATTTCCTTATAGTTATAGTATTCCCCTTGGTAGAAATCGGCGCTAGGGTGGCGTTAACCCTGTCCCCGTTCTGCAAGTGCGCATCCATTAAAGGGTTAAGCACAGTTATTTCCTTATTAACCGCTCGGCCAATCATAGTGGCATAATGCCTAATCCTAGCCTCAGTATGCATCTTAATATTAGTCTCAAGCCACCCGAACCTCTTATGATACACCCAGACTGGCTCGACATGATTATTGATAACAATTTCTTCCAAATTCTTGTCTTTCAGCAATATCTCTATTTTGCCAAGACCCAAGTTTTCCTCCAGCAAATAATTTATAAGAGTATTCTTAGTTTTCTCATCTGACTGAGGAAAATACTTGTTTATAAGCCTGGTTATGCTAAGTGTAAAATGCTTTTTTAAATCGCCGACTTCTTCTTCCCTACTCTGCTCAATATCCGCCAAGTCAAGCTTAGAAACAAACTCTTCTCGTATCTTCTCCAAAATAAGCTTGGTGGTCTCGGTTAGATTAGTTATCGAAACCAAGTATAACGGGACCGACTTTTCCTCACTGGAAATAACCTCAATGTCTATGCTTATGCCGTGCGCGTTAATCACGTACTTATCCAGAAGCCTCCTCCTCTTCACCTCTTCCATGAACAACAACCTCTCTTTTTTTAGTTCTACGCCTGCTGAGAGTGCTCCCAGCGCCTCTTAGCAAGATCCACTTTCTGGTTAATAGAGCTTATTTTTGACTCAAGCAAAGCCCTTGCATGCTTGTAATCCTCTGGGATGCTGCTAGTTATGTGCTTTAGCTCAATAACCTTCTCCCTCGCACTATCAAACTTCTTATCCTTAACATCGTTTCTTATGCCTTCAATAATACCATTTATAACTCTAGGATTTAAATATTTCCCTTTGTCAGCAGCCTCAACATCATTATTACTGGGAACTGAGACAGTTCGGCTTTGCTTCAGCTCCTTTTTAAGCTTTTGTATTTGTATATAATATGAAAGCAAGTCGTTGTACAACTCCTTCTTTTCATCAATGTAATTAGATGGAAATTCGCTGAATTGCTGCTTAAGCTTCTTATAAGAATCAACTGAAGCTTCAAAATTCTTCTTCCTGATATTAATAAATAGTTCCTGCATAGTTTTCCTCATCTCCAACTTGATATCCTCTTTCCTCTCGTATTCTCGTTCCTTTTCCTCAAACGCCTTCCTCGCCCTAGCCTTCTGCCTATCCTCAAAAACCATGATCTTAGCAGGCTTCCCATCACGAATCTTTTCTTCATCAACCAATTCAAGGAACTCCTTGACCTCATCCGAGCCTTTCCCCGTGTACGACTCTAATAACTGTATAGCTTCCAACAACTTATTATACGCGATATCCTTGTATAAGTCCTGGATTCCCAGCTTATTATAATCCTCAACAGCATGCTCAAGAATGTCAAGTGCCCTAGGCACATCCTTATCAAGCAAGGCCTCATGAACCTCCTCGTAATATGCTAAGGAATCATCCTCCCGTCCTGAAGATTTCTTATGATTATCCAAGAACTCCAACATGTCCATTTCCAGGAACTTATCGAGGCCGACGCTCTTTTCCATTACCCAATATCACCCACTTTCTTCTTGTATTCTTCCCATAACGAATCAATATCTGACAAGCCCCTTTTTTTGGCCTCGTCAATAAAAAATTCTTTTTTATTCTCTAATGCTTCCTGGATATGACTCCTCCAAAGGTATGCGGTCTTCTCAGGAACTTTCTTGTCTGCCTTAACCTTAAACTCCTTTTTATAATCCTCTAAGCCCTGCAAGCCTTTTTTCTTATTTTTGTCATTCAAGAAAACGTACGGCTTGGTCAAGCTGTACTCAACACCTAAGACATTCTCTTCGACCAAGAAATCTACCCATGTCTGGAGGACGGACTCTTGAATGCCTAGTTCTTTAGCGACTTTCTTTAACTCAGTCTTTCCTTTATCTTTCAAGTAGTTAACCAGCTTGTCAACATCTGTCTCAACTTCCTGAATCTTTTGGTCAGCCAAAAATATCCCTCCTTCTTAACAAAAAAAAACCTTGTTGCTTCTTATATAAACTTTTTCCTTTAACAACCCGTCCCAGTCACTGTTTGAGTATTTGTCGGGCTAATATTTACTAAGCCAAGCATATCTTCAGGTATTATAGCGCCTTGGATGTGCTCATGGCCGAAATCATCATCAAAATCTATTCTTACAAAAGGATAGCCCCTGCAATTAAGCCCTTGATAATAAACAAAGTCTAAATGATTTAAATCCTGGCTAGGAGGAGCAACAGCCAACGGGGATAAAACCGAGACAATACCAACAATTTCTCTTTCATGCCCATAATCCCCCCTAAGCCTGTCCAGGAAGCTGGGAGCTTTATCGTACTGGAAATAATGCCTTTGCTTTACTATTTCGTTAAGGGTTGAAGGAGGCCCAACAAGAAAAACTGAAAGAGAGTCATTAAAAGATACATTATTAGGATATGAATTAGGATACACAGGGTCTCTTAAGCCCCTAATGTCAAAGTTATGGCTTACAGTCCTCTGAGAAATCCAATTCGCGTAACCATCAAAAGCAGTTACATTGAAGCTGGCACGGACTCGAATATGCCATGGACCGGACAGTTCATCCTGAAAAACATCAATATCATAAACATTAATATTAAAATCTATGTCCAGATTTTCCTCTAAGAAATCCTCTATGATTTCAATCCTCGGCCTTATGTATGATCCATCAGGGCAATCAGGAATTTGTGTACTTGTATCACTGATAATGCAGGACCTGAATTCCTCATCAAAATCGCTGACCATGCCTACGTCAACCATATGATCTATAATCCCCTCAAAAGTGTGCCTGCTCGAAGAAAGCAAAGCATTCCTTACGTAATTATCGGATTGCTGTACATAATAATTGGTAAGGGAAACCCTGAGCTTAACCTGGTCAACGCCAGAATCAGCAGGCATTTCAATAGAAGAAAAAAAGCTGATTAAAATAAGGGATGACATCAGCACGGATAAAACCGTGAAAATTGCTGCTTTCCTAAAAAAATTCTTATTCATTAGTCACACCCAAACACTAATCCTTGTAACATTAGGACCTTGAACATTATTATCCTTATCAATAAAATAAGTCAAAATAACCGTTGAAATATTCATGGATGGCCTATCACCGCCAACCAAGCTCCTAGTATAAACAACAGTATCATCAAGCATGTACTGAAACCCGAAGTGATCCGGCAAAATCCTAAATGTAATGTTTTCAGCAAAACTGCTAGCACTAGAACTCCTACCTGTATTTTGCAGGTACGCAATCTGCTCGTAAACCACCAAGTCCGGCTTTGCGTTCCTTGCATCAGTATAAACATCCCTATATGAAGTTAAAAAGCTCTCCATCTTCGTATTTATCAGATAATCATTATAATTATTAAGAACCACTTGCGCATCCTCAGTCACCGAGTCAGCAATAAAAAAAGAGTATATTACAACAACAGTAAGCGTAAAAGTTATCGCTGCAATCATGGTATCAACAGTAAAGAATATCGCGCCTCTCTTCTTACCTCCCTGAAAAGCCAATTTTTACCCCTCAAAACCTCTTTTTATGGAACTGTGAAAGCTGAAGCGCCCAGAACACCTACCTGTTATACACAATGATTTTGAGAGTGACAGGCATACCATCAAGATCCTTCCTGTAATTCCTCGTAATAAGATTCTTGATATCATCTCCTCTCAAATTGAAATAAGGCATAAACCTGGATTCCAATCCTTGATTGCAGCAAACAATGCCCACGACGTAATCATCATCATTGGGATCAGGGCCTAACGGTATAAATGTATCTGAGCGCAACCCATCACACATACCCGCAATCTCCTCAGGGCTATAAACATAGCCATTTTCATCAATGGAAGGATACGCACAACCTCCCTCACCAGCGCAATCAGCACGGCATACCTCCTCGCCATCCGCATCAGGAAGAGTACATGAAGGAGTACAGTCAGCGCGCTCCATAGCACAATTAAAAATATTACTTCCAGGCTGCAAAACTACTTCCTGAACTAGAGGAAAGTACTGTGGAGCAATACACGAAACAAGAATCCTGCCCTCAACAGGATTAAAATCGGAATCTAACTCAGAGTTATAAAAACCTGCTGGGGAACTTTGAGTTAAAGTATTAATATTATCATTATTGGGAGCATATACCCTTACCCGAACATCCCCCATGAGCTCACCTGTCACAGTGCTATACGTAACGCCTCTTAGCTGAGTGCCGCAGTCAGGGTCAGGGCATTCAATGCAGCCAGCAGTCCTTGGAGCATCACAAACAGCCTTGTAATAAAACTGGTCTTCTGAAGATGACGAAATATCCTGGGCACAAGAGCCAGCAGCACTCCATGAACCGCCTTGCTCACGTCTCATCACAGAATCGCAATCCCCTGCAATAACATCGCAGGCTTCATTGCCAGTAGAATAGCTGATTGTGTACTGTTGCGTAGAACCCTGAACAAATGGTACTTTCATAGTAATATTCCGCCGGGTTATAGTACCATCAGAATACCGGCTGGGGCACACCCCGTCATTAGCACCACAGACAAAACAATCACTACAAAGCTCCACAGCGCCATGGCCACTAGTGCTTATGAATTCCCCGCACCTGCTTTGATCACTGCCAGGGTTACAAGGGGCGCCAGTTCCTTCCTGGGCATAATTAGGAGAAACAATAACCAGCAGCATAACAGCCACTAGGACAAACAGAAAAACTCCCACCTTCAATGCCTTAAGATTCATTACTGTGTAAACATCAATTATTTAATATATAAACTTTTTGATTTAGTAACGGAGTTTTTTCCCGTCAATTTCAATGGATGGGTTCTTTATAACCTGGTCTAGGTGGATAATTGTCTTTATGTTGCCGCCGAACCATGCGTTGCTTCCAATGGCGAAATGCGCGGTTCCAAAGGCTTTCTCATCAATAATCGTGGATCCTATGATTCTGGCTTTTTTATTAAGGCCTATGCCGAATTCGCCTATCCTGCGGGTGTTCTCAGGGTGCTTAGCGTTTCTTGCAGCCCAAGCAAGAGTGTTCTTGAGTAGAGATGCTTCTCGACCACCAACAATTCTTCTAATCACTCCATCTTTCACGACTAGCTTAACTGGCTTTTTCACAAGTATGGTCTTATCCCTTAAGCGAGCGCTTCCATCAATTACTATTTCTCCATTAACGTTCCTGTCATTAGGAGCGATATATGTTTCTGTGCCTGGAAGGTTACCTCCTTGGCCAGGCTTTCTGTAAACCCCTGATGCAATCCTAGGTTGCATTCCTGACACATTGTAATGTATGTCCGTCCCTGATTTGGAGGTGACATGAATATCTTGTGCTCCAGCCAGTTTTTTTGAGATACTTTCTGCTTTCTTCGCGACTTCTTTGTAGTTAATGTCGAGGCAGTCCATGACAAGAGGGAAGTACTTGGAATTTATCGTGCCAAGGCTAGTCGTGGATATAAATCTGTGTTTTTGCTTCACCGCGAATTTCCTAAAGCTTAAGCCTAGCCTTCCTAGCTTTCCTGTCTTGTTAGATATGTTCATTATAATAACGCTTTTCTTAGGCAGCTTTGTGAGCTTTTGGACAAGCCTTTTGTCCGCGAATGAACCCCTAATCTTGAAATCTTGGTATATTGCCTCATGGTTAATGCCTAGCTCGGCTGCTGCTTGGGAATAAGCATTTGTAAGCAGGGGCGATAATTTATTGCCGTTGACCCCACAGTCACCAATGATCAGAAGGTCTTCATTTGTAACATTAAGATTGTCCGTAATTAATTTCTTAAAGGTCTTAAGCTTCAGCTTTTTATAGTAGTCTTTCTTTAGCTCTAGCATCCTAAAAAAAACTATTTTAGGTTAATATTTATATATATGCCGCTTTAACCAAGATGCTATGGCAGGGGACGCGGAAAGGATTAAAGAGCTAGAGGACCTAATTGCAAATTCTCAGTATAATAAGAGAACACAGAAAGCAATCGGGTTGTATAAAGCGCAGCTAGCAAGGCTTAAGGAAAAAGTTTCTAGCAGGAGGAGCGGAAGCCAAGCAGATGGCTATTCTGTCAGGAAAACCGGGGATGGCACAGTTGTATTGTTAGGCTTTCCAAGCGTCGGAAAAAGCACTTTGCTGAACGGGATAACCGGGGCAGAATCTGAAGTTGGAAGCTATGCTTTTACAACGCTAAGCGTCATTCCAGGTGTGCTTGAGTATAATTACGCGAAAATACAAGTACTGGATGTCCCAGGGATAGTTCGCGGAGCAGCGAGTGGCAAGGGAAGGGGAACAGAAGTCTTTTCAGTGCTCAGGAACGCTGACCTTATACTCATACTCGTAGACGTGCAGTTCCCAGAGCATTATCATGCTATAATGAAAGAGGTATATGAGTCAGGGATAAGGCTGAACAAAAAGAGGCCTGATGTCAAGATCAAGAAGACTGCCAAAGATGGCATTAAGATAAGCAAGACTGTGCGATTGCCCAATTTGGCAAATGAAACAATTGAAGGCGTTCTCAGGACTTTCAGGATTAACAATGCAGACATAGTTATAAGGAGCAATATAACTGTGGATGAATTAATCGACTGCATCGAGGATAACAAGAAATACGTGCCAGGAATAGTTGTGCTAAACAAAGTGGACTTGGTAAGCGAGGGATACGCAGAAAAAATATCTAAGCAAGTCAATGCAGACATCATGATTTCGGCGGAGAAGAAAGAGCACTTGGAAGAATTAAAAGAGCTAATTTTTAATAAGCTCGACCTTATCCGGATATACATGAAAGAACCTGGAAAAGAAGCAGACTTGGAAGAGCCTCTAATAATATCGCGGAACTCAACAGTGAGAGATGTCTGCAGCAAATTGCATAAGGATTTCGTGAAACAATTCAAGTTCTGCAGGGTATGGGGTCCTTCGTCGAAGTTCCCAGGCCAAAAACTAAGCATAAAACACACATTAAAAGACATGGACATATTAGAAATACACGTACGCTAAACAAAATATTTATATAGTCCACAAACAGGTTTCATTATCAGGGTTGCACGGAATGGACATTAACATAGAGCCTTTGAAAGAATACTTTGAAAACATCACAGATTATTTCTCTAACCTTACAACGTTAGAGCTAGTTGGCTGGATAATGATATGCTCAGGCATAATAATGCTGGTTACAGGCATAATAATAAGGTAAAAAACCAAAATATTAAATACTATAACATAACAAGGTTTAATTGTAATGGGGCAGCAAGAAGTATACGATTTCCTTTGCAAGAACAAGAGCAAGTGGTATACATCGAGAGAGATAAGCGATTCCCTCGGTATAAGCATAGGTTCAGTTACCATGTCTTTGAAAAAGCTTCGGAAAACCAATATTATAAAGTATAAAAGCACAGGGAAAAGGAATACTTTCACGTACAAAGTAGGCAGATAGAAACTTTTATATAAATAGTTCTTTAACACTAGCATATAGGATGGTAGAATTGGCTTCAAAGATAAAAATAACGTTTCCTGACGGAACAAAAAAAGAATACAAAAAAGGCGTTACCGGAGAAGAAATCGCTAAAGGCATAAGCGAAGGACTTCTCAGGAAAGCAGTAGCTGTAAAAATCAATGATGAACTAAGAGATACCTATCTTCCGATCAATGAAAGCTGCGAATTCAAAGTGCTCACGTTTGACGATGAAGAAGGAAAAGACGTTTTCTGGCATAGCACATCGCACTTAATGGCACAAGCAATCCTACGGGTTTATCCGGAGTCAAAACTAACAATCGGCCCAGTAGTTGAAAACGGGTTCTACTACGACATCGACCACCCGCCATTCAAGGAAGAAGACCTTGAAAAAATAGAGG
>SLQZ01000054.1 GCA_007131205.1 Candidatus Woesearchaeota archaeon | reverse complement strand
GAGAAGATTGACCAATCCCCCTTAGGAAGCGGGGCAGGATTTGGAGTTCCTGCAAATATAGACAGAGAACTTACATCCAATGAGCTTGGATTCAGCAAAGTCCAAAAGAATCCTATGTACTGCCAGCTATCCAGGGGCAAATTTGAATCAGAAATCCTGAACGGGATAACCCAGATATCTTTTGTTCTCAATAAAATATCTTCGGACTTGCTGATTTTTTCGATGTCCGAACTTGGTTATATCAGCTTGCCAAAAGAGCTATGCACTGGAAGCTCTATCATGCCACAAAAAAAGAATTATGATTTACTAGAACTAATAAGAGCACAACACCACACCCTGCTCGGGGAAGAATTCAAAGTCAAAACAATGATAACGAATCTTATTTCAGGATACAACAGAGATATGCAGTTGACCAAAAAACCTCTGATAACTTCAATTAGAATAATAAAAGAATGTTTAGAAGTGATGAAAATTGTTATTAAGAACTTGGAAATAAACGAAGATGCATGCAAAAAAGCGATGACAAATGAACTTTATGCGACCAAGGAAGCATATGACTTAGTTAAAAAAGGGATGCCCTTCCGGGAAGCTTACAGGAAAATCGGAGAGAAATACTAAACAAAATAAGTATATACCACCAAATAAATCATCAAACACAGCTGTCTCCAAGGATAAACTTAAAAGCCATCATAGAATTATGTTACAGGAGGAAAAAAATGAGAAATGTTATTTTGGCCAGTGCTTCCCGTTATAAGATAGATTCTATGAAAAAGTCAGGGGTGCCTTTTGTGGCTATTGACAGTGAAGTAGACGAGAAAAAGTTACCCAGAGAAAACGCTTATGAACTAGTAAAGGAGCTTTCCAAGCTAAAAGCACGGGCCGTGTATAATAAGAACCCGGATTCAATAGTTATAGGTGTAGACAGCGTTGGCAGGTTTAAGGGTAGAATATTAGAGAAGCCAAAAAACAAGGAAGAGGCAATTAAAAGGCTTAAAATGCTTTCAGGCAAAGAACATTCAGCAATAACAGGGATAACTATAATAAATGGAGGGAAAGAAAGCGTTGAAGTTGTTGAAACAAAAATATATTTTAGGGAGCTAAGCAATGAAGAGATAATAGGATATGTTGAAGAAGACAAAGACTTGGTAAAATACTGTCTTGGATATGATCCTGAAGGAAAAATTAGCGCAACATTCATAAAATCAATAAATGGAAGCTATAATAATATACTATCAGGCATGCCTGTGGAGAAAGTAAAAGAAATGCTGGACACTCCAAGGCCAGACAATTGAATATGTTCATTGTCATCCTAATATGCAAAAGAGTTTAAGAATATTCTTAGGAAACACAATGAGGCAATTACCTATGGAAAAAACAAGCAATTTACTGGAAAAACTCGTAAATATTAGGTCTTCGCCTAGAGTTTCAAATAAAGAGATTGCGCTTTTCCTTGAGGAATTGTTTAAGGGATTTGAGAAATGGAAGTTACGCCAGGAGAATGATGGTGTTGAATTGTTCAATTTGATAGTTAAGATACCTTCTGATGATAGGAAGGGAAAGCCTTTGATGGTGTTAATGCATACAGATACTGTTGAAGGGAGTTGGTTTCAGAAGGCTAAGGTTGAGAGTGGGAAAGTTATTGGCCTTGGAAGCTGTGATATGAAAGCAGGCATAGCTTGTATTATAAAAGCGGCTTTGAAGAAAAAGTATCCTAGGGATTTGTACCTGTGCTTTTCAAGTGATGAAGAAAGCAAGGGCAAAGGCGCGGAGTTAATCAAGGAAAGAATTACGCGGGAGGAGTTCGAATTAATTCTTATTCCTGAGCCTTCAAGCATGAATGCTTATGATTCACAGAATAGCTGTGTGGCATACCAGGTTTTTACAAGAGGAAAGAGCAAGCACGGCAGCCTTAACAGGAAAGAAAATAATTTTGGGGACAACGCTATAGTTAAGATGAGTAGAATTATTAATTATCTTAACAAAGAATTAGAAGAAGACAAAGATATTGAAAGCCAGAACATAGGAGTGATAAGCGGTGGAGTAAAGACAAATATTGTTCCTGAGAATTGCTATATGAAGTTTGAGCAGAGGTTTAAGCCAGGCATAAACATTGATGAGAAGATTAAGAAAACATCTTCAGACATAGAAGAAATAGGTGGCAAGTTAGACATAAGGTTTAAAGGTGATTATTTCAAGCTAAACAATGACTCAGCCAGGGAAAGAATCCGAGAGATACTTGAAAAGCGAGGCGTGAATTGCTTTGAGAAATTCCCTGCGTGGAGTGAAGCAGGAATATTCAAGGAATTAGGCCCATGCATGGTATTAGGACCTGGAAATCTTGAAGCAGCACACACAGAGAATGAATACGTAGACGTGAAAGACTTGGAATTATTCGAAAAAATATACGAGGAAATTTTTGAAAAAATATGAGTGTCCTGAAAAAATGAAAACAACTGTTATATCATCTTTTGCGGAAGACAGGTTGATAAGGGAAAATGGTGTAGAGGCCAGGTTGGGCGGGCCTGCTTTGTTCATTAAGCGTTTCCTTGAAAGAGAGGGCATTCCTTTCAACTTAGTAACTGGAACTAAGGGTGTTGTGGAGATTGACATGCGTGGGAACGCTGAGGTTGGAAGGATTAAAGATGTTGCAGTGGCTAAGGAAGTTCCTTCTAAAACTGAAGGGCTAGTTTTGTATTCTACTATTCTTGATGAGTTCCCCTTGAAAGCTATAGGGAATATGAATTGTGTTGATGTCCAGGGATATGTCAGGGATAAGGATGCTTTCGGAAAAAAGAGGGTTTTTGATTCAGAAGAGCTTTTAAGGTTCGATGTTATTAAAGGGACTTGGAAGGAGATTAGCTTTATCCCTGAAGCTCTTTTAAGGAAAGACTGTGTTGTGATAAGGACTGATGGCTCAAACGGCTTTGAAATAAGCTTTAACGGGGAAACCAAGAAGTTTAGCGTTGAAAAAGTTAAATGCCCAGAAACAATAGGAGCAGGCGACACGTTCTTTGCTGCTTTCTGCACAAAGTATTATAAAACAAAAGATATTGTTATAAGTGCTAGGTATGCAGCTGAGAAAGCAAAGGTGTTCTTAGAAGAAAAAAATGTTGGAGGACTAAAAAAATGAGGAAACTTCAAATAGGAGTTATGGGGAGTGCAGCCGACTTGAAATACGCGGAAAGCATAGCGAAACTAGCAGAAGAAACAGGCAGAATAATAGCAGAATCAGGACACGTAACTGTTTACGGAGCTGAAAAGGACTATGACAGCTTATCAACCGCAGCTGCGAGAGGGGCAAAGAAAGCCAAAGGCTTAACCGTAGGGGTCACGTATGGGAAAGGAAAAGATATTTACGGGAAAAACTTTACAGACATAATAATCTCAACAGGGCTTGACAGGGGTGGCGGAAGAGAATTCGTACTAGTCAACAGCTGTGACGCATTGATAGCTATAAGCGGGGGCAGCGGAACTCTTACAGAGATAGCAATAGCTTACCAGTCCAACATACCAATAATTGTGCTTAAAGGAACAGGAGGATGGAGTGACAAGCTCGCAGGCACATACCTGGATGGCAGGGAAAGAATTAAGGCTGTAAGCGCTGAGACACCTGAAGAAGCAGTTAAAACGGCTATAAAACTGGCAAGTGAAAAAAATAGATAATTATTGGAGGTAGTGGTGTACCGGCTAGCATGTGGGTCTGTGGAACCCTTGGACCGGGTTCAATTCCCGGCTACCTCCCTAGCCAATCAAAATACTTAAGAAAAAGGCTTTCATTTCGCGAGGTGCATAATATTATTTATCTTAGAAGTCATGTCTTTAAGCAATTCTTTGGTATCTGCTTCAATGCTTATTCTTACTAAGGGCTCGGTGTTGCTCTTCCTAACATTGAACCAGTGATCTTCATAGTAAAAGGATAACCCGTCTATGAACAATATTTTCTTTGCATTGCCAAAAGCCTGCTCGATTAAAAGGAATACCTTGTCCTGGTTCCTTACCTTAAAGTTTAATTCCCCTGAATGGAAGTACTTGTTATGTGGCTCTATGAGTTCAGAGAATGTTTTTCCTTTTGCCTTTTGCTTGACAATATGGCCAAGCAATTTCATAGCTGCTATGCCTGCATTGTCCAAGTACTTGAATTCCTTAAAAAAATAGTGTCCTGATGCCTCGCCGCCAAGGTTAGCCCTCTCATTTTTCATAGCTTCGTAAATATAAGTCCTTCCGGACTTGCTCATCGCGGCCTTAATATTCTTGGAATCGCATAGCTCTTGGATTCTTCTCGTTGAGCGAGTATCGTATATAACGCTGCCCTTGCTCATCATGTCTACGAGCACGCAAAGTATGAGGTCTGGCCGGACAAAACAGCCTTTTTCATCTATGAACACCAGCCTGTCCGCATCCCCATCGAACATCACGCCGAGATCTGCTTTGGATTTCTTTATTTCAAGAACCATTTTCCTTCGATTTTCTGGCTTCATAGGGTTCGGGTCATGCCCTGGGAAAGCGCCTGAAACCCTGCCATTCAAGACCTTGCATTTTGGAAAGAATTTTTTTAATGCCTCGACTTCGGTGAAGCCTGCGCCGTTGCTCTGGTCAACTATTACTTTAAGCTCTTTAACAGCCTCTTTTTCCGTTTTATTTAGGGAAGGAAAGAAGCCAATTAAGTATTTAAGGAATTCTTTTGAATAGTCTTTTTTCTTAATCTTGCCCTTCTTCTTCACAACGCCATATTTGTTCTCCTTCATGATTTCAAGTATGTCCAAAGCCCCGTTATCTGAGAAAATGGTTATAGGACCTGCGCCGAGCATTTTAAAGCCATTGTACTGCTTAGGGTTGTGGCTGGCCGTAATCATTATGCCCGCATCGTACTTGCCTTGAATCATCGCGTAATAGCTCGCAGAAGTACTGCAAAGCCCTATGTTAACGACATCAACCCCTCTTTCCGTTAACCCCTTAGAAAGACTCTCAAATAAAGCTTTTGAGCTGGTCCTGCCATCAAACCCGACCATTACAGACTTAGCCTTAGTATACTGAGCAAAAGCCCTTCCGAGGTTATAAGCGAACTTCTTATCAATCTCCTTAGGGTACACGCCTCTTATGTCATAGGCCTTAAATACTGATTCGTCAAAAGTAAATCCTCCCATCCGAATTTGATTCTTTGACAATTCATATATAAATGTTTGTGAAAAAACAAGGCAATATTTAAAAAGCAATAAGGGTTTCTTGGGGGGACTGAGACCTCCAAGAAAGGGGGAAATCTCGGGAGGATAAACAAAAATGGCGGAATTTAAGCTAAACATAGGCGACCCAAAGTCAAAGAAGACCTTAAAGAAAGATGTTAAGGACGCGGAAGCCGAAGTATTCTTAGGAAAAAAGATTGGTGACAAAGTCAAAGGAGACAGCTTTGGCTTATCCGGATACGAATTTGAAGTAACCGGAGGCAGTGATTATGCGGGTTTCCCAATGAGAAAAGACGTTCTCGGGACTGCGAGGAAAAAGATTCTTATAGTAAGCGGAACAGGCATACGAAAAAATGTTGACGGGCGAAAGCTCAGAAGAAACATCGCTGGGAACACAATCCATTCGAGGACTGCACAGATAAACCTCAAAGTCTTAAAGCAAGGCAAGACTCCTTTGTTCGAGGAAGAAAAGGCTGCTGAGGCAAAGGAAGAGAAACCAAAGGCAGAAGAAAAGAAAGAAGAAAAAGCTCCTAAGCCGGAAGAGAAAAAAGAGGAAAAGCCCAAGGAAGAAGCAAAGCCTGCAGGAAAAAAAGAAGAGCCTAAACAGGAAGAAAACAAAAAGTGAATTTTTTCCGGCCAGCATTACTCAAAATTTATAAATCAGTACACGTTTATTCTGGGAGAGAATGGTTTTCAAAGAGGAAATTGCTGGGTTAATCACTAAAAAAACAGGGCTAAGTAAAGATAAAATAATTAATTTAATTGAAACTCCGCCAAGCCCTGAGCTAGGAGACTATGCTTTTCCGTGTTTTGCCCTATCAAAGAGCTTAAAGCAAAGCCCTGTGGATATTGCAAGTGAGATGTCTTCTAAGCTAAAAGCAGATTTTTTGGAGAGGGCTGAGAGCAAAGGCCCGTACATAAACTTCTTTTTGAGCAATGAGTACATTGCAAAAAAAGTTTTTGAGGAAAAGAAAAAAAAAGCTTCAGGGAAAAAGGAGATTGTATGCATTGAATCCCCAGGGCCTAACACGAATAAGCCTTTGCACCTCGGCCATGTGAGGAACATGCTCTTAGGCATAAGCATAAGGAATATTTTGGAGGGACAAGGCAAGAAAGTTGTTAGTGTAGATATCGTCAATGATAGGGGGGTGCATATTTGCAAATCCATGCATGCATATATGGCTGAAGGAAAAGACAAGACTCCCCAGTCAGAGGGTGTGAAAGAAGATTATTTCGTTGGGGATTATTATGTTAAGTATGCTGAGATGGAAAAAAAAGACCCTTCAACTGAGAAAAAGATAAGGGAGCTGCTCGTGAAATGGGAGGAGGGCGACCCTGAAACAATCAAGATATGGAAGAGGATGAGGGATTGGTGCCTGATTGGCTTTAAAAAAACATATAAGGATTTCGGCGTAAATATTGACAAAGCATACTACGAGAGTGACTTTTACAACTACGGAAAAAGCATCGTGTTAGAAGGCTTTAAGAAAGGCTTGTTCAGAAAAGATGAGGATGGATCTGTCTACATTGATTTAACGGATAAAAGCCTGGGAAAAAAGGTTTTGCTTCGAGGAGACGGCACCTCGATTTATATTACGCAAGACATAGCGCTGGGAAAGCTCAGATTTGACGATTTTAAAATGGACAAGATGATATATGTTGTGGGGAACGAGCAATCATACCACTTCAAAGTCTTGTTCGAAGTCTTCAAGTTATTGGATTTTCCTTTTGCTGATAAGTGCTATCATTTGTCTTACGGAATGATTTCGCTGCCGGAAGGCAAAATGAAATCACGTGAAGGCACCGTTGTAGACGCCGACGATTTCAGGACGAAGATGGTAAGCCTAGCAGCGAATGAAATCGAGAAGAAACACCCAGGCATAAGCGAAAAAGAAAAACTAAGGAGAGCAGAAATTATTGGGATGGGCGCAATAAAATTCTTCATCCTAAAGTATGATGCAGCAAGGGATTTTATTTATAACCCAAAAGAATCACTAAGCTTCCAAGGCGAGACAGGGCCATACCTACAATACACCCATGCAAGAATAGCATCAATACTGAGAAAAGCAGAAGGCAACGCCAAGAAAATTAAGTTTCAAAAGCTGGTTTTAGAACAAGAAAAAAGATTGCTTCTGAAAATAGGCTTGTTTGATCAAGTCGTTAAAGATGCTGCTGAGAACCTGAGGCCTTCAATAATCGCAACATACCTAATAGAGCTTTCCCAAGAGCTAAATTCGTACTACCACGAAGTCCCAGTCCTAAAGGCAACTGACAAAGACACCGTAGATGCGAGGCTTGCCCTAATAAGAAAAATAAAAAATAAGTTAGCAGAAGGACTTGGATTACTCGGAATAGAAGCTCCTGAGGAAATGTAAAGTGAAGATTTCTGAATTCAAAGACAAGATACCAGGCAAAGTATATGAGCTGCTCGAACGAAGAGGCTTCGAAGAGTTAAGGCCGAGCCAGTGGAAAAGCGTAAAAGCCGGATTGTTCGAAGACAAAAACTTGTTGGTGTGCACCCCCACAGCTAGCGGGAAAACACTCGTGGCAGAACTCGCATTCCTCAACGCAGTCCTGCATGATAAAGGAAAAGCAGTGTACATAGTACCGTTGAAGGCATTAGCCTCGGAGAAACATAAGCAGTTCAAAAAAGACTATCCTTCATTAAAAATAGGTGTGAGCAGCGGAGACCTAGACTCCGAAGACGCATACCTAGCGAATAACGACGTTATTATCACGACCAGCGAGAAATTCGATTCATTGCTAAGGCATAAAGCGCCGTGGATAAAACGGCTAAAAACAGTTGTAGTTGATGAAATACACTTATTGAACGATGACAGCAGAGGCCCAACACTGGAAATAGTAATAACAATCCTAAGAAAAGAGCTGAAAGACATACAATTCATAGGGCTAAGCGCAACCATAGGAAACGCAGAGGAACTAGCAGAGTGGCTCGACGCAGAACTCATAAAAGACACTTGGAGGCCTGTAAAGCTCAAGAAAGGGGTTTACTTCGAAGGCAACATAGACTTCAAGGAATCGTAATGCATCTCAACAAAACAATCTTCTAAACCCATTCGAAGCATAGCTAATGAAGCTGCAAACCTATCCTGAAAAGAGTCTTCTCCAATCATAACGCTGAAAAGCTCAGCCTCAGCCATCCTCAAAGAATTCTCATACAATTCCATGATTGCATCATGGGCTTTTATGTCTAAATCCAATCCAAGAGCTTTCAAAGCAAAATTAGTCTGCTTCTTAATATTTTTCACTCTATTCTCTACAGGAAGCATGTCCATACCATGAGCATTATCCAATAAATCATCAGCCTTCACAATAATGAGCTCTTGCATTCCTATACCCACGCTATCTTTTAGTAGCTCAGGCGTATACAAATCCATGTAAGCAAGCGTCTTAAGGCTTCTTATAACCTCTTCCTTATCGATAATCCCTGAGCTTTCAAGGAGCAACTTCTCAAGGTTGCGAATCTTGCCTTGCACAGGAGGAATATTCTTCTTCTCTAAAGATTCTAATCTTTTCCTGACTTGGTTATAGCTAGGAACAATTTTCTTAGTTTTATGAAAAGTATGCTTCAAATCCTTAGATATTAAGTCATAATAGTTCGTTAGGGTTCTCACAAGAGGAGTTACTTGTTCAGGTAAAAAGTCTTTTTCGAAATCAAGAATTCCTGTTAAGCCATAAGGCTTTCCCTTCTTGCTATTAACAATCCCGAGCAAGTCTTCCTCGGAATCATGGGCTAAAGCGGCCATTACAGAGTCCTCGCTTAGCCCTTGCTTGTAAGCAACACCTGCAACACGGAATATATGTGCTGCGTTTAAGACACCGCAATGCCGTTTTAAATCATCCCTGTAATCTTTGTGAAGGTAAGCTTCTAATAATTTTGCGGCATGGTTTGTATGGCTACCAAATATTTTTTCTAAATCTGCCATTTCAGGAGGGTCTCGTTTTTCAATACTAGATCGTATTTTGTTGTAAGTTTCGTCAGCCCCGAGGCTTTCCCTCGCATCAAGAATGGTTGTTTTCGGCTCGGAAAGATGTGTTCTTGGATGCCTAGGCTCGTATCCTTTTTTCCTATAGTAGTATTCTATTTGTTCAGCGATAGGCTTCTCGACACCAGAAGAATAAAGATTTATTATATTCATGGGAGAAGGCTTTTCCCTGGCAAGTATTTGGTGAAGCAGCTTAACCCCTGCCATGTACTTAGGATGCTCCGTAATTTTTTTGAATGTATATTTAGCCATAAGACCCCCAAATGTTTATAAACTACTATGAAGTGAGGAATACATTTTGTTTTAAATATTTTCCTGAAATCGTCTTGGAGAGGTTAGTGTTTAGCTATTTTCCATAGAAATTCAAAATACACTATGTATGCTTCTGCCATTTTGCTACTCTCTATAACAACTGAGAAGGGATTGTCTGACCAAACCCATAAAACAACCTTATCCCCATAAATCACAGTAGTTGCTGGTACGGTGAACTCTGGCGGCAAATATCTCGCTTGGCTGTATTTAAGCTTATTAAGATATTTTATTCTTTTCCTTGCATTTTCATTATAAATGTGCCTTATTTTTATTTCTTTTTCAATTCTCTTCCGATGGAATACATTGAGATATCCCCCAAGTTTTTCTGGAAGCTCTCTAGGAATTCCGAATGCTCTTATCTCCCGATTTGTAGCTAGCATATCCTCAAAAATTCTTTTTATTCCATCAACCCCTTCAAATACCAAAGCGTGATTTTCTACTTTATTATATTTAGATTTCAAAACAGGCAAGAGTTCTTCAAGAATACTCTCTTTTTGTTGTATTATGTTTTTGAGAGAATCTGGGCTTTCAGCCAGGTACAGCTTCTTTTTTCCAATATTTATTTCAGTTATAAGACCTTCCTTTTTCAGGGATTTTACTACATCATATATGTTTACTCTGTGAACCTTGCTATGTGTAGCTAATTCCGCTATAGTACTACGACCTCTTTCTAACAACACAACATATAATTCCGACTCATTTTTACTTAAACCTAGCTCATTTAAATACCATAAAACATCCATTTTGTATAAATTATTACTACATATTATTAAATATTTGTAATTATTACTTAGTGAAATAAAAGTAAAAAGGTGATAAAAAATGCATAACCCACACACAAAAGAAAAAAACCTAGAAAAAATAATTAATGAAGATAATTTATCAGAGAAAATAACTAGCTCAAAAGCATTGAAGACTGCTAAGAAATACATTGTTGACACAACTGCAGGCTGGGCTTTTTATACACCTTTAATAGGCATGTCTGAATATTTGATAGCAGGAATGGAAAATGAAGCGATATTGAAATCAAGGCTTAGTGCAATGGCTGTACACGCAGTTATTATGAGGCCATATGCGAAATTCAGAGAATATTGGGCAAAAAAATGGAATGTAGATAACGAAAGTTCAAAACTAAAAAAGTTTTTAGTTGACACCTCTGCAATGATACTAGTACAGACACCTGTTTACACATCCATTCTTTACAACGCAGGGGCTTCACCAGAAGAGATGTTAAAAGCTTTACCCGCAGGTTTAGCAATTGGAGCATTAAGTGGAAGACCTTACGGCTATTTCCTGGATAAATGGAGGAAAATATATGGAGAAAAGCCTGTCTTGACCAAATGAGAGTAATAATCTTAATGAAAGCCCCACTCAGAAATATTTTGATCGAAGAAGCAATCCACACAACCATTCAGGGGCTTGACTGAAAGGAAACCCCTCTTGGGTCCAATGACCGAAACCATTGTTTGAAAAAAAGAAAAAAATGCCTTCACACAAAAAAACTGGGTTTTGTTGGGGGTTCGGTTTTCTCAGTGAAGGCATAGAAAGTACTGAGTGTAAAAAAAAAGGTTGGGTAAACCGGGTTTGGTTTACCTGACGATTTCTATGCCGAGGTCTTCGGATAGCTTCTGCCTTGCTGATTCAGCTTGCTTGGCAGTTGGCTTGCCGAGGATCCATGGGGACTTGACACCTGTTATGATTGTCATAACGGTTATCTTGCCTTTCATGTCTTCGGTTACTCTTGCTCCCCAGATTACGTTTGCGTCGTCGTCCATGGCTTCTGTTACGAGCTCTCCTACTTTGTTGATCTCGTCTAAGGTCATGTCTGGCCCGCCGTGGATGTGTAGGATTGCTCCGCTTGCGCCTTCGTAGCTGATGTCTAGCAATGGGTTGCTTAGGGCTCCTCTTACGGCTTCTTCTACCCTGTTATTAGTGTCTGAGGCTCCGACTCCGATTGCTGCTACGTCTCCGTTCGTCATTATTGTTTTGACGTCTGCGAAGTCCAGGTTTACCAGGCTTGGCACCGCAATGGTTTCTACGATTCCTTTGATCATCGTTGCGATTAGCTCGTTTGCTACTGCGAATGCTTGCTGTACTGGCAAGTTGCCTGCTATTTGGACTAGGCGGTTGTTGTCTATTACTATTACTGTGTCTGAGACTTTTCTTAGTTGTTGCAGGCCGAATTCGGCTTTGTCTACTCTCGCCCTTTCGATTTTGAATGGCATTGTGACTGTTCCGATTACGATGGAGCCTGCGTCTCTTGCGACTTGTGCGATTATTGGGGCTCCTCCGGTTCCTGTTCCGCCTCCCATTCCTGCGCATACGAATACCATGTCTGAGCCTTTTAGGGCCTCTTTGATGGTTGTTAGGCTTTCCTGTGCTGCTTCAGCTCCTTTTTCCGGGTAGCCTCCGCATCCCAGGCCTCTGGTTACGTCTTTGCCCATCAGGAATTTCCTGTCTGCT
>SLQZ01000074.1 GCA_007131205.1 Candidatus Woesearchaeota archaeon | reverse complement strand
GGGTTTTTGATGTTTTTTTGGATGGTGATCTTGTTTTGGATGGTTTGGATGTTTATTCTAGGGTTGGTGGTAATTTTGCTTTGGTTGAGGAGTTTGAGGTTGTGGTTAGTGGTGGTGAGTTGGTGGTTTCTTTTGATCATGTGGTTGAGAATCCTAAGATTTCCGGCATAGAAATAATTCAACTATCGGAATCTCCAGGGCAGCCAGGAAACGGAGGAGGTGGCACGGGAGGTATTGTGTACAGGGAATACACAAGGGATATGAGGCATTCAGGCAATGAGTGGAGAGTAACCGATCCAGATGCTACTTATAATAACCCTGACACTTCAAACCCTTCAGATTATCTTCCTAATCCCGTTCTGGACTTGCAGGTCGGTGACCTTGACGGCGCTGTGCGCGCAGAAGCAATAATAGACTTATGGGGTGGCCACGTTGGAACAACAGGGAAGAAAATGAAGTTTAACGACCATGAGTGGATTAGCATTCCTGAGCTTTCCACTACGCCTACAGATGGGCAGTGCTACGCCCAACAATGGACTGTAGTTGTAGACATTCCTCTTGAGCATCTGAAGGAGGGAACAAACATGTTTGAAGGAACCTCTGGCGGCCAGACATGCCATAACTTTAACTGGGGTCAATGGGGTTGGTATGGCTTGACATTAAGGGTTTATTACAATGATTCCAAGCCACACCCTATAGGCGAAATAATTTCACATCAGGACGGCGACGTATTGCAAGAAAACCCTGTCATCGAAGTCAATGCTTCCAGCCCTAACGGCGTGAACAGGGTTGATGTGATCGCGTACCACAAGGGTTATGACACTGCAGGAGAAGGTACCTACGAGAAATTCCATTACGATTACCATAAGAATTCCTTTTCTTCACCCATGGATATAAAGAACCATGTGGGAAGCGCTACTAGTGCTCCTTACAGGGTTACGTGGGATACAAGCCTTGTCCCAGACCAATCCCTTGGTGGTGTAAAGCTTAAGGCAAGGGTGCAGGATAACAACGGGTTTTGGTATGAGACAAGCGTTATTGACGGCCTGACTCTTCAAAGGCCTGAAGGAGTATCTGTTCAGCTTTACAAGCCTTCAAACGTCCCCCAGAACTTCTGGGTTAGGAATGGGCAGACCAAGTCGAGTAGGGTTAACATTCCGTCAGACCATGACTTGTCAGATGCAGTCTTTGCCAGGCTGCTTGTCAGGACGTGGAATGGGATTGACGGAGGTGTAGAGCCAGATCAGGATAGCTATACTAAGGTTAACAATCATGTTACGGGCAAGTACGGTGCTAACCATTTCTATTCGTTTGACGCTGTCAACGTTCCCGTGTCCGCACTTATTAACGGGAACAACATCGTGGAATTCCACTCGCAGAGCATTCACCACGGCGTTGAAATCTTGTGGCCGGGTCCTGCTTTGCTTGTAAGGTATGATTCAAGAGATGATGTTGGCCCGGAAATAGATGTATGGTACGGGGACAAGCAAAGCTACGGGCAATACGGGAACGGCCAGGTATGGGTAAACATTCTTGGGAACGTGCACGATTATAGAGGCGTGAAAAGCCTTTCTTACACTTTAAACAATAATCCATCGAGGAACCTGAACATAGGGCCTGATCACAGGCGCCTCCTGGCCCCAGGAGATTTTAATATTGATATCAATAAATCCCATTTGCAGCCTGGCGCCAATAATGTAACAATTACCGCTGTCAATAATGATAATGTAGTTTCACAAAAAATTGTTCAGATAAATTACGAGGAAGGAAACTCTTGGGACTTGCCTTTTAGCTCTAATTGGAGCCAGGCAAGAAATATTCTTGATGTGGCTGAGCCTGTGGATGGGCTTTGGGAGTTGCAAAATGAAAAAGTCCGCATCATCGACCATGGTTACGACCGGTTGCTCGCTCTCGGAGACATAGAGTGGACTGATTACGAAGTCCTTGTTCCTGTTACGATTCATGGCTTGGATGACACTGGATTCACGAAATGGCAGAGTGGTTCCGGTGCAGGTCTTGGATTGCTTGTTAGGTGGCAGGGTCACACGGATAAGCCTATTAGTGGCTGGCAGCCTAAGTCTGGCTGGATTCCTTTCGGCGCTATAGGCTGGTATTGGTGGTCAAGCCATGATTCTGCGAGGCTTCAGATTCACAGGGATGATGGTTCAGTAATGGAAATCGTGCAGTCCCAGGATGACACTCCTCCTGTGATAGGTGCAACGTATTATTACAGGATGCGCGTGGAGACTTTGCCTGAGGGGAATAGTGTTTACAAGCTTAAGGTATGGAAGGAAGGGGAAGCTGAGCCTTCAAGTTGGAGCCTTGTAAGTGAAGAATCTGAGCCCGGGCTTGGAAGTGGATCTGTGGTTTTGTTGGCTCATCACGTTGATGCTAGTTTTGGCGAGGTAAATATTACGCCGTTACAAGATGGTACTAGTGCAACGATTGGTGTTATGTCCTTGCCTGATGAGGATGAAGATCCTGAACCTGAGAGTTACGCTGTCATAACTGCTGAGTCCAGCGATGGATTCCATTCATTACCTCCTGATGTTGGAAGTGAATGGATTAGAGCGGGCTCTAACAAAGTATATCATGCACTCCCAGAAAGGTAAGTGGGTTGGCGTGAAAAACATTTTTTTTGTTTAGGAGGTTTAGCTTGCAAATGAAAACAAAGAGGACTTGTCGTGGTACAAATGGTGTGGATGGATGTGTTCAGCAACGAGAATTATCACTTAGTCTTGGTTTTCCTATACAGTTTTTTCGCGACACTGGTCGCTTCAAGGTATTTTATACGCCAGTTGTACAAGCGAGGATTTGTTGTAGAGGATAAGTATAAGAGGGACAGGCCTAAAATTGCTAGTATGGGTGGAATCGCGATATTCGCAGGTTTAATGGTATCCCTTGCTCTTTCCTCTCTGCTAATGATTCATAATAACCTGATTAGTTCTTTATTCGTTTTTTATTTCATTGTGACTGTTTACGCGATGTACGGTGTTGTTGATGACTTGTTCGCGTTTAAGAAGAGGTATGACAAGATACTTGTGCTTCTTGTTTTATCTTTGCCTATTGGTGCTTTGGTTGTGTCTCCAAGCGAGCTTTTGTTGTTTAACCACTCGTTATACCTTGGGGCATTTCTTCCTTACGTTGTTGCCCCTGTTTACGTAATGGTTGTTGCTAACCTTGTAAATCTTCACTCCGGGTTTAATGGTTTGTCAAGCGGTCTTGGCCTAATACTTCTTTTCGCTATAGGATTAAAGTCTTTCATGGTTCATGGTACTGAGAACTTATTGTTCCTGCTTCCGATCCTGGGAGCAACCCTCGCGTTTTACCCTAACACTTTGTTTCCTGCGAGGGCGTTAGAGGGAAACATTGGGCAGTTCATGATTGGGGCTGCGGTTGGAGGCCTTCTCATCATAAACCAATTAGAAATCTTTGGCATTATAATCCTTATACCTCACGTTGTAAACTTTATTATGGACACAGTTGTCTTGGGCGTGCTTAAGGTTCCTGATGTCAAGTATGGCTCTGTAAGGAGGGATGGCTCTGTGATAGCTCCTCCTAGTATGAGGTTTAAGTCGTTGAAGTTTTTGCTTACTCATTACATTAGGCTTTCTGAGAGGAAAGCTACTTTTGCGTTGTACATTCCAACTATATTGTTCAGTGCTGTCGGGGTGATGTTCTTTTGAGAATCCTAATTGACTTCAACCACCCAGCCCATGTGCATTTGTTCAGGAATCTTATCAGGATCATGGAGGCAAAGGGTCATTCTTTCAAGCTTGTTGCGAGGGATAAAGAGTGCACTCTAGAGTTGCTTGACCATTATGGCTTTAAGTATGTGAAGAGGAAAGGTTATTCTTCAAGGTATTTAAAAGCGTTGGGTGCTTTCACGATTTCTTTATCAATTCTTTCTGTTGCCAGGGCTTTCAAGCCTGACATCGTTGTTGGAGGCGTAGGAAATGTTTACATTCCTTTCACAGGTAGGATGCTTGGTGTGCCTTCCTTGATTTTTGATGATACTGAGCATAATTCTTCTGCTCTGGCTATTATCAGGATTTTTTCTTCGGTTATTTGCACTCCTAATTCATATACTAAAGAACTGGGCAAAAAGCATGTTAGGTATAATGGGTTTCACGAGCTCGCATATCTTTCCCCTAAATATTTCACTCCTGACAAATCAATTCTTAGGCGGGCAGGAATTCCTAGTGATGAAAATTTTATTCTTGTAAGATTTGTTTCCTGGGATGCCATTCATGATAAGGGTCATAGTGGTGTGAAAGATAAAATAGGGCTTGTCATGGCGTTGTCCAGGATTGCAAGAGTTGTTATTAGCTCTGAAGGTTCTTTACCTCCTGAGCTAGAGCCTTTCCGTGTAAACGTTAAGCCTTATGAGCTTCATGACTTGTTAGCTTTTTCTCGTTTATTTGTAGGAGAGGGTGCTACCATGGCTTCTGAAGCAGCAGTCTTAGGAGTTCCTTCTGTTTACATCAATACGTTGAAGCTTGGCTACCTTGAAGAGTTGGAAAAGATGGGCTTGGTTATTTCAGGTGTTAGCGATGAAGAAGTTGTTCTTATTGCTAAGAAAATTGTTAGGCGTAAAAAGTTTTCAGGGAAGAATGCAGTATTGTTTAAAGGCATGGCAGATGTGCCTTTGGTTATGGAGGAGGTGGTTGGAAATGCAGCAAAGAAAAAATAATCCTTCCAGGTACGTCTTGGTTACTCCTTGCAAGAACGAAGCCAAGCACCTGGGGCGTGTCATTGAATCAGTTGTTCGGCAGGAGTTTAAGCCATTGCTTTGGGTTATTGTTAATGATGGCAGCACGGACAATTCTCTTAGTATAATAAAAAAGTATTCTTCTAAGTTTAAGTGGATAAAGTTCATTTCATTGGAAGGCGGTGCTAGGGATCTGAACTCCAGGTATGCTGAGGTGTGCAGGTCAGGCTTTTCGTTCTTGGAGAATTATTCTCGCAAAAAACCCTTGAAATATAGTTTTGTGGGATTAATGGATGCGGACATAGTCTTGGATAAAAACTATTTCAAGGGCATTGTTTCAAGGATGCAAGAAGACCGTTCTATAGGTGTTGCCAGCGGAGGCGTGTTTTATTACAATAAAGGCGTTTTGGAGTACGAGTACAGGCATGAAAGCCATCCCAGGGGTGCTGCCAGGCTTTGGAGGAAAAACGTTTTCTGGGAGACAGGAGGCTTCGCGGATTCCCCTGCTCCGGACACTGTTTCCAATATTAAGATTAGGATGAAAGGATGGAAGCTGAAACAGTTCAGGGATTTGAAAGCAGTCCAGGTTAGGAAGACTAGCTCTGCACAAGGCCTTTGGAAAGGCTATGCTAGCATGGGTGCAGCCAACCATTACCTGCACGTCAATTTTTTTCTCGCACTTCTTAAGTCTGCCAAGCATTTCTTTAGGTTCCCGTTTTATACTGGTGCCGCTTTTTTTTATGGGTATGCTTTGGCTTTTGTGAAAGGCAGGGAGAAGATTGAGGACAAGGATGTAAAGTTGTATAATCGGAAGAGGATTACGAGAAATGGCTAAGCACAATGATAAAAACAATTTCATCGTATTAGCAATACTTCTACTGGTAGTTTTGCTCTCCGTAGCTATCAGAATTACTTATGTGCCTGAAGAAGTAGGATGGGATTCTTACTTTATTCACGGGTACGCTTTAAGCATCGCAGAAGAAGGCCATGTTTCATGGTCGATGCATCCTCTATCCCTATGGGGGTTGTACCCTTACTCTTATGCTAGCGGCGTCCCCGCTTTCCTTGCTTCATTATCAGCTCTTACAGGCTTGGATGTCAGCACAATAATTTTTTTTAAGTCTTTACTCTTAGGTGTTCTCAGCGTATTTTCCGCTTATCTTATGGCTTCCGCTTTTTTTACTTCTAAGTCCTTGAGGCTTCTCGTTGCCCTGGCTTTCTCTGTTTCACTCGACGTTCTTTATCTTACCACTTGGACTACTTCTGCCAGGGGCTTGTTCATCGTTTTTGCCCCTGTTCTTTTCTTTTCATTGTTCAAGCTTAACGAAACAAAGAATGTTAAGTACGCTTTTCTTTCCTTTATTATATTTTTAATCATGTCTTTAGCTCATAACATGTTCTTGTTAGGGGTATTAATATTATTAGCCTTCATTGCCGTAAGGATTATACATTCATCCGAGAATTTAAAACATTTTTTTTCTCATGGGAAGAACGCCTGGATTTTCCTCGGTGCATTCATAGCCCTTATTTTTCTCCCTCACATAAAATTCTTTTCATCTCTAATACCTTTTTACAGCTCAAGGTTCTTCCATTCAGACTACTTGTTATGGGGTGCAGAGTACTTGCGTTCCACAGGGCTGCTTTTTCCTTTCTTTATCGCAGGCTTCCTGGTTTTGCTGTTTAAAAGCGAGAGATCTTTAAACGAGGATTTCATTGTTTTGTTCTTATTGTTATCCGCCCCTTTTATTGCTCTAAGAATTTACATGGCCACGTTTCTTTTGCCCGTGATATCCTTGCTCGTCACTATAGGTTTGTTACAATTCTACTATTTTATTAAGGACTTGTTTGACAGCAAAGCAATAGCTGGTGCTGCGCTAGGCGTCCTGTTGGTTGTAGCAGTTTCTGTCAGCGCATTATTCCAAGTATGGCACCCGGATGTCTTTGAAAGAAGAAATGAAGGAATCCATGAAAGATACATGGAAGATTCCAGTAAAAGCCTAGGATCTTGGCTTGATGAAAGTACTTCTGGAAGAATTATAAGCAATGACAATGTTAACAATTACAGGCTGAACACAGTTGTTCCTTGCAGGATTCTTTATGGGGAGGCAGAAGCCCTTTCCTGTGGCTTTGTTTCACGTGATGATATAGGTGTTTATTGGCGTAGCCCTGCAGATCCTTTGTTTTGGAGGGAGTCTCCTGTGGCCGCGGACTATATTTTCAGGTACCATATGGATTTTCTTGTGCGCTCAAGACAGCTGGGTCATCCCGATGCCGCTGGCTTAATATCCAGCAAGGATATAAGGTATTTTCTTGATTACAAAAGCTCTGGTAATAACTCGCTTTTTGTAAATTCTGTCAGGGATTCCCAGAACAAGGTGTATGATAACAGGGTGAACGAGGTGTGGCATATAACATGAAAAAGCTTTCTGTAGTTATTGTTTCTAGGAACGAAGAAAATAATATTGGGCGTTGCCTGGACTCTGTGTTCACAGCGATAAAAGGCATTGATGCAGAAGTGTTGCTTGTTGATTCGTGCTCTGAGGACGATACTGTTAGCATTGCAAGGAAGTACGACGTAAAAATTATTCTTCTTCGCAAAGAATGGCAGCTTGGATGCGCTGCAGGGTACAGTACGGGCTTTAAGAATAGCACTGGGGAACTAGTTTTTTTTCTTGATGCTGATATGAGTGTTCACCCGGAGTGGCTTGGGAAAGCAGTGTATTTCATGGACGCCCATCCAGATGTGGCTGGCGTGGCAGGCCTTGGCGATGAGTTAAGAAATGGCAAGAAGGTGCCAATGCCTTCTTATTCCGTTACTGGTTTTGTTTCTTCTTTGCCGGGAGTTCAGGTTTTTAGGAGGTCTGCCTTGGATGATGCAGGGAATTTTAATCCTTTTATGCGCGGGGATGAAGATCACGAGTTATGCGGCAGGCTTGCCCGGAAAGGATATCGTTTTTTCAGGATGGATTCTTTGATGGTTACTCATTATGGTTATTCTGAAGAAGTTTTGGAAGTGCTTAAGAGGGCTAAGTATACTATTGGTTCCGGGCAGTGCTTAAGGCTTGGCGCGTTTAACGGGACTTTTTTTTATCATGCTCTCAGGCTTAGGAAAACCATTGCGTACACTTCTTTTTTTGCTGTGTCTGCATTGCTTCTTATTGCAGGCATTTTTTATCCTGTAATTATGTTGGTTGTGCTGGCAGTTCACGTTGTATTATTCTTATCAATGATAATTTTGAAAAAAGGGTTGGCTTCTGCGTTTAGGTCTTACGCAGGGTTTTGGTCAAAGTCCTTTGGTTTCATCACAGGTTTTCTCTCCGGGGCTAGGCCTCCTGAATCGTATCCGGGGAACGTAACTATTTTATGGGGGCACGCGTAGTATGACTGGGTTTTTGCAGGATGTATTCGGGTTATTTAGGGATTTCTTGAAAAAAAGGTCTGGTAGAAGAGTTGCTAATAATTTCAGCTATATTATAATTGGTGAAATTCTTGCCAAGCTCATCGGGTTTCTTGCTATTGTTTTTATTGCAAGAACTCTTTCGCCTGAGCTTTACGGGCAGTATAATACAGTGATCAGTTATGTAACTTTTTTTCTCATCGTAATAGATATGGGTATTAACAGCGTCGTAGTTCGTGAGGGCTCTAAAGATATTTCTAACATAAATAATTATATGAACAAAGTACTTGTGTTTAAGGCTTATTTGTCCGTGGCAGCAGTAATCCTTATACTTATATCTTTGTTGTTCGTCCCTTACCCTCCCATTATTAAGTCCATGATTGCTATTGCCAGCATGTACATCGTCCTTCAGGGTTTGAAGACATTTATTGAGTGCAGTTTCAGAATCACGGAAAATATGAAATTCATCGCTTTTGGCAGAATCCTAGAAAGAACAATATTTCTTTTAATGGCTTTAGTTTTCCTCCACTTCCACGCACACCCCATATCCGTGGTTTACGCGATTATTACTTCTTTTTTTGTTTCTCTCATGGCAAATTTTTATTTTAGCCGGAGGTATGTTTCATATTATCTATCCTGGAAGGTTGACTGGGTATTCACGAAGAAGCTTGTTAAGCCTGCAATATGGTTTGGGCTCGCGGCTTTTTTCACAATGATTTATTCCAAGCTTGATGTCTTAATGGTATCCTTTCTTTCTACAATGGTGCAAGTCGGGTTTTATGCCGGGGCATGGCAGCTTGTTAACGCAGGGGTTATTATGAGGGGCGCTATTTACAGCGCTTTTTTCCCTATGAGTGCCAGGAAGATTCCAACGAGCAGGGAGTACGTGAAAAAATTGTTTTTTCTTCTTTTAGCTATTTCTATTTTAGCATCTGTTGTCACGCTTGCCCTGAGCATTTTCTCTGCTGAGATAATAGGTTTGATTTTCGGTGAGCGTTACGATGGCTCTGTTCCTGTCCTGTCTATTCTTATCTGGTACGTGCCTTTGAGTGTGCTCGGATTATGGGGTGTATTAGTTCTTGATTCAACGAACAACCAGAAAATCCATACGTATACAACGCTGTTTATGGCTGTGGTTAATGTTGCTTTTAACATTGTTCTTATTCCCTCTCTTGGCGCTGTTGGCGCTGCCATTGCATCTATTGTTTCAGGTGTTCTTGGTTTGGCGCTGGTAACATTTTTTGGGTATAAGAAATGGAAGGAGGTGGATTATGGTAAAAAATCCTTTGGTTAGCATTGCTGTAACATGTTATAACGATGCTCATTTCATAAATGCTTGCCTTGATTCTTTGTTGGGGCAGTCTTTCAAAGACTTTGAGTTGATAGTCGTAGATGACTGTTCAACTGATAACAGCTTTGAGGTTATAAAAAAATTTGCTGTAAGAGATAAGAGGATTCGTGCGTTTAGGAATGAGAAGAATCTTGGCGTGTCCGGGAACAGGAATATCTGCCTGTCAAAGGCAAGGGGGGAGTACTTGTTTTTTACTGATTCTGATTGCGTTGCCAGCAAGAACTGGGTTGCTGAGGGCTTAAAGACTTTTAGGGGTACTGGTTGTGCTGCTGTTGAAGGCTCAATCGTTTACGTGTCTGAGGACTTCAAGCCATCTTATTCTGACAGGGTTGTCAGGAATTCCTTTGGCGGCCATTATATGACTGCCAGCATGGCTTACCGTGTAGGTGTTGCTTTGAAAGCAGGAGGGTTTAGTTCCAAGGTTCCGTTCTTGGAGGACAGGGATTTTGCTTTAAGAGTTATGAAGCACGGTCGTATCATTTTCAATAAGAATATGTCTGTAGTACACCAAAGGATTATTTGGAACGCTAAATCTTTTTTTGTACGTTATTCCAATGACATCGTTGTCAGGTGTGTTTTTAACAGGGAGCACGGCCTTAAAGTATCCAAGAGGTATCCGTTCGTTCAGTTGTCTGAGTTGTTCCTCATTTTTTTTCCTTTCATTCTTTTCATGGATTTGTTCAGGTACAAGTTTAGCAGTCCATATGATTTTTTACTATTATTGATTAGGTATCCCAGGGCGTTTTACTTGAGGTTTTTGGTTTGGAAGACGGCTTTCAGGGAGAAGCTATTTATGATTTGAGGTGTTGGCATGGCTTTTACCAAGGATTTTTTTGAGGGGGATTTGGCAAGGATTATTTTGCGCTTAGCTGTTTTTATTGTTTTGCTTACATCTATCAGGTTTTTTTTGAACACTTTCTTTGCTTCTTCAGAGTTATACGAGCTTCTTGTAATTCCTGGCGTGTTTAAGCCTTTGTCCACTGGTAATTTGGCTTTGGCAGGCCTTGTTGCCGGGATCGGTTTTTTACTTGTTAACAAAGAGCGTGTTAAAAAATTGGAGGTACATGGCTCTTTTTTTTATGAGAAGGTAGTGTTTGGCGTTGCTGCTTTACTATCGGTTGCCGTGTATTATTTTTTGCGTTTCTTGGTTAACGAGAATCTTGTTTTTTCTGAGCGCTTTATCTGGTTGGTTGTTCCGTTGCTTTACTTGTTTATTTTTTTGTTTCCTTTGTTTTTGTTGTTGTCTGTTTTTGGCTCACGTTTTTTCAGGGATGCTTTTGCTTTGTTTAGAAGCCAAGTTTTTTTTGTGGTTGTTGCATGGATTATTGTTTACGTTGTCCTCGTCGTGGTTAGGTCTCTCTGGATTTATTTTTCAGGTGGTGTTGCAAGGGTTTTGGAGTTTGTTTTCAGCCTTTTCTTTGAGGACGTTCTCCTTATTCACAGGCCTGGAGGCCCTTTTTTGAGGGTTGAGGGGTTTGGTGCGTTCATTGGCGCTCCGTGTTCAGGCGTGGATTCTTTTTTCTTGTTTGTTGGCTTAATGCTTTTCATTTTTCTTTTAGACTACAATAAAATTAACAAGAAATCCATGCTTCTTCTTTTAGTTCCAGGAATCATTGGTATGTATTTTGTTAATGTTTTCAGGGTGTTCTTGTTGTACTTGGTAGGTATTTATGTGTCTCCTGAGTTTGCTGTGGGCTTGTTCCATCAGAATATTGGATGGTTGTTGTTTATCGCGTATTTCGCGGTGTTCTGGTTTGTTTGTTCCGGTTTTGTTTACAGAAAATAAGATTTTTTTTTTTATTTTGGTGAGTGTTCTAGGTTGTGGAGTACCATGCTTGTTTCCCTTATGTTGTTGATGATCATTTTTATGTGTTCTGGTACTGTGGGGAGTTTTGATTTGAAGTGTTTTCTTCTGTATTCATCTATTTCTGTTTCTAGGTGCTTGTATTCATCAGGGTTTATCGCGGTGAAGCGTCCTCCTTTGGTTTGTTTGTTGTATGATTCTATTAGTTTTTTGAAGTGTGTCAGTGTTGTGTCCAGGATTGGTTTTAGCTCGTTTTTCATGCTTGGTGTGAGTGTTCCTTGTTTTTTTGCTTCTTCTATTATCCTGGATATTTCTGTGATGTATTCCCCTATTTTTCCAAAGAAATATACCATGTAGGAGATGTAGTATAGTTCTAGTGAGGACATGTTGAATTTTTGGGCTGCTGCCGCGTTGTTTAGCGCGTAAGTTGTTGCTCTTTTTGCTAGGAGGACTTGCCTTTTTATTTCTTGTCCCATTTCTATGATGTCTCCCGCGTCGTTTTTTTGCATTAGTAGCTCTATGGTTTCCGTGAAGGATGATCTTATTATCATGTCTATGCGACCTATTATTGAGTGTAGGTTCACGCTTTTTATGTTCCAGAGTACGTTTATTACTATTTTGTCAGGGGTTACATCCATGACTTCTGCGGCTATGAATTCGTGTACGTATTTTCTTATTGATGCTACTTTTCCTGTGTTTTGTCCTTTCAGGGT
>SLQZ01000073.1 GCA_007131205.1 Candidatus Woesearchaeota archaeon | reverse complement strand
GGAATGTATTCGAATTGTCCTTTGCCTGCATCATCAAAAGTAAGAAGCAAAGGCTTTCTTCCCACGGGCACTCTTGAGAAATTTCCTTTCTTGAATTCTTCAAGTGTTACAAGGAAATAATTGTCTTGCCTTAAATCATCCAGTATGCCTTTGAAGTTGCTTGGGCTTACCCTGTACCTGTTTTCCGGCTTGCCTATTTCGTGGAACATCAGTACAGGGATTTGCTTTGTGTTTATTCTTTGCTCTAAGTCTTCTAAATTATAATCTAAGAACAAGTTGTCTTTTCGTTCCTCCCTGGAAATTATTGGAATCTGTTTTTCTACGGCTGTGCTCGTAGTTATTTCGTATTCCAGGTTTTTTTCAGGTGCGTGGATTGTGTTCGTTGTTGCAAGCGCGATTGATAGGATTGTATATGAAAGGAATTTGTTGTTGTTTTTTTTGTCGGGGAATATTTCTTTTGTTATATCGTCAGCTGCTTTATTCCATACATTCTTTGGCAATCCGTTGTACACGAGCTGTTCTTCAAGGCGGTTCATTGTTGCCACCTGTGAGCTCTTCAAGCAGTTCTCTTACGCGGTTGTATTCCTCTTTTTTCTTGTACCTTAAGTACTTGTTTTTCTTAAGGGTGTCTTTTAGTTCTTCCAGGCCTTTCTTTTCTTCCTGCGTAAAACTCTTCGCCTTGTATTGTTCTTCGAGAATTTTTATTCTGTCAGACCATTTCCATGCTGTTTTCTTCTCATCCTGCACGTCATAGGTTTTCCTTCCGCTTAGTGTTTCCGCGATTTCTTTTATGTTCCCATCGTATTTGTTTATCGCGTTGTTTATGCTTGTTGTATAATTCGCGTTTACCGGAGCATATTGAGTTTTGTTTGTTTGCTGTACTGGTGTTTTGTCGGTTATGCTTTCAAGTCCTTTACCCGTTTCTTCCTGTATTTTGTGGTCTATTGTTGTATTTGCAGGCGCTGTGTTTTGTCTTACCTTTTTCTGCTGGCCGTTATTGTTGTAGCCTTGGAATACTTTTTCGTATAATTTATACGTGTCGTTTAGGAATCTTTCTGCGGAGTCAAGCCCATGTTCTACTGTGCTTACTAATTCTTTCCTGTAGTTAGTCCATAGTTCTTTTGCTGTTTTTTTCCCGAGGTCGTCAAACCTTTTTTCTAGTGTTAGTGCGTCGTTGTATGCGTTTATGGTTATGCTGTCTAGGCCTGTCGCGAATTCCTTTGCTTTTCCCAGTGTTTCTTTTAGGTAGCTTGCTATTCCCATTTTTACGGTGTGTATACTATTGATTCTCTTATTCTTGATTCTCTCATGTTGATAGGTCTGTATCCTAGTTCATTTATGTTGAATTCAAGGATTTCCTGCGCTTTAGTCCTGGCGTCTCTGGGCCTGGCAAGGCCTTCTCTTACCACAACATCCGCGAGTGATTCTCCCCTGTTTACAGTTATGTATCTTGGCATGTCGCTCGTCAGAATATTTTCATTTGTTTTTAGGGCTCTGCCTGGCAGCATTCTTAGGGGCGTTCCAACAGCTACGTCAGAAGGGTTTCTTATGTTGTTGTGCCTTGCAAGCTCGTTGAACAGGCTTATGTCTCCATAATATTTTTGCGCTATTCCTGAAAGAGTTTCGCCAGGCCTTACTATGTACCAGTCATCTCTGTTCATGACTTGTGTTTCGGTTGCGTTATCTCTTCTGAATGGGCTTGTTAATCTTTCTATCAGCCCAGGGCTTTCTCTTTTTTCTCGTTCAATCCTCGTATTTGTAGCTATGCTTGTTTGCTGCATTGGTGGCTGTTGACTATTATTTTGGCTTATGTATTTGCTGCGTTCTTCTTCCCGTATTCTTTGTTCCCTGATCTGGATTTCTTGCTCTAGTATTTTTTCTTCTAGTTGCCTATTGTTGTTTGCTAGTTCGGCGTTTTCTTTTCTTAGCTTTTTTTTTCCTTCTAGCATTAGCTCTTTTGCTTCTTCCAATGAGCTTGTTACGATGTATTGTTCTTCTAGTCTGTTTCTTAGTTTATCTCTTTCTCCTATGTCTCTTTGTTGTACTATTTCTTTGGCTCTGTCCATGAAGTTATGGTAGCTTTCTTTTATCTCGTCCCCGTATTTGTATGCTATGATTGTCCCAGCTACCGCCGTGTAGAACAATGCTTTTCTCCAGGGGTTCTCGTCTTTTCCAAAAACTATATTTCTTGCTTTTCTGTAAGTTGCGTTTGCAAGAATATATGTTCCTACTATGGTGCCGCTTATTCCTATTGCAATTTTTGCTTTTTTTGATAGTCCTTGTTTTTGGGTTGCCATTTTATTTAAGGGGTTGGTGTTTGTGTGCTGGTAGGGTTTTGTTTTGGTGTGTTCGGGTTAGTTTTGTATTGATTGTGTACTCCGTATCCTATCAGTGTTCCCGCTACTGCTCCGCCTATCATGTACAAGGCTTTTTTTCTTTCATCAGGGCCTAGGTCTTTGGTAAGTTTGTCTTTCGATGAGTCGTAGATTTCGGGCAGCGTGTATGCTGCTGCTATTCCTGTCGCGGTTCCTAAGACTAGTCTTGTAAGTGTCTCATTTTTTTCCCTTATGAGCTTGTCCAGGAAGTATGCAGCTGGGACTCCTGCCATTATGTAGTCGAGTGGCTTGGTCATATTTTATCACCTAAGCCTTTGTGTTAGAATTCGGTTTAATATCTCTTCCGGGGAAAAAATCGTAAGTTATCCGGTTTTAGAAGTGTTCTTCCCGGTTTATAGAGCGGTTCTTATGGAGTCTATGTTTTTTGCGACTTCCTTGCCTTTTCCTGTTAGTGTAAGAATTTTTAGCCTGCCTTGTTTTTTGAATGCGACTAAGTCTGATTTTTCCATTTCTTGAAGAATTTTTACGACGTGGCTGTATGTGCAGTCTACTTGTTTTGCGAGTGAGGAAGCGTATATTTCGTTGTTGCTGTTGTGTAAGAGGACTAGCATCATTGCAGGTTTTTCCCTGAAGAATGTGTTGAATATTTTCTTGTTTTTCATCAACAGTACGACCCCCAACTAATACTTTGCAAAACATACAACGCAATATGTGTTATTGCATCACATATTTCGCCAGATAACTATTTTAGGAGATACAAGCATATTTATATACTTTTCTTTTTTGAGCAAAATTTAAAAGCAACCAAAAAAATAAATTTATATACTTGTT
>SLQZ01000030.1 GCA_007131205.1 Candidatus Woesearchaeota archaeon | reverse complement strand
TCGTGAGCTGGGTTCAGAACGCTGTGAGGCAGTTTGTTTGATATCTACTGGAAGTGTTAGAGATCTGAAGGGAAGAATCTCTTAGTACGAGAGGAACGGGGAATCGGCGCCACTGGTTTACCAGTTATCCGGAAGGGTACCGCTGGGCAGCTACGCGCTAATGGATAAGTGCTGAAAGCATCTAAGCACGAAACCAGCCCTGAAAAGAGATCTCTTAGACGCCCATAGAAGATGGGTTTGATAGAAGCGGCGTGTACGCACCAAGGTAACGAGGTGTTTAGCGTGCGCTCACTAAACGTCGTTCTCCTTTTTTTTAGTGGAGTCCTGGATTGGTTTGTGTGCGGTTTCGCCTTTTTTATTTTTGAGGTGATGAAGAGCTTGGTTTTGAAAAACGTTGTTTCTTTGAATGATTTTATTTCTTTGAAGAAGCTTTCAGGCCATGGTGTTGTGTTTTTGTTAAAGCATAGTGTGACTAGTCCTGTTAGTGATGGTGCGTTTAGGGTTTTTTCTGGTTTTTCTGAGAAGCATGGTGATGTTCCTTGTTTTGTTCTCAGGGTTCAGGATGCTAAGAATGTTTCGGATAGGGTTAGTGTTGATTCGGGGGTGAAGCATGAGTCTCCTCAGGTTTTGTTGTTTAGGAAGGGCGAGGTTGTTTGGAGTGCTAGTAATTTGGGTATTTCTTTGGTTGCGTTGGAGAATGCTTTTAGGAAATTTAAAGCATAATATTTATAAATAAGTCGGGAGTTCGTTTGCTTATAATTTGTTAGGTGTTGTTTTATGAGCGAGATTAAGCATAAGAGTGCGGGGAGCCTTCAGAAAGGCGATTATGTTGTTGTTGATGATGCGGCTTGCACTGTTACTGATGTTAAGATTAGCCGTCCTGGCAAGCATGGGCATGCTAAGGTTAATTTGATGGCTGTTGGTTTGTTGGATGGTAAGAAGCGTAACTTGGTTATGCCTGGCAGTGATAATGTTGAGGTTCCGGTTATTGATAAGAGGAACGCCCAAGTCTTGAGCGTTGAGGGTGATAGTTGCAGTGTTATGGATTTGGAGACGTATGAGAATTTTGAGATGGCTGTCCCGGATGATTTGAAGGGAGTGTTAAAGTCTGGTGATGTCGTGCTTTACTGGGTTGTTTTGAGTGACCGAGTGTTGAAGCAGATTAAGCCGAGTTAAGGTGTTTGTTATGGGTAAGTTTCCTGAAGCGAGTGCAAGGATTTTGGATAACATCTTTGTTTGTAAGGTGTGTAAGAGTAAGGTTAGGACTACTAATCTCCGTGTGATTAAGGGGGAGACTAGGTGTAGGAAGTGTTCTAGTCGTGCTTTGAGGCCTGCTAGGAAGAAGTAAGGTTTTATTTTCTTATTTTTCTGGATATTTCGTCTATTGTTTCTTCGTTTATGTTTCTTGTTATGTATTCGTTTTCTTTTGCGGCTGCTTCCAGTTTGTCGTAGTACGTTTTTGTTGTGTACGTGTTTCTTATTGCTTCTGATCCGCCTATTATGATTGCGCCTTCTGCGTAGTTTCCTGTTATCATTGTTATTATTCCTGTTGCTGTTGCTATGTTGGGCAGTATTTTTCCTATTATTAGATGGTTGGTTTGTTGTTTTGTGTTTTTATTTGTTTGTTCTAGTAGTTCTTCTTCGCTGATTTTGCCTTCTCCGTGCATGTTGTATAGTTTGTTGTTTTGTGTTTTGTAGTGTTCTTTCATGTTTTTTCCTAAGAAGTAGTTTTCAGTCCAGGTTCTGAGTACTTGTAGTGCTAAGCCCATTTTTAGCTGGTTATAGTTTTGTACTTAAAATATTTTCTTGTTTTAGCAAGTATTATATACTCCTTTTTTCTAAGTGCTTTTATGCTTGTTTATGGCTTTGATTCATGTATTGATTATGCTTCTTTTGTCAGGGAGCGGCTTTTAGAGAAGAATATTTTGTCTAAGGATTTTTTTAATGATAATGTTTTTCGGTCAGGACAGTTTTTTTCTTTGGATTTTAAGTTTCCTGATTTGCAGAGGGATAAGAGTTTTAGGGCTTTGGCGAATTATGCTTTGGTTAGCCTAGCTTCGCTTTCCGTTGAAAGAAGTTATAGTGGTTTGGAGTTGCATAAGAAGTTCAGGGTTGGAAGCGTTCTTAATAACTTGGTGACTTTGAAGAACTTGCACGCTCTGGACGAGGGCGAGGACTGGAAGCTCAGCGTTATTCTTGATGATATTGGATTTGTTGATGATGATTACGCAGTTGGTCTTTCCAGGGATTTAGCTTCATTTATTAATGGTTCTGATTACAAGGAGGTGCTGCTTGATTCTCATGTTCTTCCGTTGGGCATGGTTAATAGTCCTGTTCTTGCTCATGCGTACAAAGAAGGCTTGTATCAGGGCAGCGCGTTTTATCTCAAAGAGGAAACAAAAGATATTTTCAGCTCTTCCTTTCTGGATGATGTTGTAAAGGCTTATTCTTTTCTTTCTGGGTTTAAGGATTCTTCCTAAGTTTTATTATTGCTTCTGTGTGCGGTGTTTGCGGGAATAAGTCGAATACAGCTGTTTTTTCCACTGAGTATTTTTCTTTTAGCCTTATCAGCTCTTTTCCTAGTTGTGCAGGATTGCAAGATATGTAGATTATTATTTCAGGCTCTAGTTCTAGGAGTGCTTTAACGGTTTTTGGGTGCATCCCGCTCCTTGGAGGGTCTGTTATTATGTGTAATGGTTTTTTTATTTCGTTTTTTATTTTTCTTAGTTGTGACGCATCCAATAATTTTGATGTTACATTTCCTGTTTGGTTTTTTTCCGCGTTTTTCTCTGCACTTTTAATAAGCCCTTCATGGTTTTCTATTATTATTACTGATTCATAATCTTCAGAATTAGTTATTCCGAAGGTTCCTACTCCGCCGTATAAGTCCAGTAAGTGTTTGCTTTTTCTCTCTTCTTTTTCAAGCAATTTCTTTGTGTATATTAGCATTTTCTCGGTCATTGCGTGGTTGTTCTGGAAGAATCCTTGTATGTTGAAAGAAAACTTTTTGCTTAGCAGTTCTTCTTCTATTTCGTCTTTTCCTTTGACTACGAAGTAGTCTTCTGAGATGCTCTTATCTGAATCTTTCGGTGTTCTTGTTATAGTTATGTTATCAGCAGTACTATGTTGTGAGTATTCTTTTATTTTGGTTATGGCTTCCCCGAGCTTTGGCGAGTCCTCGTTAAGCACGAAGGATATGTTTGTTTCTTTCTTTGTCTTCCTGATTACTGCATATCGATAAGTCCCCGTTTTCTTTCTTAGGTCAAAGTAATCTGCGTGTTTAAACTCTTTTCTTACTTCTTCAAGCAAAGAATTTATTTTTTCTTCGCTTATCACGCATCGTTCTATGTCTACGACTCTATCCCATCTGCCTTTTCTTCTGAGTCCTAAGCCGCCTGCGTGGAATACGAAGTCCATCCTATTCCTATAGTTGTATTCGTTCGCGCTAAACAATTCTATATCTTCCTCGGGTATTCCCGTCATGGCTGAGACTTTTTTCTTTTTATTGCTTAGTTGTAATTCGTAGGGTATGTGTTGTGCTGAGCATCCTCCGCATTCCCCGTAGTACGGGCATTTCGGTTCTCTCATGATGTACTGGTAGAATTGTTTTGTTTTTTTGAATTTTGCTGTTTTATTCGTGTAATTTGCTTATTATTATTTTATGGTAGTATTTGTTGTTTTGCATTTCTGCACCTTTTTCTATTAATTTGTCGGTGTTTATTGTGTTTCTTCCATCTACATATGTTGTGTCTATCGGTGCTTTTTGTTCGTGTATTATTTCTCTTTTTAGTTTGGAGTCTTTTGATGCCCATTCAATTAAGTTATCTGCCATGTTTGAATGTGCTATGTATAGTGTCATATTTGTTTGTTTTGCGGTTAGGGCTGCCAGGCTGTATATGTCCGGGAAATTTTCGCATATTTCTGGTATGTATGCTGGTGCTATCGTTGATATTCCTTTGTCTCCGTCGTAGTTTTCCAGGGTTGTAAGCATATCTCCTCTTGCTAAGTTTATTATTTTTTCTTTTGACTTTATTTCTACCATGTGTCCTTTTTCTCTTATTTCTGCATCATTAAGGTTGTTTCCTGTGTTCATCTTGTATGCTTCTATTGCTAGTTTTAGTGATTCTAGTGCGATATCTGAGAATGTAAGTTCTTTTGGGTTGAGGTGTTTTGATGCGTAGTTTCCTAGAAATCCTGTGCCGCATCCTAGGTCTAAGAATTTTTCTGCTTTTTTTACTTCGTTTTTTAGGTATTTTGCGAGTGTGAAGTGCATTAGTGTTGGGTTTGGTATTGTATCTTGTGTTCTTGGTAGTACGACTGTTTCGTCGTATATTATGACGTAGTTTTCTATGTTTCTTCTGTTTATTTCTTCGTTTAGTCTTCGGTCTACTCCGGATTCTGGTTCGTCAATTTCTATTGCTTTTTCTTCTAGCCCTGCTAGAAATTGTTTTTTTAGGTTTTTGCTTGTTTCTACGAAATGGGTTATCATTTTTTCTTGTCAATGGAGAACTTTTTATAAAACTTTCGAATTTTAATTACTCGATAGTGGTGTTTAAAAAAGGATAAAAAGCTGCTATATGGTAAATAATTGTGGTTTCACAATGTTTAAATAATACTTCTCCCAGGATAATAGTATGAAACTCCACGAAGACCAAACAACTCCTGTAGTATGCAGGGCGTGCGAAAGAAAAGTAACCATGGGCCAAATCAAGTTCGACGAAACAAGGAAGCAATTCGTCTGCCAGAACTGCTACAACGCAACTCATCCCGCAAAAAAAACTGATGAAAAGCCAAGCTTCGAAGCCAGGAACCAGGAAAACAGGAAAACCGTAGAAGAAACAATGGAAAAATACAACTGCACTAAGTGCAAATACTATTTTTCAAGGAAGAAAGGCAAAGAAGTCAGTGCGTGCCCGTACTGCGGCTCAAGCGACATAACAAGAACGACTGGCACGGAAGCCTCAAAAATCTTGGATGAGTCAGAAAGGTATTTCTAAAAAGCCTTGCTTGAATGCTCCTCCTTAACAACCCTGATAATATTCTCCACAAAGCTCTCCACTTTAGCATCGTGGCTCACAATAATCGTCTGCCTCATATTCAGCTCATTCAAAACATCCCTTACCTTGTCCAATTGCTCCGAACTAAAGCCATCCGTGGGCTCATCAAGAATGATCACGCCCCTCGTCTTCACAGTGCTCATATAATCGTTAACGACTTTGTTCAAAGCCAGCCTGTAAGCCAAAGCCACACTTGTCTTCTCGCCTCCACTCAACCCTTCTACGCTGACATCAAACCCGTTCTGAATCACTAAAGGAGAAAAACTATCATCAAGCGAAGCAGTAATGCTTTCATCTTCCAATAAGATGTTAAACCAATCCTCAAAACGCCTGCTGAATTCAGAGTGAACACTTCCAAGCACGTGCTTCTCCACCACCCCCGCTATCCCAATGAAATTCTTAGAAATCCACTCCTCCAACGAAGCCTTGCTATTCGATTCTTTTTCAGCAGCCTCCTTATCCTTAAGCTCCTTCACAAGAAGAGCCTTTTCTTTTTCCAGGCCAATCAATTCCTCTTCTCTCCTCGCAATAAAAACCTCTGAGGAACGTGTCTTCTCCCTTTCTTCATCCACAGCATTCCTCAATTCCTTCAATAGCTTATCATCCACTAACAACTTATCTGCTTCCTCTTCCAGTTGCTTAATATCTTTTTCAACCCTCTTCTTATCCTCATCCAAAACACTTTTTCTCTTGTTCAACTCCTCCACGTTCTTCGAAGCAGATTCCCTCCGCTTTTTCTTTTCATCAAAAGCTTTCCTCTTCTCCATCATGACAAGAGCATCGTTGTATTCCTTGTTCAGGGATTCAATCTTCCGCTCTATAACCATTAAATTGTTCTCTGCCTTCCCTACGAATTCAGACAAAGTATTTTTTCTTTCTTCAAGAGCCTTGATTTTTTCCTTTTCTTCCTTCACAAGAACTTCTTTATGTTCTTCATCAACTTTTTGTTTGCAATTAGGGCATACTTCCAGTTCATCCACATCTGAAATAATCTTATTAGCATCCTTAATGCCCTCCACAACCACTGCCATGTTGCTCTTCGCATTCAACAATTTATTATTAGTATCCTTTAGCAAGCCCTTGTACTTCTCCAAGTCCTTCTTAATACTGGAAACATCCTTGGCTTCCCCAGGCGGATTACTAAGAGGCTCCTCCAACTCCTTCCTCGCAGAAACAATGCTTTCCTCAACCATCCTAAGATTAGAAACAAGATTAACATGCTTCTCCTTGTTCAGCTCAACCCTCTTTTTAATATCAGAAAGCTTCTTTCCTTCCTCCTCCATTAACCGGTACTTCTCCAAAGCCTTCTTCTCCTTTTCTTTCTGGGCAGCGAGCTCTTTCTCTTTATCCGCCAACAATTTTTTCTTCTCAGAAAAATTTTGTTCAACAACCCTTATCTTTTCCTTTAACCCGCTAATACCTTCAGCGGCTAACCTTAAGCCTTTCACCTCAGCCCTCAGCGTCTTAGCGTGCATCGCAGCGTTCTCCCTTACACGCTTATACTTGTCAATATCAAACAATTTCCTTATCGTTTCCAATCTTTCATCAGCGTTCATAAAAAGAATTCTTTTCATCTCCTCCTGAGGCGTATAAACTGTGTACCTGTAAATCAAGGACTTAGACTTCGTAACCAAGTCCTCAGGGTACCCTAGCAAGTCAAGGACTTTGGATTTAATCTCGACAGGCGTAGCATCCGTCTTAACGTCGTTAACAGAAAAAAAACCGGTGTCCTGGGATACGCCGTTATTAGTCCTCTTCAAAGACCTCAGGATAACAACGCTCTTGTTATCAACCTCAAAGCCTAATTCGACTTCCCCGGACTTACAGCCATGCCGCAGAAGTGTTTCTCCTGAGATAAAACTCCTGATCAAGCCGAACAACGCGAACTCCACGCTGAGCAATATCGTGCTCTTCCCACTCCCAATATCTCCTGCGAGCAGAGTGGAGCCTTCCCGGAACTCCAACTCTAATTCTTCGTAAGACCTGATATTCTTAAGCCTAATCCTTTTCAGCAACATCCCTGCTTAGAAACCCGTCCTTCTTTAAATTAGTTTTCTCCTTCCACTTCAGATAAGCATCATACCCAAAGGTCGTAACCCCTGCGAAGATGCTGTTCGGAGTGCTATAAAACAAAGAAATTGAAGGCGTGTGCATGTCTTTAAAATGCCAGAGATAATACCTTATGAAAGGCTGCGCCACTCTCGCGGATTGCAAAGCCCCAAACAAAGAGCCAGACACTTCCTCACCAATCAAAGGCGAGAATAAGTGCTTATATCCTTCCAAGACGCCTAGCGTAAAAGGGCTGTACGCGAAATCCCCGACGATGCTTGAAAGGCTAACATATCTTTTCTCGGTCCCTGTTACTTTTGAGTACGCCTTAACATACCTCTCGGGCAAGTCCCCGATGTAATGAGCACCAAAATAACTAAAAACTTTCCACGCTCCTGGCCTGTTCGGCTTTGACAACTTGGACAATAAAAAAGACAGCTTATCCGGAAAACCTTCTTCAACCAATCCTTCCCTCACAACTTCTCTGTGCTTCCTAACAGATTCCTTTTTATTCCTTCTTTGTTCCAGCCACGCATAAAAGCCGCTTCCCAAATTCAGAGAATGAAAATCTTTCAAAGCCTTTCTTTCTTCCACTAAACTCTCCAGTGAATCAGCATCCATAATCCTCGGGGCAAACAAGCCAGATATAAAGCTTTTCAAAACAACGTTTTTTTATTTAAGTGCGCTTCGCTATTGTTTGCATGTATTCATATTCCAGTTTCGCAGTGCCGTCAGATGCCTTATTGTACTTTGAAAAGACTTCTGCAACGTCCTTCTTAATGGCTTCCCTTGCTTGTTCATCTTTTGCTGCTTCAAGTGCGCGGACTATCGGCCCGAAGTACTCGCTGAAAAGCTCAACGGCGTGCTCAATAGAACGGAAGTAAGCATAAGACCTCTTCTTTTCATTCCTGATTATCTTAATCTTGTTACCGAAAAGCTCTTTCAGGCCATCTTCCATTCCCCATCTCACTGGAGGCTTCAAACCAGGGGGTGGAGGTACATGTTTAGTTATTGCCCTAAAGAAATCCCCGCCGAACCTCTCAGGCATCCAGTTAGCCATAGCAATAATACTGCCTTTTTTACAAACACGAATAATCTCATTAGCGGTCTTCTCCTGGTTCGGTGCGAACATTACCCCGAATACAGAGAAAACTACGTCAAAGCTTTCATCGGAAAACGGCAACTCCTGAGCATCCCCAACCTGAAAATCCGCAAAGGTTCCCTCGGAATCTGCACGCATTTTCGCCCTGTCAATAAGCTCAGGTACATAATCAATCCCGAGAACATCGCAGTGCCTCCTGGCTGCGATAAGCGCGACGTTCCCGCTCCCACAAGCAACATCAAGAACTTTTTGGCCTGCAAGAGGGTCAACTGCGCGCACCAAATCCTCTCCTATCTCCATAGTGGTCAGCGCGATAACATTGAAATCTCCTTTTCCCCAGGTCTCCTTCTGGACACCGGTAACATGCCTGTAATCAACCGTAGAATCATCTGTCATAATATCCCCTCCCCAGCTCATCGGGTGATCATAAATGTTATAAAAAATTACTGGTCAAAAAATAACTACTAAATAGTGGTTAAAAATGGAAATATTTATATAGTGGTATGTTATACTACTCCATAAGATGAAGCAAAAAATGAGCATAACAATAGAAAAAAGCATTATAAACAAAATTGAAGACAAAGTTGACAGCGGCATATTCAGAAACAAAAGCCACTTCATCGAATACGCAGTAAACCAACTCCTGAGGTCGCAAAATGAGTAATGATATTATAACTGCAAGCGAAGGACTCCTAAAAAAAATAGACAGCATTGCAAAATTCGGCAGTAAATACAAAATATACCCTTTCCAAGAATTAACCAGAACAACTGCTGAAATGAAGGAACTAGCCGACACCCTCCCAGATATCGAAACACCGCAAAACCAAGATCAATTAATCCAATCCGAACTAAAAAGAAGGCTAAAAGGAGAAATCCTGAACCTAGAGCAAATGATAAACCCAAAACACTACGATTTCAACACATTAATTTCTATGTACGGTATACCTCAATCTGACTTAGACGGATTAAGAGGATGGCTTGAAGAAAACCGGGAAAAAACCCAGGAAGCCATAGAGAGATTATACAAAACCAAAGAAATCCAGAATTATGAATTAGGCCTCCCACTAGACATCCCGAGCGTACGAAGACAATCCGAAGAATTCGCAACAGTCCACATCCAAAAATACCATAAAGCATTAGGAAAACTCCTCCAAGAATTAACACAAGTAGGAGAATACTTAAGAGACATAAATGCAGTCCCAACAACAAACGGAAGATCCTACTTTCGTCCTTTAACCAACACATTAGCAATAGGAATACCCGCAATATGTTTCACAACAGAAGACGGAAGCTTACAAATCAAGGAAAGAGACCTAATTAATTTATACGGACACGAAGGGATGGGCCATGCCCTAAACCAAATAATCACCAATACAAACAACCTCCCATACTTCTTAACCAAGCACACAAATTTAAGCACTGCAACTATGGAATCAGTTGCGCAATTCTACCAAAACATAATCTTTGATGATCTCAAAAACTCGCCCGAAACACAAAAAGACTTAGGAATAAAACACAACTTTGAAGAAATACACCAAGAAGCAAAAGACATACACCAACTAGAAGAATACCAAGCAAAACTTTCCCAATACGCAATAACGGTGCTGGCTGACAAAAACCTGGGAACCCCACAAGATACCACAACACTACAAAAGAAAATAGACATACTAAAAGAAGTTACAATAGATCCTGCATACCCCCTAAACATTGTTGAACGCAACAGGCATAGCTTTGATTCCCAAGGAAACTTAAACCCGCAATTAGTCGGCGAACTAATATACTGCGCGCAACCAGTACAAAGAGCGCTAGAAGAATTTGCCAAACAAGGAATAACATATGAAGGCAAAGGAAGAAGCATAATAGACTCAACACTCCTTAAAGGATTTTGGACGCCAATCGGCTACGTAGACAACGCAAGAATAAAAGCACAAAACCATCCAGACTGAAAACACAAATTCTACTTTTTAGGCCTCCCAAAAAAAGCTTGTCTGTAACAAAACCAAGAAAAACAAGATTCTGGCATAACATTTAAAAACAAAATGGAAATATCAAAGTATTACAGCCCCGTGGTGTAGCGGCCAATCATCCCGGCCTTTGGCAACTGGTTACGGTTGAAGATAGCCGGGGACCTCGGTTCAAATCCGGGCGGGGCTACCTTTTTTTGATTAACTTTTTATATTAAGTCTCCATAACCTGTGTTGGGTGATATGTTTTATGGCCAAAAAAAAGAATTATAGTTGTGAGAGTACTGGTGGAGCGTTTTATTTTATGGGATTCATAGGCGCAGCGATATATTTTATTATGAATGCCACGTCTTTCTGGACAGGCGTCTTAGGATTCTTGAAAGCTTTGGTGTGGCCTGCTTTCCTCGTCTTTGAATTATTTAGATACATAGGGGTGTAAGAAGGTTTTTAGCGAAAAGTTTATATATTTTTTATTCTAATTGTTTTATATTGTTTTCACTTTCCAGTGGGGGTGTTGTTATGTTGGATGAAATTGTACAGGTTGCAAAAAAGAAATTTAATGATTTGAATATGTTATATAACCGTCGCTCTCAGCTTTTTGACCTGGTTTTGTATTCTGGCGGCAAGGTTCGCGATGCTAAAAAAGAGATTGATCAAGCATGTGACAAAATATATCAGGAAAATCCTGACAGTAACACATTGTGGATTCACATTAAAGCAATTGATATGGTAGAGGATAAATATTTATCTGAGGTATGGAAAGACTATAAGCGCGCTTAGTTTCCGTTTTTTTCGTTGTTTTTCCGGTTTTTTATGAGTAACTATTTTTAATTTCCTTGTTTTTTATTCTCTTAGAGGTTGATACAAATGGATATTCCTAGTTATTTAAAGTCTAGAGCGGGCGAACTATGTTTTTTTGCGATGTCAACGAAGGATGTAGACAAATCTTTGATGATAACCAATCTTGCTACATCGTATGATAATGGAATTAGACAAAATCTTGACAAGGGTTTTTTCGTTGAATCGTCCAAGAATTTTTATGGCACGTTAAGGTTCATCGAAGATCAATTACTGTTTAATGGAACACTTGACAAGGATGCAGAAAACGAGCATCTTGAGAATCGCCTGGCGTTATTTGATAAGCTCCCAGGTAATGAGAATAAATTAAAGTCTGGAATTATGACTTATTTAGAAGTTTGTTCTGGACGCCATAAAGAAAAAAATCCTGATGAATACTGTTTGATGAACAACTTAGAGAAATACGTTGTTTATACTGAGCTAGAAAAAGTACGTGAAAATAAAGATTAATTTATTTTTTCTTTTTTGGTTCGAAGGCTTCTTTCAATGCTTGGGCGAAGCTGTGCATGGCTTCTTTGAATTCTTCTCCTACTTCGTCCCAGGTAACGCTTTCCTTCCTTGCTTTCTTTTTCTTCTTCCTGGGTTCTTCTTCTACTATGATTATTCTTTCTTTTCTCTTAGGGGTGAAGATGTCAGATATTACTTGGAAGTATCCTGCTATTAGTACTATTACGAATACTAAGAAATACACGAGCCATGTTACTGGCTCTAGAACCCTGAAAATGGTTTGTCCTGCTAAGTCGTCTACTAAGTATAGCATGTTGAAAACGAAGCTTGCGATGAGCACGCCGCCTACAGCATTAAACAATGGCGCGGGTAAGCTGAACGGGAACCTGAATGCGAATAATAACTCACCTATCAGGAATAATATTGCTATTACGAGCAATAACACAATGTTAGCATTTACAGTATCCAGTACCATTAGTACGCTTTCATTCGTTGTGTATTGTGAGAAAAAATTGGCTAGAACCCATACTATTATGAAGAATAGTATTCCTGCAAGCCCTCGCAGCAGTATTCTGCTTATTCCTCTTACCATCTAATCAGGGAAGCGCGTTGTGTTTTTAAATATTCTTTAATCTTTTTAATGTGTTCGGCCATGACATATGTCACCACCCTTAAAAATTCTCAGTTTTGCTGAGAATTTGGGTGATGACTTATAATGAAAAAAGATTTTATTCGACGAGAATTCTTCAAATTAAAGCAT
>SLQZ01000012.1 GCA_007131205.1 Candidatus Woesearchaeota archaeon | reverse complement strand
TCTTTGGAGAATGATGCTGTTAACGAGTACCCTAGGGCTACCGCTCATATGAATGCTATTATCAAGCAGGTCAAGGATTTGCTGGATAAAGGTTTTGCTTATGAAACGAGTGACGGTGTTTACTTTGAAATTGACAGGTTCTCTGAGTATGGCAAGCTGTCCAAGCAGCCTTTAGATCAAATCAAGGAGGGTGCACGTGTTGATGTTAATGAGGATAAGAAGAATCCTGCTGATTTCGTGTTGTGGAAGAAGCATAAGGAAGGAGAGCCTTATTGGGATAGTCCGTGGGGTAAGGGCAGGCCTGGTTGGCATATTGAGGATACTGCTATTACTGAAACTTTTTTTGGGCCTCAGTATGATTTGCATGGCGGTGCGATGGACCTTATTTTTCCGCATCATGAGTGTGAGATTGCGCAGATGGAAGCGGCTTCCGGTAAGAAGCCTTTGGTTAAGTATTGGTTGCACACTGCTTTTTTGAATATGGATAAGGAGAAGATGAGCAAGAGCCTTGGGAATTTCTTTACGCTCCGCGAAGTCTTGAAGAAGCATGACGCGATGGCTCTTAAATACTTTTTTTTGAGCAATCATTACAGGACGCCTGTTGAGTTTAGCTTTGAAAGCCTATCTGCTTCTAGGAATGCTTTGGAGAGGATTAATAATTTTGTTCATGGTTTGTTGGTTAGTGAAGGCAAGAATAGGCATGGCAACATATCTGATTATTGCAGGGATTTAATTAATAATTTTGATAGTGCTATGGATGATGATTTTGATACGCCTAAGGCTTTGGCACACGTTTTTGACTTTATCCGTGAGATTAACAAGTTAAGCATCTCGAAGGATGAAGCTGCTGATGTTGTTAAGGTTTTTAAGAAGATTAATAGTGTTTTTGGCTTTATTTCTTTCAGGGTTGACGAGATCCCAGATGCCGTTAAGAATCTGGCTGAAAAGCGCTTGTCTGCCCGTAAGAATAAGGATTGGGCTGAATCTGATAAGTTAAGGGATGAAATCAGGGCTTTGGGCTTCGAAGTCAGCGATACTCCTGACGGCAAGTATGTGTTAAAGAAAAAATAATAAGAAAATATTTTTTTTATTCGTGTAGGTGTTTGAATTCCGCGTAGAGTGGCTTTCGTACGTATTCATCTACACCTATTGTTTCATCTCTGGCGCCTGTCACTCCTTCGCTGGGTGTGTCGTCTGGGAAATCTGTTTCGTATAAGTTGCTTACTAATGTGTTTGCTTTTCTCATTCCGTTTGTTCCTGTGATTGTCGTGTAGTCTTGTGCTAAGAGTTCATCGTCGTCTAGGCTTGGTCCTTCTGTCATGTTGACTGCGACGCTCTCGAAGGGTATTCTTTCAGGTTGTGGGTTGTCGTAAAAAACGGAGATGTATTTTTCCCCTTCTTCTGTTAATCTCCATTCGTTATGCAGTCGGTTGTATTCTAAGAATACTTTGTTCTCCCGTATGTTGCTTCTTGATACTGTTCTTGACGCTTCAAGGAAGCATGCGAGGGCTTCTTTGTCTTCGTCTGTTTCTATTGTGTATGTGCCTTGTTTGCCTTTGATATATTTTATATCTGGCAGGTTTTCGGTGTTTACTGGTTTTCTTATTTTTTTTATTGTTTCTTCGTTTACCAGATCTCCTAGGGTTATTGGTATGGGTTTTTCTTCCATTGTTTTTCTCTCCCTCCTAACAAAATTTTTTTTGAAAGATTTTTCCTGGGTTTCTATGTATTTAAACCTTTCGAGAAGGGTTTATTCAACAGAATATATAAAGCTTTCGTTTTTGTAACTACTATAGAATGGTTAATTTATTTTTGTTGTGAGTTCTTTTCCCTTAGAAAAAACGAATTCCTTAACATTCCCCACAGCCTTAACATCCTCAACAACTAACTCCAATAACTTCTTATCTTCATCACTACAACTAACCTCAACCCTGCCTAATTCTGTTTTCAACGATAAGCCTTTCTCAGACTTATGCTTCCTGATATCACTAACAACCCTCACAGCCAAATCCCCGGCTTTCTCCTCCTTTTCAAACAGCAACTTCTTGTTAAAAGAAGGCCAATCACTCACATGAATGCTCTCAAAGCCCTCAACGCCCTTAAAATACACTTGGTAAACCTCCTCCGTAATAAAAGGCATTACCGGTGCGAACATCTTCAAAATACTAAGCAAAGAATAATACAACGTTTTCTGCGCAGCCAACTTGGACTTTTCATCCTTAGCCTCATACGTCCTGTGCTTTACAAACTCCAAATAATTATCGCAAAACTTATGCCAAAACAAAACATCAGTCTCCCTCATACTCCTGGAATACTCGTAACTCTCGAAAGACTCCGTAGCATTTTTTACAGCCCTCATAACCTTCGAAACAATCCACTTATCCATAACCCTCAAATCCTTAAGCTCCAGTTCTTTCAATGGCTTAGCATTATAATCCTTCAAATTCATAATCGTAAACTTAGACGCATTCCAAATCTTAGTAACCGTCTTCTTACCCGTAACCACATCCTTCTCCTGGAAAGACATATCTTCGCCTAGCTTTGAACCCGCTGCCCAGTACCTAAGCCCATCTGCACCGTACTTTCCAATGACCTCCTGAGGCATTATTATATTGCCTTTGGACTTGCTCATCTTATCCCCTTTAGGATCAAGCACGAAACCAGAAACCATGATGTTCTTCCAAGGAATATCATTGCTATTGTACAATCCCTTAACGATAGTGTAGAACGCCCACGTCCGGATTATGTCATGAGCTTGCATCCTCACACTCATAGGATATACTTTTTTGTACTTAGAATCATTCTCCGCCCAGCCAAGCGCAATCTGAGGCGTCAAAGAAGAAGTGTTCCAAGTATCCATAACATCCTCTTCAGGAATAATATCCTCATAAGTATGCCCTTTAGGAAGAGTCTTAGGCTTATCTGATAACGGATCTACAGGCAACTGGTCTTCATCCGCCAGGATTATCTCACCCGTCTTCTTAGAATACCACACAGGGAAAGGAACACCAAAATGCCTCTGCCTAGAAATACACCAATCCCACTGCAGGTTTTCAACCCAGTGCACATACCTTTTTTTCATAAACTCAGGATGCCACTTAATCTTCTCAGCAGCACCGATTAATTCCTGTTTCTTATCCAGGACTCTTATGAACCACTGCTTTGTTTTAAGTATCTCAATCTCAGTTCCACACCTCTCATGAACATTAACCGCGTGAGTAATATCTTTCTTTGAAACAAGCAAGCCTTGCCTTTCAAGGTCCTCCGAGATTTTCTTCCTCGCTTCCTTTATTGGAAGGCCTTCGTATCCTTTAGCCTCATCGTTCATCTTACCCTGAATCGTAATAGCAGTTTTCAATGGCAGCTTATACTTATGCCACTTAAACACGTCATCCTTATCCCCAAACGTACAAACCATCATCAAGCCAGTTCCCTTCTCCATATCCACGTTTTCATCGTATAAAATAGGAACTTCATAATCAAACAAAGGAACCCTTGCAAACTTACCCTTTAAGTCCTTATAGCGCTCATCATCAGGATGCGCAAACAAAGCCACGCAAGCAGGCAATAATTCAAGCCTAGTAGTAGCAATAACAAGCTCCTTAGAGCCCTGCTTAAATATCACGTTGTTAAAATGAGAAGTCATATCCACGTTTTCGAATTCAGCCTGCGCAATAGCTGTCTGGCAATGCACACACCACGAAACAGGGCTTTCCTCTGTGTAAACATGTCCTTTCTTGTACAAATCCAGGAAAGACTTCTGGCTTGTCTTAATACAATGATTGTCAATAGTTGAGTAAGACCCTTCGAAATCAGCACTAACACCTATCTTTACCCAGTCAGATGTGAAATCAGGCTTTATCTCCTCCAAGGTCTTCATGCAGAGATCTCTGAACTCATCCCTTTTCATACTCTTAGAATTAACCTTTTTCAGCTTTTCAACCAGCCTCTCCGTTGCAAGGCCATTATCATCAGTGCCGTAAGGATAAAAAAGGTTCTTCCCCGCCATCCTATGATATCTTGCAACAATATCTCCTTGTGCATAGCTGAACGCGTGCCCGATATGCATATTCCCTGAGACAGTTGGCGGAGGCGTATCTATTGAGAAGACAGGCTTCTCCGATTTCTCGTCGTACCTGTAAACCTTTTTCTTCTTCCAGTACTCAGCCCATTTCTTTTCAGATTCCTCAAAACTATACTTTTTTGGCAGTTCCAAAACAAATCCCCCTTCAAGACATGTTGAGATAAGTTTTTATTTATAAAATTTTACCTTCTCCTGCTTCTTTTTACTAAGAGAAAAACTATTATTATGATTGCGTAAGCAGCCAAGCTGCTCCAAACACTGAATACTCCTAGCAACCCAAGGATTAAGCCGAGGATAATAGCTATCATTATGCTTATCCCAACAACAAAGCCTATCCTTTCCAGGCCTTTCACTTTTTCGTAAAAAAGGTTCATAACAAAATAACCTGGCACGAAGAATATGAGTGCAAACCCAGTTATTCCCAGCACAACTTGAAGCACTATTTCCAGCATCATCACAAATCACCTATGCTTACCAACGGGTACCCGTTTATCTCCAAGCCTTTCTCGTACCTAATGTTGCCGCACTTAATACAGCTAAAATATGGGCCGTACTTCCCATCTTGGACATCCAGCCATGACCCACAGCTGCATTTTAATTCATTCAAGTCTTGTTTCTGGTGCTTTGTACAAGTAGGCAAGCCCTGCCTGTTTTTGACTGTTGCCACGCCATTGCATATCGGGCATTTGTCCACCTTGTAATCCCCGTACCTCTTCCTAAGCCTCATCAATAATTAAAACCTTGTTTTTGTTTTTAATAATTCCGCTTTTTCGCCAAAATTTTTTTAAGTATCAGCTTACTCGCATTTGGTTATGAAGCATTTTTTAGCAATATTAGCATTGCTCTCAATGATTTTGGCGGGCTGCGCATCAGACAGAAAATTCGGTTTCCTAGGAACAAGCCCTATTACTCTTAATGAAGAGTCAGACTTGGACGAGCTAATAACCCTAACGAGCAATTACGATGTAGTCCTGCTCGGAGAGTCCAGTCATGGCACCCAGGAATTCTACGAATGGCGCAGATTAATATCACAGCGGCTGATAAGCGAAAAAGGCTTTTCGTTCATAGCCGTGGAAGGGGATTGGAATTCATTGTACGAATTAAACCTGTACGTTAAAGGCTTATCTGATTATAATTCGGCTCGTGAAGTCTTAGATACATTTGGCAGGTGGCCTACTTGGATGTGGGCTAACAAGGAGATAGAGTTATTAGCTGAATGGCTTAAAGAACACAACCAAGGCCTTCCCGTAGACGAAAGAGTTGGTTTTTTCGGTTTGGATGTTTACGGCGCTGAAAACTCGCTTTCAGTAGTCCAGGAAGAATTAGGAGGTGTGTATCCTTGCCTTTCCCGCTTCCAAAATGATTTCGGGGATTACCCTGCATACTTAGCGCAGCAAGGCGGCTCTTGTGAAGACGAAGCAATAAATGTTTTTGGAAAAATAAAAGGTAACCAGTCATTAAGAGAAGCTCTTGGCAGCAAAGAATTCTTTTACTTGGAGCAGAATGCTTTCGTTGTGAAAAACGCGGAGAAGCACTACAGGGGCATGCTTAGCCAAAGCCCGGATTCCTGGAATAAGCGAGTATTGCATATGAATAAAAGTGTTGGCAGGCTTATTGAGCATGCCGATGGAAAGGGAATTGTCTGGGCTCATAACACCCACGTAGGAGATGCCCGTGCCACTGAGATGTCTTTGTACGGCCAGGTCAATAAAGGGCAATTGCTCCGCGAAGCCGGTTTGAACGTTTTTATTCTTGGCTTCGGCACTTACAAAGGAGAAGTCGTAGCAGGCAGCTCGTGGGGGAGCCCGATGCAGGTAATGCAGGTCCCTGAGGCAATGAATGAAAGCTATGAATACTTATTAGAGAGTCTTGGCTTGGAATCCGAGATCATAGTATTTAACGAAACAACCCCTCAAGAATTATTTGAGGCAAGAGGACATAGGGCTATAGGTGTTGTTTACAATCCGTTAAACGAACAAGGCAACTACGTTGGCACCATTCTTCCTTATCGCTACGACGCGTTTATTTTCTTCAAGGAAACAAGTGCTTTAAAGTTGCTTAACTAACATTTTCTTTCTATGATAAGAAATGAGCGGAGGGTGGGATTTGAACCCACGAATAACCGCTGTCAGCTAGTCATCGCCATTTCTGGCTCTTTACAGCAATTAACTGCAGGCGGCCGCCTTAGACCGCTTGGCTCTGGAGTCCATTTTTTTGATACCTCCGCTTGGCGGCCTGACCGCTTGCTTCCCCGCTTATAGTGTTCAGAGTTTGTATTCATTTATAATGTTTTCTTCTCTTTGCTCTACGATGGCTTTTACTTCAACGTAGCTTTCAAGGCCTGTCCCAGCCAGTTTTTTCTTTAGTAAATGGTCTACTTGGAATATTCCTGCGGGGTTGTTCATCTTTATCTCGATCATTACTGGCCTGTCCCCGCTTGTTATCTTGACTTTTTCTATGCTCATCGCGGACACGTTAAAGATGTCTTTCCTGCCTTGCTCAAAAGAGATTCTTGCCCTTCCTTTTTCCATGTCCAAGGCATCGGCTAGCCTTACCACGCCTGCTTCCACCGTGAAAACCTGTATTTCTTCGCTGTGGCTTACCATTGCGTTCATTGTTTCTGTTAACACGATTTGTTTTTTTCTTTTATCAGTGTATACTTCCCCAAGTATTTTTTCCAGGAATTCCTTTGCAAGCACTACGCCTAATTCATCATGCAAATCCCTATGCACAGAATTCCCTAAATCGTGTAAGAGTGATGCGAGCACCACGACTACTTCTGCGTCTTCTTCTTCAAAATAATAGTCTTTTTTTATGCTGGGTGTTACTCCTGCTTTCATTAAGTTTCTTAGAATTTTTAGTGCCATGTTCGCCACGATTGTTACGTGTACTTGTCCGTGGTCGCTCATCCCTAATCGGCGTACAGCCATGGTGTTGCATGCTTCCCATACTGCGTGTAGTTCTTTGTCTTTGTTCACTAATTCCTGTACTTTCTCTAATTTCTTATTGTCTTTTACTGGTATATTCAATTTTATCCCTCTCTTTCTCTTGTTAGTGCTGAGGGATTATTTTTTCTTTTAAATAAGTTTTCAGAAAAAAATTAATTTAAAAAAATAAAAAAAAGTTTTAGTATATTGGTATTCCTGTTTCTCGCTCTTCTTCTAACGCTATGTTTTTCACTGTGCTTAAGTCGTCAAGCCTGTTTATTCTTAGCAGGTTAGGGCTCTTTGTGTATAGGAGTTCTTCTATGTACAGGCTTCTCTCAACCAGTGGCCCGTAGTACCAGGGCCTTGGCATTATCATTCTTCCATCTACGTCTGGTTCTGCTGCTACAGTCCCGCTACCACTTGTTTCTCTTGGAACTGCTTCTGAGTGGTCTATCAATCCCCTTAGTTCTATTTCATCACTGGTTATCCTGAACACCATTGCTCCGTTATAGCTTTGTTCTCCTTGCATGTAATCAGGGCTGTGAACCGGCAACACAAGCAATTCTTTTTCTTTGCTGAACAGGAATGCTTTGTGCTCGAATTCAGCAGAGGTCTGCGCGAATCTTTCGTCTGTTACGTACTTCGCGATTTCCCTTGGGTTTTCGAAGTCGCTTACATCGAACAATGACACTTTCATTCCCAGCATCCTGCCGGTTTCTGTTGTTTCTCTTCCCACTCCGATTACTGTGTTTTCATCGAAAGGATGTAAATACCTTGAGTAGCCAGTTATTTTCAGTTCTCCAAGCACGTCTATGTTCCTCGGGTTGCTTAGGTCTACTACGAAGAACGGGTCTACTTCCCTGAAGGTTACCATGTACAACGTATCGCCGACAAACCTTGTGCTGTATATGCTCTCGCCTGGCGCTATGTTTCCTGCGTGGTCTAAGATGTTTAGGTTCATGTCCAACGTAAACACGTTATTCGTGGATTCCGTTCTCTCCCTACTGAACATTGACCACGTTGGGCTTATAGTAGTCCCTATTCTTAATATGTCATCGTATTCGTCCAGGGAGAACTGGTTTATGATCCTTCCCGGGACTTGGCCTGTGGATTCAAGTCGTATCCTGTCCCTGTCTATGCTTATCCTGCTTATAATCGTGTATTCCCTGTACTCATATTTTTCGAGTTCTTCCTTTACCTTGAGTTCTATTTCATCTTCTATTGCGTCTCTTTCATCCCTGTCAAGGTACTCGTAGTATGAGTAAAGCACTCCAAGTATTCTCTGGTCTTTCTCCCTCGCATCCATTACCATTGGGTCCACGGCTCGTATCTTTCTTATAAGCTCCCTGTCCGCAGGAGTTGCTTTGCTTTCAAGGACTTGTATGGCAATTCTTTGCTGTATCTCCCATTCATTTATGCGCTGCGTATGCGTTATGTACGCGTTATCATGCGACATGTAAAGGGTTTCTGCTCTGTCAACTGTTATGCTTGCAGAATTAGTCCTTCCTGTATTTATGTTTACCGCGTGTATGTTTACGAAGTTAGCGGATTCGTAAGGCGCGTCATAATAATAAACGTTCCTCACAGGTATGCTTTCAACAACACCCCCTCTTAAAAGTATTGGTGTTGGGAATCCTGGCCTGTGCATTGGCTGGCTTACAGTTGAAAAATAAACATAACCATCTTTCATCCTTGTCTCGAAAGGCCTGCCTTCAAAAAAGTATTCTTCGTCCACAGAAGGGTTTTCCTTATCGGACACATCATATATTCTTAAGAAGGACATTCCCTGGCTCGCCCTGATATTATGCTCTCTTAAGAAGTCAAGGTTCGTAGCCCTTCCGTAAACAACCAAGTTGTTCCCGTCTATGTACAGTCCTTCTGGGCTGTCTTCAAATTTCATCCTGCTTACAATCTCAGCTTCTTCTCCTGGGTACGCTTTTATTATGAACAAGGTGTTGCTTGTAATAGTATAAATATATTCACCATCTGTTTTCAGGATGTCTCCTTCATCTATTCCTTCAACCTGAATATTGGTTTCGGAGAAATCCCTGTCAGCTGCAGCGCTTGGCGCGGACGCAAAATCCCCTGATTCCATGGCTACATCAACCATCATTCTTTCAGATACTCCGACTACGCCGTACCCGTAAGGATCAGTTCTTCCCAGGTTGTTCAGGAATGCCTGGAGCTCTGCTTCCGAGCTAAAGCTCTTTGCGGTTGCGGGTTTGCTAGGGTCGAACTCCGATGGAATATTTATTCCTGGGCCTGTTCCTGGGGCTGGTTCGCATCCAGCAACTATTAATGCGATTACCGCGATCATTGTTATTGCAATCGTTGTTTTTTTCAAGTTTCATCACCTTTTCAGTGTTTTTTTGTGCTAATACCATTAGTTAAGCCGTTCATTTTAATATATTTTGTTTTAGCTTCAACTCCGTTAGAAGTAATAAGCGGACCTGGAGGGATACAGAACCAACCTTTTAGGAAAAGCTTGACCAAAAGAGTGTTATCTGCACTGACGTTTGACAACACAGTTTTAGGGGCTCGACCGCAGGGAGACCCCTCTTGCGTCGTACGAGCGAAACCGTACAGCGAAACTTTTGTACGGACCTGGAGGGATTCGAACCCTCGATCTACAGCTCTCCTCAGGCTTGGTTTGCGTCCAACGAGCGAAACCTTTGTTAGAAGGCTGTCGCCTTATCCAGGCTAGGCTACAGGTCCTTGTGGTTTTGTGACTTGGTTTTGATTTATAAAGTTTTATAAAATCTGTTTGTTTTCCTTGTCTTTTATGGTGGATAAAAAGGTTTTGCTGAGGCTTCCGAGAATAGTGGTGGATGAAGATACTGGCAGGAAGATTGTGTTGAATGAGTTAGAGGAGTATTTTATTCCTGTTAATAAGGATTTTCATGGTAATGGATTCGTGGTTAAGCAGGATTTACTGGAAAAAAATGGTTTTTTCAGCGTGGGGAAGGATTCTTTTGCGGTTTTCCCTGGTTCTTTCAATGATTTTTTTAGGAATATTAAGAGGAAAGCCCAAATCATTACTCCTAAAGATTTAGGCAGTATCATTGCTTATACAGGCATAGGAAGCGACAGCGTAGTCATGGATGCTGGTAGTGGTAGTGGTTCCTCCGCTTGTTTTCTTTCGAGGTTCGCTGGTAAGGTTTTTTCTTTCGATGTTAACGAGGAAAATCTGGCTGTCGCAAGAAAAAACGCTTCTTTTCTCGGTTTGGACAACGTATTTTTTGAGGAGAAAGATGTTTACGATGAGGATTCTTTCAAGGAAGGTTTCTGCAATGTTTTCTTATTGGATGTTCCTGAGCCTTCGAAAGCTGTTGGGACTGCAAAGAAAGTTTTGAAGCAAGGAGGCTTTTTCGTGGTTTACGCGCCTCATATCAGCCAGGTACAAGAGGTTGTTAAGGTTTTACCAAAAAACTTTGTTGTTCAGAAGACGATTGAGGTTATTGAAAGGGATTGGAATGTTTCAGAAAAGTCATTAAGGCCTGCCACGAAGGATTTTGGGCATACTGGCTTTCTTTGTTTTATTAGGAAGGTGTTTTAGTTCTGTTTCTGTCATTATTGATAAAACATTTATAAAGTAGTATGTATTTTTGTTGTTGTGGAAAGAAAAATTGTTTATCCTGACGAGGATACTGTTGTGGCGTACAACGCTTTAGCAATCACTATTTTCGAAACTAAGAAAGCGGATCAGGCAAAGGTATTGAGCCGTAGCAAGTTGTCTGGTGCGATAAGGAAATGTAAGGATTCAAAAGGTGATTTGTATAGGAAAGCGGCTATTTTATTAAAGGAACTTATTAAGGCTCATGCTTTCGCAAGCGGAAACAGGAGGACGGCGTTGATTGCAACTATTTACTTTGTTAAGAAGAATAGGGGAAAAATTAATATACCTAATAATCCTAATAACGCAAAAGTATTGCAAGGCATTCGAGAAGGCTATTTTACTGATGAAGAAATAGAGGGATGGATTAAAAATGGGAAGATCAAAGATTTCAGAAGATGAAAAGTTTAAGATTGTAACTGAGGAAGTTCTGAAGTTCAAGGAGATTGTAAAGGATCATAGAAAGCTGCTTGAGGCTATTGGCAGGCTTTGATTGTCGTAATTTAGTTAGTTTTTTATATTCTGGTTCATTTCCTTTTTTTGTCCTGGGAGGTGGTTTGTATGTTAGCGTATGTTTTGGTTAATCTGAATGTGCCTGCTGAGAAGGAGTTGGTTCAGGAGTTCATTGGTATGCCTGAGGTTAAGGACGCTCATATCTTGTTTGGTGAGTGGGATTTAATCTTGAAGATTAGCGGGAAGAACTCTGAGGATATTGCCAGCTTCGTGATTGATAAGGTTAGGAGTCTTGAAGAGGTTAATCTTAGCAGTACTTTGATTGTGGCTAAATAACACTTATTTTTTTCTTATGTACATTGTGGTTAGAAGTGTTGTTATCCCTAGCATGGTTGATGTTAGGAATATTTTTTGTGTGGTGTTTATGAAGAATTGTTCTGGCAGAAGTGTTATCAGGGTTTTGTTCGGGGGGAATTGCCAGTTTCCCATAGGGAAGAATATTTCGTGGAATGCTGTGAATAATGTGTCAAAGAAAAATGTTGCTAGCAATATTATTAGGAGGTTGAATGCTAGCAATGCTATGCTTCCCTTAATTAGTGGCGTGGTATAGTATTCTTTTTTTTCTTTTCTTTTTATGCCTAGGAGGATAAGCGCGGTTATTGCAAGTATGCTCACATAGAATATTATGCTTGCTGCGTTATAAAGCCTTTTTACGTCGTGCATGTGGCTTATTTCGTTTTCCGTGTAATTTCCCTTTAGTTCGTTCTGTCCTTTTAGGAAGCCTATTATGTTAGTAGCATATTCGTCTGCTTCAGGTATTGTTTCGTATACATTGTTTTTTTGCATTTGTGTTTTGTAGTGCTCTTCGCTGTATGAATAGTATAGCAAGGGGCTTAGTAGCAATAATAAGAATATTGTTGTTGCAAATATTATTTGTATAGCTTTTTTTGCTTTCATTATGCGTAGTATAGTTTCCCCGTGTTTTTTTGCTCGCGGTCTTTCTGGCTGTCCGGCTTGTTTATCCTTGGCCTGTAGCTTTCTTCGTCTCGCCTGCACGTGATGTTTAGCTCTTCTAAGAAGTAGTTCATCCCGTTTTCCATTTCCATTGTTTCCGAGGTTTCTCCGTTCACAGAAGGAGTTCCTTTGAAGACTATTAGCTTGTTCGTGATGTAGTCTATGAATAGTAAGTCGTGGTCTATTACGATTGCGGCTTTTCCTTTTAGTTCCATGAAGTCCTTTAGGGTTCTGGACAGGCTTAGCCTTTGTTCTACGTCCAGGTACGCTGATGGCTCGTCCAGTAAGTACAAGTCTGCTTCCTCAGATAAGCATTTTGCTATGGCCACTCTTTGGAGTTCTCCACCGCTTAACTGGTTCAGTGTTTTGTCCATTAGTTCTTTTAGTTGTAGTGGCTTTACTAGGTGCGCATCGTATTTCAACGCGTTTTTCAGGTATGCTATTACTGGCTCATCCGTTTTTTCCAGGTATTGCGGCTTGTAGCTTAGTTTTAGCTTGTCTTTTTCTTCCAGTGCATTCTTCGTTTTTATCTCGCCGGCGAGGATTCTTGCAAAAGTTGTTTTTCCCGTTG
>SLQZ01000056.1 GCA_007131205.1 Candidatus Woesearchaeota archaeon | reverse complement strand
CTTTTTCTGCGTATCCAGGGTATTCAACTATTATGTATGAATACTCAGGGTTTATTCTTTCTACTAAAGTCATCCTGTCACATGCCCTTCCAGCGTTTCCGTGATAAATAATTATTTGTTTTTCTGAGTCAGGATTTCCAGCCGAGTAAAACCTTGCCTTTCCATGCGTCTGCGCATCTCCCGTAGCGCATTCTTCAAACGGTGTTTTATTAGGGTGGTATATCATGCTGCTTTGCATGAAGTATAGTATTAACCCGAACAAAACATATATTATTAGCAGTGCAACTAGTGCTTGGAGTATATTCATATCACTTCTAAAGGATATTTCTTATTTAAATCCTTTGTTAGAATTATCTTCTTGCTCTTCGTGGAGGGCCTCTTCTCTGTGGGAATCCCCTTCCAGGTTGTCGTCTTTGTTGTGTTTGCCTTTGGAATGCGATTCTTTCAAAGTTTGGTTTTTGCTCGCTTGTTATTTCCAGGCTGCTGTCTTGTAGGACTCTTGAGAAGTTTTCGTGGTCATGGTGTGTTAGCAACGTTATTGCTTTTCCGCTTTGGCTTGCTCGAGCAGTTCTCCCTATGCGGTGTATGTATTCTTGGGATGTTTTTGGGACGTCGTAATTATATACTGTTACGACGTTTTTTATGTCTAGCCCGCGTGCTGCGACGTCTGTTGCAACTAAGACGTTTATTTTTTCGTCTCTTAGCTGTTCTAAAGCCTTTAAGCGGCGTGGCTGTGTTAGGCCTCCGTGGATTGCCATTACTTTTATTCCTTGGCGTTTAAGGTTAGTTGTTAGGATGTCTACTTCTCGGCGCGTAGCGCAGAATATGAGCTTTAAGCCTTCTCCATCTTTTTTCAGCAAGTGAACCAGTAAAGAGAATTTGTCTTTAGGCATTATGTCGTAGTACACTTGTTTCAGGTATTGTTTTTCTACGTATGAATCTGTCTTTATTGTTATTGGTTTTTTCAGGTGGTTTTCTACCAAGTCCAGTACTTCTGGTGTTAGGGTCGCGCTGAATAAAAGTGTTTGTTTTTCCTTGTTAGTCGCGCTTAAGATCCTTTCAACATCCTCGATAAATCCCATGTCTGCCATCCTGTCTACTTCGTCTAGGACAAAGAATTTTATTCCTCTAAGATTCAATGTTTGCCTGTTCAAGTGATCCAATACCCGTCCAGGAGTTCCAATTACGACCTGGCTTTTCTTTATCTCATGTACTTGGTTGTCAAGGCTTACTCCGCCGTAAACACTCGTCGTACGTATATTCATATGCTTTCCGAGTTGTTGGAAAACATCTGTGACTTGAACGCATAATTCTCGTGTAGGCGTAAGTATTATTGCTTGCACGCCATGGCCTTCAACCTTTTCCAGTATTGGTATTGCAAAAGCAGCTGTTTTACCTGAGCCCGTCTTGCTCTGACCTACTATATCCGTGCCTTCAAGGGCTGGCTTAACCGTTTTTTCCTGTATTAACGTTAAATCTGTGAATCCTGCATTATTTATTCCTTTCATTAATTCTTCTTTCAATGTTATTTCTTCAAATTTCATTATTTTAACCTCAATTTTTCCTCTATAAATTCCTAGAAACCCTAGTTGATTTATAAAGTTGTTTATGCCCGAAACCTTTTTATAAAAATAATTTTTTCCATAGTTAATGGATTTAGATGAGATTTTAGCCATGGAATTCCTTGGAAACACAGTTCAGGATTATTTCTGGGCACTCGTAGTATTCATTGTTTCCTATGCAATCCTGTATTTGTTCAGGGTAGTTATTCTTGCCAGGCTAAAAGTTATTGCAAAAAGAACTAAGACTAATGTTGATGATTTTATTATTGACTTCATTACCGGAATTAAGCAGCCGTTCTACATTTACGTATCAATATTCCTTTCTTTAAATGTGTTAGAAGTGCACCCCATGGTGTCAACAATCTCAAGGTATGTTCTGCTAGTATTCGTTATATTCTATGCTGTTAAAGGAATAGGCAAGGTGGTAAGCCATGCCGCAGACATAGTCGCTCAGAAGCGCCTAAAAGAAGATAATGACCATGACAGGAGCATGATTGACTTGCTCGCCCGTATCTTTAAAGGCTTAATATGGGTTATTGCATTACTGTTCCTGTTATCTAATTTCGGGATAGAGATTACACCCTTAATTGCAGGCTTGGGCATTGGAGGATTGGCAATTGCTATAGCATTGCAAGGCATATTAACAGATATTTTTGCTTCTTTCAGCATTTACTTTGATAAGCCATTTAAGATAGGTGATTTTGTAATAATAGGAAATGATATGGGAGTCGTCCAGCACGTCGGGATTAAGAGCACTAGGATACAAGCATTGCAAGGCCAGGAAATAGTTATTTCTAACCAGGAGCTTACAAGCACAAGAGTTCATAATTTTAAGAAAATGCGCAAAAGAAGAATTGTTTTTCCTTTCGGCGTTACATATGAGACTCCTAAGAAAAAGCTTGAAAAGATACCTCGGATTGTGTGGAATATTATCGATAAGATTGACCATGCCGAGCCGGACAGGGTTCATTTCTTTAAGTTTGGTGATTCCAGCCTGGACTACGAAGTTGTTTACTTTGTTGACATAGGAGACTACAATAAGTACATGGACATACAGCAAGCTATCAACCTCGGAATAGTTGGTGCTTTCGAGAAAGAAGGAATAAGCATGGCGTACCCAACCAGAACACTGTACACTCCTGACTTGAAAGGCAAGCCTGCTGCAAAGAAAAAAAGGAAGAAGAGCTAATACCAAAAAGTATTAATACGAATTTCTTTACCTCTTCACATAATGGCCAGAGCACTAATAGGTTTTCATAAGAACAGGAAGGTTTCATACGAGTTAAACGACTTAACCAGGCACGCATTAGTAGTCGGAACCACTGGTTCTGGAAAGACTGTTATGTGCAAAGTACTGGTTGAAGAAGCACTAAGCAAAGGCATACCTGTAATAGCAGTAGACCCAAAAGGAGACATAGGTGGCTTAGCCGTTACAGATAAAGATTTTGATTTCAGGCCTTTTGGCGGGAAAGGAAAAGCAAAAGCTGAGAAAACTGCTTCTAAATACGAAGAACTATTAGAAGGCGTTGAAACGAAGAATGCAGAGCAGCTTCGCAAGGTAAAAACACATGTTTACACACCTAAATCAAACGTGGGCTTGCAACTATCATTTATGCCAAGCCTCAGCGCCCCAAAAAACTTTTCCAAGCTAGAAGAAGACCATTCAGTTATAGCAGGATTCGTAGAGCCTGTAAGCGAATCATTACTGCAATTAGCAGGCATAACAGGGAAGTCCAAGGATAAAGCACAATCACTTGTTTCCAGTATACTTATTGATAAGTGGAGCAAAGGCAAAGATTTAAGCATTGAAAGCCTCGTATCCCTTATACTGAATCCTCCTTTTGAAACAATAGG
>SLQZ01000082.1 GCA_007131205.1 Candidatus Woesearchaeota archaeon | reverse complement strand
TGATCGGGCGCGAACACCGCCACGATCCCGTCCTCCACCAACGAAACCTCGCGCAGGGCGTTCGCTGGCCCCGCGTGCGTGACCAAGACGTCACCCTGCTGCGGGCCGACGAGCTCGCGCTGGTAGCGCACGCCCAAGGGCGAGAGCGTCACGCCCTCGAGCCGCGCGCCGCAGGCGGCGCAGGCGGGGTACTCGTCGAACTCCTCGTCAGGTTGGATGGAGAACAGGTCCTTCGGCCGCTGCCGCAGCCAGGCCGGCACGCAGACCTCACAGTAGGTACCGTAGGGCGTGCGTACCGCTCGCGCTGTCATCCGCCTCACCTCCTCATCCGGCGCTAGTCGCTCAGGCCGCCTCGTCCACGAACCGATCGTGCAGGGTCGGGGTACCGCGGTTGCGCCGTTCACCGCGGTTCCGACAGGCATGACAGGTGCCGCAGGGCTCGCCGTTGCGCGGCCGGCGGCACGACCAGGTCAGGGCGTACAGGTCCGGGGGGATCTGCGTCGTCATGGCCTCGCGCGAGAGGTGCTTGATCGGCCAGGCGAAGGTGACTTCGCGCTCGGGGTTCATGAGCCGGATCACGGCCTCGCGCCGCTCCTGCCGCACGCTGATGTTGCGCAGGTTCATGTCGTTCTCGCTGGCCGAGACCAGGATCGTGTCCACGTCCTTATAACATTTCCCACGCAGGACGACGGCGTTCATGAAGCCGATGACCTCGATGTCGTACACGCCCGCGCGGCTGGTACCGTAATCGAAGCCGGTCTCGATGAAGTCGAAATGGCCGAGGCCGTGATCGCGAAACCACTGGAGGATGCGGTCCACGGCCTCGGCCTCGTTCGGGTAACGGTGCTGCTTGGTCACCAAGCGGCAGTGATGGATCAGCAGGCGCTCAGGATGCTCGAGCAACCACTTCCAGGCCGTGAACGTGCTGTCAAGGCCACCCGAGAGGTTGTGCAGCGCCCGGCCCACGCGATCAGGTGTGCTCGGCGTGCAGGCGGTCGCGCTCGGCCTGCAAGAGTGCCCGCGCGGTGCGCAGGTCCTGCATGGCGCCCTGGTTGTCGTTATCGACCTTGGCCGAGGCCATGGTGCGGGCGCGTTCGATCAGGAAGCGAGTGTGTTCCGCCACGAGGGCGTCAGTGCTGGCTGCCATTTACATCCCTCCTTATGCGCCGTCCATGGTGAACTCGCGCGTGACGGCGGCGGTGAGGTAATCGAGGCTGGGAGTGGCGGACACCGCGCTGGGGTTGATGGTGTACTCGATGGTGTCGCCGTTCTCGGCCAGGGTGCGGTCGAGGGTGATGGTCATGACCAGGCCATCGACGCTGACGCTGTCGATGCTCACGCCCGCGTTATCGCCCGTGCCGCCGGTCACGGTGATGGCGCTCGCGTCATCGAGCGTGACATCGGTGTCGGAGTCGTGCGCGAACGTGACCGCGATCTCGGCGGTCGCACCCACCTCCGTTGCCTGGTGTGCGGGCACCGAGGACGCGACCGTGAGGCCGCCCTTGAGCGCCATGGTGAACTGGAGGTTGAACGGCGCACCGAGAACGTTATCGTTGTTCTCGGCCCCGATGGCCGCTTCGGCGATGGTGATGGTCACGACATCACCGTCGTCGAGGAACGGTTCGTTGAACACGAGATCGAGCGACTCCCCACCGTCGTGCAAGAACGCGCCGCTGACGACGGCGTCGTCGTACGTGTCGGCCGTCGAGTCGACGGTGATCGCGCTGACATCGAGGATCTCGATCGGCTCGCTGAAGAACAGGTTCACGTGCTGGCGGGCGCGGGTGTGACCCTCGTGATCGGGCACGGTATCGACGACCTCGAGGCCGTCGGCAAGCCGGAAGTCGATCTGAACATCGGACTGCAAGAGGTTGACGGGAAGGTCATCGTGCACGCCCGCAACCGCTCCGGCGAGGATGTGGAGTTCGAGTTCGTCCTCGTTGACGTCGAACTCACCGCTGAAGCCGACGACGAGCGTGTCGGGCGCGTCCTCGTCGACCTCGACGCTATCGATGTAGACCAGGACGTTGTCGTCGCCCGTGCGTCCGTCGATGAATACCTTGGTCACGTCCATGATCTCGATCGGTTCACTGAAGATCACGCGCACGCTATCGAGCGGGCCGACCTTGCTGCTATCGTGCACCGGTACCGAATCCAGCACCCGTAGTTCGTCCATGGTGAAGGCGATGGTGGCGATGCCGTCGAGAGTGTTCCCGCTGTAGCCGGCCATGACCGCGTCGTCGTCAATGGCGAGTGCCATCAAGCTACCGTCCTCGATCAGCGGTCGCGCCAGGAGGACGTGGAGTTCGTCGTCCTGCACGTCGAAGGCCAGGCCGATGTCGTCGTTCAGGCCGAGCCCGCCGGTGGTCGTGAGCGTGATACCACTCGGGTCGAGCAGACCGATCGCGCTCTCGTCGAACGTGACTATGATCTCGTCGGTGGCTTCGACGTCGGTGCCGTTGTGCGCGGGCACCGAACTATCGACCACGAGATCACCGACCAGGTTCACGGTGAGTTCGTACGTGTCGGGCAGGACGTTACCACTAGGGTCGCCCTCGACCGCGGTGGTGGCGATACTGACGACGATCTCGTCACGGTTGTTCGCCAACGGCTCGGCGAGCGTCGCGATGACGGTGTGGTCGTCCTCACCGTCGATCTCGACGGTATCGAAGGCGGTGACGTCGCTGTTAGCGACACTACCGCCGGCGAGGGTGAAGTGCGCAGTGTTCTCGACACTCACGGGCTCGGCGAAGGTGAAGGTGAAGACTTCGAGGTCCTCGTTGTAACTACCTTCCCAGGGGTCGGTATCGACGATGCCGAGGCCGTCGCTCATGACGAACGCGAGCGTGTAGGCTTCGCTCAGGCGGGCGCCGCTGGCGACACCCTCGACCGCGTTGCGCGTGATGTGGAGTTCGAGTTCATCGCCGTGCGGTTCGATCGCGCCGTCAGCGGAGTCCTCGTCCGTCAGGAAGGAGACGGTGACGACCGCGCCGTCGACGCTGACGTCGGTGATCTCGACGGTACTGTTGTCGTCCTCGAGGCCGCTCAGGCTGAAGCCCTGGGGCTTGAGGATCCGCACGGCCTCGCTGAAGGTGATCTCGATCGTCTGGACCTCAGCCTGCATGCTGCCTGCGGCCGGGACCGTGCTCACGACCGAGAGTACGTAATCGCTCTCCATGGTAGTGAGTTCGGCACCGAGCCCTGCAACGGCGAAGTCCAGGCCCGCGAGCGCCCGATCGAGGTCGTTGCCGACGCTGGGGTCGGCCTGCCGGCGGGCGTTATCGATCAGGAATTGGACGTGCTCCTGGATGTTGGGGTTCTTGATGGTCGGCATGGTTGCTCCTCACCCCCCACTCAGTCGGCCATCGTGAAGGACCAGCGCAGGTGCTGGTGCATCCGGTACGCGATGGGGGTACCGACGACGGTGCCGATGGGGATGGTGACGGTGATCACCCTGACGTCGGCGGTGATGTTTTCCGAGAGCGTGATCGTGAGCGTCTTCTCGTTGGCGGTGACGCCGGTGATGG
>SLQZ01000021.1 GCA_007131205.1 Candidatus Woesearchaeota archaeon | reverse complement strand
TATTCCTTACTCCGACGCCGCCCCTGTTAATCAGCCTGTATTCTGAAGCCATGGTTTTCTTCCCGTAACCCTTGCTTGTAAGTGTTAAGACTTTTGTTTCATCGTCAACTAGTATCATCCCAATTACTTCATCTTTTCTAAGGGTTATTCCGCGTACGCCCCTGCTAGTCCTTCCAATGGGTCTGGCTTGTTCTTCGTGGAACTTGCACGCCATTCCTTTCTTTGTTCCAAGTAGCACTTGTTGTTTTCCATCTGTCATCGCGACGCTTACAACCTCGTCTCCTTCATCCAGTGTCAGGGCGATAATTCCGCCTCTTCTTGGCTTGCTATAAGCGGTTAAGTCTGTTTTCTTTACGATTCCGTTCTTCGTAGCAGTTAATAAGTAGTATCCTTTTTCGAAATTTGTTACGGGTATGACTGCGCTTATCCTTTCCTCTTTCTGTATCTCAATCAGGTTAACAATGGCTTTTCCTTTCCCGTACCTCGTCCCTTCAGGGATACGGTATACTTTTAGCCAGTAAACACGGCCTTGATCCGTAAACACTAATAAGTATGAATGCGTATTTGCAATGAACACTTTGCTTACAAAGTCTTCTTCCTTGTTCTCTGCTCCTATTACTCCAACACCACCTCTTCTCTGCACTTTATACGTGTCCAAAGGCATTCTTTTCACGTAGCCCGTGTTGCTCATCGTAACAACAACGTCTTCTCTTGGTATTAATTCCTCTAAGTCCATGTCTTCGTCTTCAACATCCAAAATTTCTGTTCTTCTATCATCTCCGTATGCGTCGATCATGGCTTGTTGTTCATCCTTGATTATCTTTAGTATTTCTGCCTGGCTTCCAAGTATTTCCTTGTAGCGCTTTATCTTTTCAAGTAGTTCTTTGTGCTCTTCTTTTATCTTGTCTTGTTCAAGCCTTGCAAGCTTCTGCAACCTCATCTCAAGAATTGCCTGGCTCTGCACTTCTGTCAAAGAATACTTTTTAACAAGATTCTCTTTTGCCTCGTTAGCCGAACCGGATTTCTTAATCAGCGCGATAACCTTATCAATATCGTTCAGCGCAACCAATAGTCCTTCAAGGATGTGTTTTCTCTCCTCAGCTTTCCTTAAATCGTATTCCGTTCTTCTCTTTACAACTTCTTTCCTGTGCTCTAAGTACTCAGACAATAGTTCTTTCAAAGTCAATATTTTTGGCTGGTTCTTGACAAGGCCGAGCATTATTATACCGAAGGATTCCTGAAGCCTCGTGTACGCGTATAACTGGTTTTTGACAACGTCAACATTCGCATCTCTTTTCAGCTCTATAACGATTCGCATTCCTTTCCTGTCGCTCTCATCTCTCAAGTCACTTATTCCTTCAATCCTTTTTTCTTTAACGTTCTCAGCAATTTGTTGTATCAATGTTGACTTGTTAACCATGTAAGGAATTTCAGTAACGATTAAGCGCTTTTGTTTTTCTTTCATTTCTTCATGCATCTTTGCCTTTACAACTGCTTTCCCTCTCCCCGTGGTGTAGGCTTGCATGATTCCTTTCTTTCCTGCTATGATTCCGCCTGTTGGAAAGTCCGGCCCTGTGATCTCTTCTGCTAAGTCCAGGTTTGTAGCTTCAGGGTTTTCAATTAGTTTTATTACTGCTGAGCAGGTTTCCTTCAAGTTGTGCGGAGGAATACTTGTTGCCATTCCCACCGCGATTCCTGTGCTTCCATTCAGCAATAAAGCAGGTATCTTGCTTGGCAGCACGGTTGGTTCTTGCATGGAGCCGTCAAAATTATCCATGAAATCCACAGTTTCCTTATCAATATCTTCCAGCATCTCCTGGCTAATCTTAGCCAAGCGCGCTTCCGTGTATCTTTGTGCGGCCGGTGGATCCCCATCCTGTGAACCAAAATTCCCATGGCCTTGAACTAATGGGTAACGCATCGAGAATGTTTGTGCTAATCTTACTAGCGCTTCATAAACTGCTGAGTCGCCGTGTGGGTGGAATTTTCCGAGGCAGTTATGTGATACTACGCCGTTTGCTATGAATTCGTGTTCATCTTCTACTTCTATGTCATATGTTGTTTCTGGCAGGCTTGGCTTAACACTTCCTACTTGAAGGAAGTATACATTATTGTCAATTATTTCTTTTAGGATGGCGTGTAGATCTGATCCTATTCTTTCAAGCTTGCTAAAAATCCCTAAATCTTTTATCTGTGTTCGCCCAAGATTTTTTTCCTTGAGGTTTTTAGCATATCTTATCTTTGCTCCCGTCTTATATTTTATTCCTGTCCTGAATTTCGCTCCTTCCCTGTCCTTGTACCAGCCGCTTCCTATGTGCTTATTGCTTAGTTCAGAGAAAATATGCTCTGAAGAGTAAGGTATTCTGTCCCAGGTGCTTACGCCTGTTTTTCTTTTTTTGTGCATCGCCCATGCTTTTAAGGATTTGTTGTCCTCCATTAATTCGAGGTTGTCCGCAAGGGTTTTTGCATATCTTCCGTTTATTTCTAGGTAGTGGAACGGCTGTATTTTTGCTATTTTTCTTCCCATTATTGTGTGTTCTTTTTCTCTTTTGCTTTCATATTTGGTGCTGAAAATCCCTAAATGTTGCAACAACAATTGTACTTGGCTTACCAGTTTCTCGGATATTGAGCCGTAGTGTATCATGCTCCTTTTTCTGTGTATGCTTCCATCACCATCTATTAGCCCGCTTAGGAAAGAAAATACAACTTTTTTTGGGGAACGCATTATTTGCTTCGGTATTATTTTTGTTGAAGCATATGCGTTTTCAAGCGAAAAGCTGGATACTAGCAATTGGTTTATAGCAGAGCTGTTAATTCTAATATTGTACATTTCTTTTGTAAGGAAGATATGCCCGTTATTGCTTATTATTTCCTCCGGCTTTACTTCAATCGTTGTCTTATGCCCGAATTCCTCTTTCAGGATCAATACTATTTTTTGGATTATAGAATCAGAAGAAGTGGAGAATCCACATCTGAACGGGAATCCTCCCTTGTTTCCCTTTTCTATGTGCCCGTCCGATATTAATTGTCCTAGCAGGTAAGCGATGTTTTCGTTTAAGACTACTTTCTTATTTTCATACACCCCAATTTCTTGGCATTCTTTTATGTCCGGGTAGTCTGCCTTTACAACAACAAAGTCTTCCCGGGAGAGGTTCTTTGCTTCCTTCCACTCATATTTCAGCTCTTTGTTGAGAACCCTGAATTTCTGGCTTGTTGTTGCCGTTACCTGCAGGCCGTTTTTCATTTTTAAGGCCACAATGTCTTTGTCAGGCAGTATGTATAGCTGCGTTACCCTTTTCTTGCCTTTTTGCGTGTATACCAGATCGCCTTTTTCTACTTCTTCTATTGGCACAAGGCCTTTATCTGCTAGAACGAGAGTTCCTTTCGGGAAGCATTCTCCTACTATTCTCGCGCTTTTTTTGTACGGCGTGTTGTGCTTGATGCCCATTTCTTGCATGGCGTAAAGAATTCTTCTGTGCACCGGTTTTAAGCCATCCCTTACATCTGGTAGGGCTCTGCCTACTATGACGCTCATAGAGT
>SLQZ01000048.1 GCA_007131205.1 Candidatus Woesearchaeota archaeon | reverse complement strand
TATTCACGCCTTTATTAGGGTGTATAACGCTTTCCTCCTCGAACACAAGGCTTACAGAATCCTTGTCTTTCTTTTTTACCCTTGATTTTATCTGGCCGTTATCAAAAAAAATTTTGTCTCCTTGCCTGATTTCCTTTGAGAAGTCATAGCTGAAAAAAGGCTTTTTATTCTTATAATAAAAAATGTATTCCTTGCGAGGCTCAACAACTAATTCTTTTTCTAGGCGAATTCGAATCTCAGGCCCTTTCACGTCAATCATGACAGGCAAGTCTTTTATGCCTCTTATCAAGCGAAGCATTTTGTCGTACTGCTTAAAGTCTCCGTGCGCTGTGTTTATCCTTGCACAGCTTACACCTGACTTTATCATTTGTTTCAACGTTTTCCTGTCCATACTAGCAGGGCCTATCGTCGCTACAATCTTTGTCTTGTCATCCATAAAAACTGGATTAGAACTATACATTAATAAGGCTTTCGAATTAATCCCTGAATTCCGCCAAGTATTTTTCTACCGCTTCATCGTCTCTAAATGCAAAAGAGTATTTTTTCATTTCTCCAGGATGGATCCAAACATGATTTTCAGACTCTTTGTTTAACGTTATTTTTTCACTTCCTTCGCACTTAAAGTAGTGTTTTTCAATCAGCATATTATTCCAGGGAATGTTTTCTTTGTACAAGAACATAGTTTTTTGCGCTTTAACTCCTGTTTCCTCAAGTAATTCTCTTTCAGCCGCAGCTTTTGGAGTTTCAAATTCGTCTATTTCACCACCTGGCAAGCAATATTTTCCGCCCATATAATCATTTTTATTTCTTTCCAGAAAAAGTACTCTGCCTTCAAGGTCTTCTATTATGATTCTTGCAAATTTCATTTTTTCAAGCCCAGCTTTTCTTCTAGTTCACTAGGAGTTTCCAAGCCCATCTTTCTAGCGGTAGATAAGACTTTTTTTGGGTTATTGGAATTTATTGTGAGGCTGACAGTCTTTTTCTCCTCGTTTAAAATGTATTTTCCCCATACTTCCAGCTCTTTTTCATATGTTTTTTTCCCAGGCTTTTTTATTGTGTATTCATAGAATTTTGACCCATCTATTAGTTTTGTCTGGCTGAAAAACTGTATTCCAGTAATATTTTCCAGTGCGACACTCAGTTTATCATAACTCTGGTTGATTGTTTTTATGGGCTTATCCTTAAAGTATTCTTTGTTGATAGGGTTTATATTTCTTGTTTGATACAATATCCTTATAGTTTCCATGATTGCGTGGTAACGCAAATTTATTTATAAACTTTTATAGTTTCAGCGGTTGCTAACAGCTCGTTCTACAGAACGCGTGTGTCATTCCAAGTGCTCTACACAATTAAGTCTTATAACCTCATGGTTTCTATCATCTTTTATTTCCAGTATTGTCAGAGCGGTATTCTTTGGGTGAAGATCAAGGTATTCTTCTCTTGATTTCCTTAACAAATATATGAGTGCGTTAGTAAGAAATCCTCCGTGGCTTATCACTGCTACTGTTCTGCCCTTCTCTCTGTTAATTAGTTCGTCAAAAAATTCTTTGGCACGAGCATAGCTTTCTTCTATGCTTTCTCCTCTTTCAGGCTTGAACTTTTCAACTGGCATTCCTGCTTTCTCAGCAGCTTCACTAAAAGAACCATAAGGTTTTCCCTCAAATACGCCAAGGTTTCGTTCTCTTATTCTTTCTTCAAAGATAACTTTGGATTCAGGATGATTTTTAATTATTGGCTTGGCTGTGTCGACAGCTCGTTTCAGGTCGCTTACAACTATTAAGTCTATTTTCTCGTTTTTAAGCCTCCCTCCTACCTTTTTTGCCTGTTCTTTGCCTTTTTCTGTTAATTCTCCAGGTAGATGTCCTTGCATTATCTTCTCGATGTTTGCTTTAGTCTCCCCGTGCCTTACAAGTATAAGCTTCATTTTTTCTAGAAACAATATTTTGTTTAAAAAACATTCCAATCTTAATTTTTTTTAGCAATAAATTTAAACCACGCCTTGTTATTAGTAGTATGTTTGCTTTAAAAGCCAGGTTAGGGGATGCGGAGAAAGCCAAGAATTTATTAGTTGAAAGAGGCTTGATTGACAATTCTTACAGGATTAAAAAGGATTCTAGGCATATTTATTTTCCGTTAAAGAAAAAAATGTCTTTGAAAGGATTTGAAGTCGTCGAGGAAAATTTTGAAAAGCAGTCCAGGCCCGTCGCAAAAGACCTGAAAGAGTTATTGAAAGGCAGGCTGTCCGGGGAGGAGTTTGAACGCCTGAAGTCTTCTTACGATGTTATAGGAACAATAGCAATTCTTGAGATTGACGAGGAGTTAAGGGAGAAAGAAAAGGTCATCGCGGAAGCACTCTTAGAATCTAACAAGACTATTAAGACTGTTCTGCGTAAGGACGCGGCTCACGGAACAGAGTTCAGGACGCAGAAGATGAAGTTCTTAGCAGGCATCGATACCAAGGAGACTATCCATAAGGAAAGTGGTGTTTCCTTAAAGCTGGATGTTGAAAATGTTTATTTCTCACCTCGCTTATCCACGGAGAGGAAGAGAATAAGCGAGCAGGTAAAGAAAGGCGAATCCATCCTTGTCATGTTCTCAGGGTGCGCTCCTTATCCTTGTGTACTGTCAAAGAACACGGAAGCAAAGGAAATTTTCGGAGTTGAAATTAATCCTGCCGGGCACAAGTACGGATTAGAGAATGTTAAGCTGAACAAAATAAGAAACGTTGAATTAATCAACGGGGATGTACGTGTGGAAGTCCCCAAGCTGAAGAAATTTGACAGGATCCTTATGCCTTTGCCTAAGGAAGCACAGGATTTCCTGGACGTTGCTTTCCAGGCAGCTATGAAGGGAACAAAGATTCATTTCTACCAATTCCTGCACGAAGACAATTTTTCTGAAGCAGAGAAAAAAGCAAGGGAAGAAGCAATAAAGCACGGTTTTAAATTTAAATTCTTAGACTTGGTTAAGTGCGGGCAACACGCCCCCCGTGTATACAGGGTGTGCCTTGATTTTGAGGTGTCTTGATTTGAAAGAAGTCGAAGTAAAAATACTTGAAATAAAAAGTCATAATACACTTTTTTTCCTGATAAAGGTTTATTTAACGTATATTTTTTAGATAAAAGGATGTTTTCATCTTCTCATCTTTATTTGTAACAAACTTTATATAAAATTTCTTTATTCCGTGCTTGATTAAAAAAACCTGGGGAGGTAAAAAACATGAAGAAAAAATTATTAGTTCTTCCTGCCATGGCAGCCATGGTATTATTATTGGCAGGACTCGTACAAGGGGCTGCGTACATAAAGTTTGAAGGCATCGAAGGCGAATCATCTGTTCGGGATGATGGCGAGATAGATATATTGTCTTTTAGCTGGGGCATGAGCCAGTCAGGAGTAGCACAGACTGCTAGGGGCGGCGGTGCAGGTAAGGTCAGCGTGCAGGACTTGACTATAAACAAGCGTATTGATAAGGCTTCGCCGAAGCTAATGGAAGTTGTTGCATCAGGAAGGCATATTCCTGAAGTAACTTTAGAATTGGAGAGGAGCCCACCAGAACACGAGGTAGTTACTTTGGTGAAGTATGAGCTTAAGAATGTTTTTGTTACCAG
>SLQZ01000001.1 GCA_007131205.1 Candidatus Woesearchaeota archaeon | reverse complement strand
TTTTTTTTATTCCAAAGGAAAACAAGGGGTGAGACCTAAAAAGATTCAAACAAACCATCAATCACAATCTCAAAACCTGAAACAGGAACCTCCAAGCCAATATCATAAAGAACAACAGGGCTTAATTCACCAACAAATCCAACAACCTTACCCTTAAATTTTACAATTCCACACCTGCCTTTCATCATAAAAGCATCTTCTCCCCCAACCAAATCATATTCTAATCCAAGCAAAGAGAAAACAGAATCAAGATGTTGCTTGGCAAGAGTAAAATTAGAGTTATCACCACAAAAAACAACACCAAGAGCTTCTTCTTCCTTAACACCAGTCTCCTCAGACCCTTTTTTAGAGAAAACCTTTCCTATTTCAAAGAATGCTTGAGGGTAATCGTGATGCTTATTAACTTTCAGGGTTTTAAGCAACGAACCCAAAATATTAAATCTTAAAGAATCATATTCCTCAGATAAAGCATTCTTTATCTTCACAACATCTTTAGGAAAATATTTTTTTTGAAAAGAATAATTAGCCAAATAATAATTCCTAGCCTCTAACAAGCCATGTCCCAACATCAATTCACGAAGCTTACCCTTAACAACCTCTTTAAAAGATTCTTCTCCAGGCGTTTCAGGCCTAACATTATTTTCTTGTATTTTATCATATCCAAACCCAATAGATATATCCTCAACTATATCTGCTTCGTGAAGTATGTCAGATCTATAACAAGGAATAATAACTAAGAAACCATCTTTTTTCTTTGAAACGCCAAAACCCATTTTTTCAAGGCTTCCAATTATTTCATTATCAGAAAGGCTTAAACCAATTAATTTTTCAACATAATTTTTTCTTACAAATACTTCTTCAGGGTTGAATTCGGGTGTTTTCTTGTTTTCATTAACAAGCTTAACCTCATGAACAACCCCACCCATGTCTGATAACGCAGTAACAACCATGTTAAGAGCTTTACTAAGCACCCTGAAATCATGCCCGCTGCATTCCACGAAAACATCTTTTGTTTTCAAAGAAACTTTTCCTGTTTCCTCAGAATTAATAATGGGTGGCATGCTCATAATGCTTCCTTTTCCATCTATGAATAAAGGATATTCTTTTTCTTTTTCAAGCAAATAAGCGTATTCCTTTCCTTTTTCGTGCAATTCAAGTATTTGCTTCCCAGTCAACTTCTTATCAGACCCCAGAGGCCTGAACAAGACTTGTTCTCTTGGAAGAGCTTTGTATGTTATGGGAAACGAAATGTTTTCCAATGGATAAACTCCTATCGCGCATTTCTTCCTGTTCCTTCCATAAGTTATGTGGAGCTTTTCTTGTATTTCAATAATGTCTTCTATTTTCTTTTCGTCAAGCTCAAGACCTTTTACCACTGCACATGCTGTGTAAGGCCTTACTTTCTTAACGCTTTTGTCAATGATCACTTTGTAGTTGCTTTTCTTGGCAGAATACTTCCTTAATCCTTTTTCCTTACCTGTAAAGCTTCTTAAAGCCCTTCCAAGGCCTTCTTCTGAGAGCAAGTCAGGCCTGTTAGGGAATATTTCAACTTCTATGCTTTCTTTTGTTACTGCTTCTACATCTGTTCCGAGGTATCCTAAGTGGTGCTTTAACTGGTTATCATCCAATTTCTTCCCTATTATTTTTAGTACTCTTTCCTTGTCCAAAGTTATTTTAGGCATGTTATTTTACACGTATTCCTTTCTTTTTCTTTTGCTCAATTATTTTCCAGTCTTGCTTTTCTTCCCTATTCAGCAAGTCCTTGTCGAGCTCGGAATCTGTCTTTGTCTTCTCCCTTTTATTTATCAGTTGAAGGATTAATTTAACAGCTTCTTTAGCGCTGTCCGCTCCATAAATATACTCAGTTTTTCTAACGTCAAAATACCTGTTTGTAAGTTCTAAAGCCATTCCTCCGCTTGGCGTCAAGGCGACTATTGGCTTGCTCATCATATACGCATAAGTGGCTTCATTAAGAGTTCCTGCGCCACCTCCTACTATTATTGCGCCGTCACAGCTGTTTATGTTTATGCTATTCCTGCTCCAACCAATACCTGTAGCAACAACTATGTCTGCGTAATCATTAACTTTCTTATGGCTCTCCCATGGAACTATAGCTAGTGTTACGCCGTTTCTTTTCTTTGCTCCTTTCAGGGCTGCTTCCATGACTCCGAGGCCTCCGCCTGTCAAAGTGATTATTTTTTTCTTCGCGAGCTCTTCCCCTACTTCGAAAGCCAGTTTGTAAGCTTCCTTTGTGGTTATAACCTCGCTGGATCCAAGGACTGCTACTTGTATTTTCTTCTCTGATTTTTTTACTTTCATCCTTTTGTAATCCACTGTTTTTTTCTTCGCCATTTTGTTTACCTCATCTTTTTATGAATAGCTTTGCCTTTCTCAATTGCTCTAAATCATTCTTGTAAATCTCCCTCAAATCCTTTATTTCGTAGTAAGCTGTTATGATCCTTTCCATTCCCATACCCCATGCAAGGACAGGGCATTCAAATCCAAGCAAGGGCTTTGTGACTTCCGGCCGGAATATTCCTGCACCTGCAAGTTCAACCCATTGATTTTTCTTAGGATTATATGCTTCTACTTCTACACTCGGCTCCGTGTATGGGAAGTAAGCAGGCCTTATGCGGACGTCTGTATAACCCATTTTCAGGAAGAATTCTTTTAAGTAGCCTTTCAGCTTCGCAAGGCTTCCATCCATGTCCACAACAATTCCTTCTACTTGGTGGAATTCGAATAAGTGCTTCCAGTCCAGAGCTTCGTTACGATAAGCTTTTCCTACCGTAAAAAATTTTTTTGGCAAATCCTCTTTTTTTAGGTTGGACAACGTTAAAGCGCTCAGCACTGTTGTATGGGTCCTGAGCATCACTTGGGAAGATATTTCTTCTGAGAACTTGTATTGCCATCCTTTGCTGCCTGTGTCTCCTCCCGTTTCATGTGCTGCTTTTACTTTTTCAAGGTATTTCTTCGGAAGCTTTGCTTTTCCTTCTAAGTAAAATGTATCTTGCATCTCCCTCGCAGGGTGGTCTTGAGGCACGAATAGGGCATCCATATTCCAGAACGCGCTTTGGACTTCGTTCCCAGTCATTTCTTCAAAACCTAGTTCTAACCATATTTTTTTTATGTATTCTATGGCTTCTGTAACGAAGTGCTTCCTCCCAGGATAAATCTTTGGAACATGGCTTTTTACGTCGTAAGACCTGAAATTTTTTCCTTTCCACGACCCTGTTTTGAGCATATCTCTTGTAAGCCTTTCTTCGTAGTCCTGGCTTAACTCTTCTTTCAAGCCTTTACTTTTCTTTGCTTTGTCCGTGGCTTTCAAGGTAAATGTTTTCTTTGTTTCTTTTCTTAGTATGTTCTTTCTTTTCAGTAATTCGCTTACAGCGTGCTTTTCTTCTGGTTTCAATTCTTTTTCTTTCAAAGGATATTTTTTTTCAAGGATTTTTTCTTCAAGCGTTTTTTCTTTCAAAGCTTTCTTTCCTTGCTCTGTTATAGTGAAAATTAATTCTTTCTCTTTTACTACGATTACAGCGTTTTTTCTTCTCAGGATGCCTATGCAGATGTTTACTTCTTCTTTAGAAATTCCTTTTTTCAGGATTTGGCTTAGCGCTAAAGAACCTTTGCTTATAGCCTTCAGGAACCTTTTTTCAGGCAAGCCTTTCTCTAAGTATTCCTTACCGTTCCTGTCAAGAACAACGATTTCTTCTTCTTCCCGCTCAATTACAGCAAGGCCTTTGTTTTGCAGCCATTGACTGGCTCTTAGGACTTCAACTTCCTGTACTCCTGCCTTGCCTGCAAGCTCCGATGCTTCAAAGTCCTGTTTTACAAGGAATGGAAGGATTTTTCTCTCTAAAGCTGTGAGCTGCCCTGTAATGTCTTTCATAAGCCTGAGAATGTACTATTTTATTATTTAATGCTTTTGCTTTTATTTATTAGTAAACAGTCAATGTGGCTAACAACAAAACCAAACCTATAAACAAGATAGGAAGGAACATTACTATGCCTAATATCAGCCCAGCAATAGCTGTTCCGCCTTGTTTCCTCTTTATTCCCATTATACCTGTAATTATTGCTGTAATGCATGATAATGCAGCCATTACAGCAAAGAAAGTACCAAAGTAATATGCAAGCACTAAGAAAAACCAAGGCAGTATTCCTGTTACCAGGCTGGTTATTGCGAGTCCTTTACCCATTTTATCATTAAAAAAAAGAATTAAAAAAAGAAGTTTTTACCTGGCTTTGGCTTTTACTTCTTTCATGCTTTTCCACGCAACTTCGAACAGGTTTTCGATTGCGTTGGAGAAGAACGGCGAGTTTATCCAGATGCCTATGTCGTATGTTGGGTGTACTTCTTCGTCGTCCATGATCATGAACACAATTTCTTTCCCATCTACTACGACGAACCTGGCTTTTGCAGGGTTGTTTCTTATTTCTGCTACGCCTGCAAGCTCTTTGGCTGCGTGCTCTGTTTCCTTGGTGAGAGGTGCTGCAATTCTTATTTTTACACCTCTTTTCTTTAGCGCTGCGAATACGTCTCCTAGGCCTTCAATTTTTCTTAGGAAGCCTTGGCTTGTGGTCATGATGCTCACTGTTTTTTCTGCTCCGCGAATGGTCATTTCGAGGTGGTTGTACAAGTTGTGCCTTCCCCTTAAGCTTCCGGATAGGTCTGCTGGCTCTACTAGCTCAACGCCTTGTGTGTGCAATGAGTTTAGCTCGTTTATTACTTCTGTGTTTTTTAGGCTGTCAAGGTTTTTAATGTTTGTCTCGGATTCTGTTTTGATGTTTTTCTTGACTCTTTCCACTACTTCTTTTGGCGGTACTGCTATGTATTTTATTGGCTTGCCAAGTTTCATTATTACGAAACCTTTCTTTTCCAAGGATTCGAGGACGTCGTAAGACCTGCTTCTTGGAACGTTCGCGATATCAGAAAGCTCGCCGGCTGTGCTTACTCCCCTTGAGAGGAGCGCTGTCCATATCTTCACTTCGTACAGGTTCAGCGAGAAATACCTTCTCAGCTTGCTTAAAAATTCTTCTTTCACTATCATTGTTACAAAACCCCCTTTTTTTCTTAGGGCGCTCTCACCCACCCCTTTTAAGAAAGAATAATAATTAACTACTTTAAAAATGTTACGATTTTTTACTATTGTTTAATCGTGGTTTTTATTAATTAGTTTTTGCTTATTAAATAGTATTCTTCATCACCAAATACGTAAATATTTGTGTTATAGCCTTTCCTGAGCATTTTCATGATGATGTTTTGGAACCATTTTCTCTCGCTTTTTATGCTTGTTTTTCCGCTTATGGTCTTCTTTGGGAAGCTCACAAGTATTTTTGGGCTTTTTAGGCTTAAAAGGAGTTTTTCGCTGCTGCCTTTCTTGGTTGCCTCCAAGGTGTCTAAGAGCTTTAATGCGAACGTAATGCTTGCTTCTTGGCTTTCACCAATTATTTTTTTGAGGCTTTCTTCTTTTGCGAGGTCTGCCTTAATCGTTTTTCCTTTTATTTTCTTTGTTTCGAAGAATCTTTGTATGAATTCCAAGTCTTCCATGCTGACATCGCTTGCAACGTATTTCGGGTTAAAGCCTAGGTAGCCGTAGCTGAAAGGGTTATACCCACAGCCTAAGTCTAAGATTTTGTTTGGTTTTTCTTCTGCGAATAAGGCTCCGTATAACGAGCCATAGTACGGGAGTCGTTCTTTGCTTGACAAATGAGCTTCCAATATTTTTTTTATTGCTTTTTCTTCTGTTCCTGGTTCTTTTAGTTCTTCCAATAGTTTTTCTTTTTTTTCTTTGCTTAAAGGATTATCTGTGAAGACTCCGTAAACCTCTCGAAGCCTCTTCCTAATTATTTTTTTTAATTCTTTGAACTCTTTGCTCCTTTCATTAAAGCCTTTTCTCTCAACAGCTTCAAATAATTTCTTGTTCCTGCTTATTTCTTCTTCGAAAAAACCTTGTAAGAATTCCTTGTCGAGGCTTCGGAGCTCTTTCTTGTCTAAGATTTTTTCTTTTAGACTTTCCATCTTAGGATTCCTGCCATTCCTCCCAGTCCGTTTATTTTTGATGTGTTTTCTTTGTGTTTTTTATCGCGTCGAGTATTCTTTTTTTGCATGTGTCAAAATCGTCGTATATGTTGGTCAGTCTTTTCATTTCTTCGTCGTATATTTTTCTTTTTTCTTCAAGCTTCTCTTCGAATTCAGCAATATCGAATGTTTTATTATATGTCCGTAGCTTTTTATTTACTAAATCCCGCCTTATCTTCACGTTGTTGATTAGTAATTCATTCAAATCATATATGTCCCTTGCCTGGTATCTTGTTATTATAGCTCTTATCTTTTCTGCGAGAATTTCTTCTTCGGCTAATGCTAGTAGAAAGTATTGGGGCAAGTCCGCATATATGGGGCGCACAATTTTTTTCATTGGCTCTTCGTAGGTGTCATTTCTTCTGAAATCGAAAGAAATTTTGCACATTGATTGCTCTGAGCCGTTATAAAGCATTCCCTGAAATTTAATCGTGAATGTCTCGCCGAATTTTGTTTTGTTAAAATCAGAAATTTTTGTTTCAAATACATCTTCTACGAGTTTAATTATTTCTTTAATGTCTGGTTCCTCGTAATTAAAGTCTAGGTCATCAGAAAACCTTTTTATCCCGTAACATTTTTGCAGGCAAGTTCCTCCTTTAAAGTATAATTTGTTAAACTTTTCAAAGATCTTTGCAAGTATTAAGTGTTGGTAGTAGTCTAATTCGAGTTGCCCTAAATTATACCCAAGCTTTTGCCTATATTTTTCTAGTTCTAATTTTTCCATTTTACAATTCCTCGTTTATGATTAGTTTCCATTTCGTGCTTCTGGGGCCTTTCAAGTTCTTGTTAGTGTTTAATTTTTCGTATTTATTGTTTATTTTAACGTTTTTCAGCAGAATATTCTCGCGTTCCAGCAAATAGCCCGCTCGCTTATTTAGTGAGGAAGAGCCAATCTTAGCAAGGTATTCTTCCAGCAACTCCAAATTTATTTTTTTCCAATATTTTTTAATAAATTGAACGACTTCTGAAAGATGGACTTTTGAAGAAAAGTATAAGCAGTCAATAATTGTTTTTTCAATGTTTGATATGAATGCTTCTGTGTTATTAACCATTATTTTTTTGTAGCCAAAAAACAGGCTGTTTTTTACTTTATGAAAATTGATTGCTGTCCCATCTATTGTTGTGTCATAAAGAACTTTTTTTGTAATCAAATCTAAGTTGTTGTACCTTTGTGTTGTGCTTTCGTAGTATTCAAGCGAGGAATATAGGGATATGTATGTGTCTTTGTAGATTTTTTGGAGCTGAAACTTGCTCTCTATCTTTGATAAGGAATAGTATCCTCGTTTTACCCGATATATTTTTTGTTGTTTAGCGAGCAAGGATAGCTTGTTTTTTGCAATTGTTCTTTTCTGTCCTGTTATTTTTATAATGTCATTTAAGGTGAATATTTCTAGGTTTAATTCTCTTAATTTTTTTTGTATTGTGAAAAAGTCCATTTTATCATTTGTGTAAAGCTCGACTCATTTATATAACTTTCGTTAATTCATAATAACTAATTATTGTTATTTTAAATGAATAAAAATTGATTATTTAAAAATATCGGGACGAATGCCTTTGCTTAACGAAAAATGGTTGCTTTAGGCTTTCCATCTTAGGACACCGGCTATTCCACCTAATCCGTCGAGTTTCGCTGTGTTGTCTTTGCTTGTTATGATTATTATTTCTGTGTTTGTTTGTTCCGCTGTTTGCAGCAATGAGTCTATTTCTCGGTATTTGTTTTTTTCTTTCATTTCTTTCAGCAGGTTTTCGCTCACGATTAGTTTATTCGTAGCACCCATTTCTATTTTTTCTTTGCTGTCTTTTAATCCGTAGCATGCTTTTTCTTCTCTTATTGCGTGCATTACTTCTTCTATTGCTTGTAATTCGTTCGCGGCTCGGTCTTCTTCCAAGGCTTTGTTTAATTCGCTTCTTTTCAGTAATTCTTCGAATCCTTCTTCGCTCCCAGTGCTTATCGTTGCTGGCATTGTTTTCTTTTTTAGTTCATCCGGGAGTTCTTTTAGCAGGTATTCTTTCCAGAACGCAGGGCTTGCAATTATGATTTTCGTGGCGTTTAAGCGTTTCACGTATTCTTCTATGCTTTTGCTTATTTCTGCGTAGAAGTTCTTGTTTGTATTTTCTTCTAATTGTTTTTTTTGGACTTCTCCTTTCAAAGAAGATAATTTTTCGTATCCTTTCTTTTTTAGGGCTGCGAAGTGTGCTTGTTCCCTGTCGAATACTACTAGCAAGATCTTGTTTTTTTCTTTTTCTGCTTCTTCGAGTTTTTTGAGTTGGTATTTCGGCCAGTATTCTTTTTGGATGCTTATCTCATCATTTGTTTCTAAATTAAAAGAATGATGGCTTCCCAACGGCACGTCGTCCGGTCCTTCCGTAATTGTTCCTAATACACGCAAGGAATTGTTTTGTGGTTCGTATTCTGTTTTTTCTGTTTTTATCTTTAGGTGTACTGGTTTTCGGATGGTTTTCGCGTTTTCATCGCTTCCTACTTTGATTTTTCTTTCAGTCCTGCCCCTAATTAAGTCTCCTTGGTCTATTGTGTGGCTTAGGTACCATAGGTCTTCTTCGTCCGTGACCTTCAACACGATTAGTCCGTGCTTGAGGTCTCTTTTGAGTATCTTCATATTAAATAAGAGAACAAGGCTTTTTGTTTTAAATATTCTCCCAAAACAAATAACTACAATATGGAAAATAAATGTTTGTTGATAATAGTGAGATGCCATCAAAAATATTTATATAGACGAGCAACATTCTTACTGCTATGACTCAAGCAACTGAACACAAAGAGATAATAAACGAACTCAAAGCCATACGTGAAGACTTGGAATTCATAAAGGAAAGAATATTTCTTTCTAGGGAAGAAGAAGAGGATTTAAGGCTGGCAGAAAAAGAATACGAGGAAGGAAAAACTATTTCTCTAGATGAATTAGAAAAAACTGGTTAAAATGCATAAAGTACAGTTAGGTTCTAAACCTGCAAAATTTCTTAGAAAATGCGACAAAACAATTGTGTCAGAGTTGGCAGCTACAGAGTGCAGTTCGTAGTTTACCAAGACAAAAAAGAGATATTGGTATTCAAAATAGATCGTCGTGAAGTTTCTTACAGATAAAAATGGTGAGGTTGCTAAGCTTTCAACACTAAATCATGTGTTTCTTTTGCTTATGAATTTTTTCTAATGCTTTTTTTAGAAACTCCTCGCTTGGCATTATCCACGCATTTGTCTGTCTTTTAAATTTACAGCGATACAGTTGTTTTGTCCTGTCTCGCTAACAAAGCGCAAACCAAAGTTCTAGTTGCAAAATTTATTTTCCAAGTAGCCAGCAAGATTTATCAGGTTCGGTTCCACATAACTTTTAGGGTATTCTTTTGTGGCATTTATTTCAAAAGTAGGGGTGTTTTCTCTGGGAACAAGCACTGTATTCATGCACAAATATTCTGGCAGGAGCAAGTCCAACTCATAAATGTCTCCTATAGCTATCACTTGGTTCGCTTCAGCTTTGTTTTCTTTTAAGATATTTTCAAGAACATCATAATATTTTTTTCTTCTCAAATACAATGGCCTTTCAAACCCTTCTTTTTCTATGCTTTCAGGCAAAAAATTCCAGTCATCGCTCAACTCATATTTTTTTGCTCCGCCAAAGACTGGTATGTCGCCATGTTTTCCTGGCAATTTAGAAATTTTTTCCACTACTTTATTCTTATCAGAATTAGTGACTATGTATAGGCTAAACTTATTTTTTATTCTTTCAAGAAATTCGTCTGCGTCTTCCTTAAAAGAAACTAATGACTTGCTATTATTCTTGGCAAATAATGAGTACATATAACTATTCCTTTCCTCATCTCCCACGTATTTGTTTTCTTTATCAAGAATGATCGGGGTTATGGTGTTCGCTATCATGTAAGGGTCTGATGTGGATGGGGCAACAATTTTTCCATTTCGCATCCACCCATACTCAAAAGGGGTTTCTATAATGTTTTTTGTAATTTTTTGCCATTCACTTTCGAGTTCGTCGGCAGAGTAACCAATGTCTCTTGCAAGGTCTTCTTTCCAACCGTTTATGGCGGGAGCTGCCTCTTTATCTATGTCTGTTAGAGTGCCGTCAAAATCCAACACAATTATTTTAGTCCTCACAAGTAGCGAAGAATCCAGTTCTTGTTTTAAATATTCTCCCAAAACAAATAATTACAATATAGAAAATAAATGTTGTTTGGAAGCTAAAACAATTTAAACAAAGCTGCTTTTCACAAAGAATGAAAAAAACTGATAACTCAAGCCCAAAACTTTTCTTGCACATAGAAGGCGCAGCAATATTCCTATTTTCAACAGCGCTCTACTTTTACATCGGGGGAACTTGGTGGCTATTCCTTTTATTGTTGTTAGCTCCAGACATATTCATGCTAGGATACTTAAAAGATAACAAAACAGGGAGTTTCATCTACAACTTAGGACATATTTACCTCTGGCCATTAGCATTAGCAGGCTTAGGAATAATAACAAGCAGCATTCTTTTAATCCATCTCGGCTTGATATGGTCTGCGCACATAGGAGTGGACCGAATGATAGGTTACGGACTAAAATATACTTCGGGCTTCAAAATAACTCATTTCAATAAATTATAGACATCTTTTTTACTTCGCAATCTCAGTTATCTGCTTTTCTTTCATCATAGCTTCATAGATTTGCCTTACTTTTTCTGTGAACATGCTGGTATTTATACCTCTGTCTTCACGGTAGTTAAAGTTCCATTGATCTATATTCCAGTTACAGCCCCTATCTCTAAGATAAGCGTGTTGCACCCCTAAAGGTTCATTCATCACATTTAACCTTATGCCGGGCAATCTGTTTAGCTCGATTGTTCTTTCTATACATATGTCCCCGCTAACAACTTCTTCCACAGATATATTATACTTGTCTGTCTGTGAATTATAGCTTCGGCTGAGCCTTTCAGCGTCTGTCGTTGCGCAAGACATTATTCCCGCTGCAAGCAATGTTACAAGTCCTTTTTTCATTTTAACACCATTCCTCCCAACATATTTTTTTTTGTGGAAATCAATTCTTGGAGTACATCTCCTTTATATTTTTTCCTTTAATGAATGCTTTACCATGTGAACACCATCTTGGTGCCTTTCTCACCGAATTTAAGGGCTACGTTAGGGATGTGAAGGTAATTCAGGGCGGTCCTTACTTGTTTTGGGACTCTTGTTCCTTCAAGAGATTTCTCCAGGTCCAAGCCAAACGATAAATATTTGTCTATGTGGCCGTCTTTTGAAAGTCCGTAGCCGGGACCGATGCTTAATCCTGATATGATTCTTTCTAAAGCTGTGTTGTTTTCTTTTATGAACAGATCACCTATTCTTACCTGCCAAAAATATTTTTGCCTCGCGTAATTGTCCAGGAAATTTCCCTGCCTAGCGTAGCTCCACGTGCCTTCTTCTTGTGGGAAGGGCGATTTGTAGAATTGCAGGTTTATCCTGTTTAATAAACCATTATTGTCTTTCCTGGCATTTCTTTCTATTGCCTGCGCCAAGAAAAGCCCTAAGCCAATTCCTATTCCTTTAAGGTCTCTTGCATCCACTCCTTGATACCTGCCTTCTATGTATTTTGCTTGCCCGTATATTATTGAAGTGTTCAGCGCACCAAGCAAATCTGCGGTTAAGCGGTTGTAACCCAGGGCTTCGTAAGCCATAGAAAAGAATGTCGAGCCGCTATGTGCTAGTATTAGGTTTCCCCCATATGCATCCAGCCCGTTCGCATAATTAAGAGGCTCGCTCATAAAATGAAAAGGCTTTTTTTCTCCGTATGCCCCTTCTTTGTACTTCCTGTAGAATATGTCTCGGGATATGAAGTATGATGCGGGGATGTTCAGGGAGAATGCCGCTGTCCCAAGCGTGCTAGGCTTTCTTTTCTCTCTTATTTTTATGTCTTTTAATGGGAGTTGTGTTTTTATTTTGTAATTGGTGGCTGCACCGTTAACTTCTACGTACTTCTCGGTTTTTGCGTTCTTTGCTGTTTCATAATGTTCTTCGCCTTGGCTTCCAGCGTTTGCAGGCATAAGGCTTGCTATTCCTATCATTGTCCCTGCAGCTATTGTTTTTGCGTTTAGCATTTTTTTCTGCTGGATAACAAACACCTATTTTTATATTTTTACTATTTTTAAATAACAAATAAATATTTTTGGCATGCAAGATAATTGTTATTTTAGAGTTTGGAAAACCATCGAGAATATTTATATAGACGAGCAACATTCTTATAACTATGCCTCAAGCAACAGAACACAAAGAGATAATAAATGAGCTCAAAGCCATACGTGAAGACTTGGAATTCTAGGATAAAAATGGCAAAACCCCAAATATTATTCATACACGGTGGGATGACTTTCAAGACCAGGAAAGATTATCTTAAGTATTTAAAAACAAGGGAAATAAGCATCCAGAAAAAGAAGAAATGGAACTACGAATACCTCAACGAAAAACTATCTAAAGATTTTGAGGTAATAAAGCCACAGATGCCCTTAAAGGAAAACGCGAAGTACGAGGAATGGAAGATACACTTCGAAAGACACATCCCTTTGCTGAGGCATAACCTAATATTAATAGGAAGCTCCTTAGGAGGAATATTCTTGGCAAAGTACTTATCCGAGAACAAGTTTCCAAAGAAAATAAGATCTGTTTACCTTATAGCGCCTCCTTATGACAACACATTATCCGAGGAAGACCTCGTAGGCGGGTTCAGGCTGAAAAAAGACTTATCCTTACTAGAAAAGAACACAAAGAAATTAGTGTTAATGTTCTCAAAGGACGATGATGTTGTTCCTGTACAACACGCAGAGAAATACAAAAAGAAGCTAAGCCAAGCGAGCATAATAATTTACGATGACAAGAAAGGCCACTTCCAGACAGAAACATTCCCTGAGCTAATACGAATGCTAAAACAAGATATAAGAAAATAACGATTCTCCGTAAATATTATATATTAAGCCAAAATCTTTTCTTGTGAAAATGCTTCTGGGGACAAAAAAAAGTTTTTTAAGGCATTTACTAGTGGGAGGAATATCTCTAGCCATATTTTCTTTTCTGTGGTATGCTTTGTCAGCTTCAGGCATGGGCCTTGGGAGTTCTTGGAGAGCATTAGCCATAACCGCTTTTATTCTACTTGCTTTCACACTCGGAATAGGTCCTTTAGCAGTTCTCTGGAAGCCTTCCCTGAAAATACTGGCTTGGAGAAGGGAAACAGGCATTTGGTTCTTCTTGCTTGCACTAGGTCATGGATTCCTGTCTGTTTGGAATATGTTCTCCTTTGACCTGTCCCTTGTATTCCATCCTTCAGTGGCCTTGCCGAACATTATGGGAAGCATAGCGTTGTTTTTTGGCTTTGTCCTGGCAGCAACGTCCTCTGATAGAGCTGTTCGCTTTCTAGGTATCGGTTCTTGGAAGTGGCTGCATTACTTTGCATACGTAATATTTTACTTGGTTGCTCTGCACGCGATGCAATACGCTTTCATAAATCCATTATCATTAATGCATTGGTCTAGGTACCTGATAATCTTCTTCGCAGTCCTTGTCATTGTATTGCAGTTCTCTGCATTTTTCAAGATTGTGAGCGGGCAGAGAAAGAGAAGCCAGCCAAAAAAAACGAGGAGGGTTAAAGCAAAGATACTTCAAAGGAAAGAGATTGCAAAAGGAA
>SLQZ01000034.1 GCA_007131205.1 Candidatus Woesearchaeota archaeon | reverse complement strand
GATTAGTTTCTCCTAAGTCTGCGTAGAACACTTTTGCAGTTGCAGCGAAGAAAAAATCCTTTGGGTCTAAAGGAGAAATTCTCTCTTTACTATGAAAATGTTCTCTGAGCACCTTTTCAGCGATGCTGCCCACGTATTCTCTTTCCGCGGATTCAATTATTTCTTCTCGTAAGGCTTGCACCCAGTCATATCTATCGCTCATTCAATGAATATTTTGTGTGCTTGCTTAAATTTTTTTTGCTTCAAGCATTATTCTCTTTAGTTCTTCAGAGCTTTTTGTTTTCCCTATCTTCAGCCTTAGCTCGCTTCCGCCTTTTAATCCTTTGGTGAACTGCATGGCTTGCGTCCTGATAGCATGGAAAGGTATATTATACTCTTTGGCGTATTCTAAGTAATTGAAAAATGCCTGGAGTTTTTCAAGCAGCGCTATCTCATCATATTTTCCAGTCTCAAGGTACTCGTTAACCTGCCTGAAAATGAAAGGGTTGCCCATAGCGCCACGCCCTATCATGACGTAATCGCACCCTGTTTCATCAATCATTCTTTTTGCGTCTTCCGGACTCCAAATATCTCCGTTCCCGACGACAGGCATCTTAACATTTTCCTTTAACTCCTTGATCAGCGACCAATCAGCTTTCCCTGAGTAGCCTTGCTTCAATGTTCTTGCGTGCAGCGTTACCATCTTAACCCCTGCCTCCTCAGCAATCTTAGCAATAGGCAAAAACAATCTCTTATCAGAATCACTAATTCCAGCACGAACCTTCAGGGTTACTGGCTTTTTAACTGCTTTGACAAGCCTAGTAAACAATTCCTTGACGTGCCCTGGTTCCTGCAACAAAGCCGCGCCAGCCATCTGATTAGTAATATGCGGCGCAGGGCACCCCATGTTGAAGTCAATGATGTCAAAGTAAGGCTCCACAATCTTCGCAGCCTTAACAACCAAATCAATATCATTACCGAATAATTGCACGGAAACAGGCCTTTCTTTATCAGAGTACTCTACGAAATCAGTTATTTTCTTTTTCTGCTCTCTCAGCTGTTTCTCCTTTGCAATAATAGCGTGAACGCTTGTAAGCTCAGTCACAACGAGGCCTGCACCTTGCTCTTTGCATAGTAACCTGAAAGCAGGATCGCTCACACCAGCCATTGGCGCGAAGAAAGCCTTGCTTTTAAACACTGGAAGCTTTTTCACAATATGCAAGGGCTCAGAACATATTAATTAATCTTTTGCAAACCAAAAAAAGAAGGTTTTAGAGGTGCATAATACGCAATATTCAGGTCTCACTTTCAAAACATTTATATAATAATAAATGCGATTCCGTTTAAACGAAGTTGTTAATCAAACAAATTCCTAAAAAAAGAGGTTGCTGATGAATAAAGGACAATTTGCAATGGAATACTTCTTGGTAGTTGGGTTCTCCCTCGTGATAATAACACCGATGATCTTCTTGCTTTACAGCGAGTATGGCAGTACAAGAACAGAGGTCCAGTATGAGCACTTAGTTGAGCTTTCAAGGGAGATAATATTCCAGGCAGAAAAGCTGTATTACCAAGGCCCTCCGTCACAAACAACGATGCAGGCATATTTCCCGCCAGGAATACTTGAGATGACTATATTCGATGATGGTTCGATACTTGGCGCTTACCTGGAATTCGCTATAGAGGACAGCCCAGGCCAAGTAAGCCAGTGGAGCAGGGTGCCAATAAAGATTGATGACGGATTCGTTCCATTCCAAGGGCTTCACGTACTAGTTTTACAAGTAAAAACAGACGCATCCGGCCAATACGTCCTTATAAGCGAGAAAGATCAATAAAAAAAGTTTTTTTGGGGAGATAAGTAAAAAAATGTTATTTTCACGCAACGGCCAGATAGCACACGAATTGCTCGTCGTATTCTTATCCTTGACACTAGGATTCACAGTCTGGATGATGTTTTTTTCATCTGCACAGGAAAGCGCGGAATACGAAAGGCAACAGCTTCACATAAGGGACTTTGGCTTAAGGCTTCAGGACGAGATATACACAGTATACTCTATGCCTGAAGGATTCCAAAGAAACATAGAGCTCCCCGTTACGCTCCGAGGCATAAGCTACACGTTAAGGCTTAACAGCACAGGCACAAGAAACTACTTATTAATAGATGCAGGGGACCATCACAACACATTCCTAGTGCCGAACACTACAGGACAATTCAACATTACCGGCCAGATAAATGTGCTGGGATCAAGGCAAGGATATGTTTGCCTAAACGAAGAGTGCCAATAATGAACAAAAAAGGACAAATAATACTATTGGTAAGCATGCTAGCAGCATTCGCATTCATGCTAGCCTTCGCCATGTTCTTCGACTACTTAATGGTCTCGCCCAGGGTAAGCACGGACGAATATAACTTCATACTTCAAGAAAATTCAAGGCTCGCAGATACTATACTCCAGCCTGGAGTGCCGTTAAACTGGGATAGGGATACAGTCCTAAAAATAGGGATTGTTGATGGAAACATATTAAACACTACGAAAGCAGAATACTTTGAAGATTTATCAAGAGAAGATCATGTTGACCAAACAGGTTATGAAGAAGGAAAAACACTTCTTGGGCTGTTTTACGAATACCTAATAATAATAGAGAAAGAAAATGATATATTGTATTCAATAGGGGACTATATAGACTTAGGCATTACAGAGGGGTCCATAGAAGAAGATGACCTCGTAGGCTCCAACCCCGCAGCGATAAGCATACAAGAAAGAACAGTTTTGCACAGAGATGAAGGCAGGCTAGTGCCTGTAAAAATAAAAATTTATACCTACAAAAAATGAGAAAAACAACGAGAAAAGCCCAATTTTTCGAAATAGATGTTTTGCTAGCAGTAGTGATACTTGTTGGAGGAGTTATACTAATAAAATCTTTTTTTATCCAGCCAATGGATAACCCCCAAATAAATAAGTACGCTTACGATGCTGTAAATATGCTGAATACGATGCCTATGGGCAGCCTAGACCCTGATATTCTTGAACAGTTACGAGCTCAAGGCGTGGTTTTTAGTGAAAATGAGCTAGTATCAAGGCAGATAGCGCGGCTAATAATAGAAGATAACCAGGAATTAGCCGAGACGCTTACTGAAGGAGCAATGCGAGGAATAATCCCAGACAACTACGGGTACAGCGTTTACTTCAAAGACGAAACACTTGTTGATGTACTTCTACACACAGAAAATGGAGACATGGAAAAAAACTTTGTATCAGCATCAAGAGTCCTCCTGACAGGCCTACAGCAAGACGAACCAGTATCAGGATACACAGGCTCAATAACATTAGCTGACGCAACCACGGAACGCTCATCCTACTACTACTTCGGCGGATTCATAGGCCAAGGCAACATAAGCATAAAACTAGAACTGCCTCCAATCACAGATATTAATGATTTTACAGAAGTATACCTCGAAGGAGGATTCGTAAAAGACTTTAATTTCTACCTAAACGGACACCCTTGCGACTATGAACAACGCACCGCACACGAACACCAAAACGGTGACGAAGGCGCACAAATAGTAAAAATAACATATGATCAAACATGCGTACAACAAGCGCAAGGCGGTATTAACGATATCAGAATAGAATTCACAGAAGGAAACCTGTCACAGCAATACGTCAGCGGCGGATTCGCAAAAATATCATATGAAACGGACACAAGATACGTACAGCTAAATACTGTAAGAAAATATTTGCCAGGAATAAAAGGAGCATTCAACATATACGACTC
>SLQZ01000062.1 GCA_007131205.1 Candidatus Woesearchaeota archaeon | reverse complement strand
CCGAGCACCCTAGCGTTTAAGTATAAGAAAACTTTATAAACAACTCTTTTTTTCTTCTATAGCAGTTGATTGGGGCTGTGGGGTAGCTTGGCTAACCTTTTAGGTTTGGGACCTGAAGCCCCCGGTTCAAACTAATACTTTGGCACCAGTCATTATTAATGAAAGTCCGGGCAGCCCCATTAACGCTTAAAATACTAGAGGAATGATTTAATATGGCCGAGAAAACAAGTGGCTCAACAAAGAGATTCGGAGTAAGATATGGCAGGACTGTCAAGCAAAAGCTTTCAAATATTGAGGCGGCTTCAAAAGCAAAATATAAGTGCAAATACTGCAGTGCGCAGAAAGTAAAAAAGAAAAGCGCAGGAATATGGGAATGCGGCAAATGCGGAAAAGTCTTCACAGGCAAGGCTTACACGGTTTCAAAAGCATAAAAAAATTTTTTTTGATAGGTGAAAAAAAATGAGCGAATATAAGTGCTTCTCTTGCAACAAAATACTTAACCAGGACCAGGTTAAGAAAAGGATTCGATGCGTGTATTGCGGCTCGAAAATAGTTTTCAAGAGAAGGTCTGTTTCAACCACTGTTGAGGCAGTGTGAAGATGATCCACACCGAGATAACCGTGCAGGACGAGCACGGCCACTTGGAGTCACTGTTTTCATTTGAGCAAAAAGAAATGCTTAATGAGCGAGTTAAGTACTCGGTTAAGCGAGAGAAAAATATTTTGAAGTTCAGCGTTAAGGCAAAAGATTCCGTTGCGCTTCGCTCCGCGCTTAACACTATAACAAAGATAATCACTGTTTATGAAAAAGCTGGGTCAGCGATAAAAAATGGATAAGGCAACAGAGGAAAAGATTAACAGGCTTTCAATGCTTGAGCAGAACTCCAACCAGCTAAGCGTTCAAAGGCAGTCTTTTCAGAACCAATTAATAGAGGCGGAGTCCGCACTAGAAGAAATTAAAACCACGGGCGAAGCGTACAAGATCGTTGGGAATATCATGGTTAAGGCTGACAAGGCTGTTTTAGAAAAAGATTTAAAGTCCAAAAAACAATTATTGGAATCAAGGATTAAATCATTGGAAAAGCAAGAGTCTTCCGTCAAGGAAAAAGCCAAGGCTTTGCAAAAGGAAATCATGGAAGAATTAGAATCAGCAAAGAACTCAAAGAAATAACACGTGCAGGGGTGCTATGAAAATGGATGCAAAAGAACAAGTCATACATGTGCTTAAGGAATTGCAGGAGGATAGCTCAGTATCAAAGAATATCAAGCAAAAAGTATCTAGCATGCAGAAAGAGCTGGAAGAATGCTCGCAAGATGAATTATCCCTTAAAGTTAATAAGATTCTTTGTGACTTGGATGAGCTTTCAAGCGATGTTAACTTGCCGCCTTTTATCAGGACCCAGATTCTTCACATATCAGGAATGCTTGAAACCATTTGCTAGAAAAAAAATTATTTTTTTGCCACTTCATATTTCCCAATAGGGCTCTTTTTCTTTGTAAGGGAATAGTTAGGCACTAGGTATGTGTCTTCTTCGCTCTCTATCCTTGTCTTCAGGAAGCCTATCTTTTTTATCCTGCCTCGCACGACCTTGCTCTTTATAATCATGCCTTCCGTGAAATCCTTCTTTGACCTCAGCTTGAATCCTGCAACTACATTAGGAAGTAAATGTGATAGCCATAAAATTATTGACCCAGCCAATATCAATAGCACTAAAGCTAAGATTGCCTTAAGCACTGCTTCTAATATTCCTAAGTGGTTAAGCGCAAGCATTACAGCTATCGAATAAATTATTATGCTCATAAGAATAGGCAGTGATTTCCTAAGGGATATATTCCTCTTTATTGCCTTCAGCCCTTTATCTACTTGGAGTTCAAGCAATATTTTTTCAAGCAGTATCCGCGTGACCTTTCCAATTATAAAGCCAAGAAGCAATATGATTATAGCTATCCCTATATCTGTAAGCAAGGGGCTTATCCCTCCAAGCAAGTTCAGCTCAGTTAGGTTCTCTCCATTCATAAGAAGATATAAATCAGCCCTGATTTAAAAATCTTTATCATTTATAATCAGGCTCATATACAACTAGGAAACAGCGATTTTTTTCTTTTATCCTTGTAAGGGCCCCAAGGTTTTTTAATAGCTCTTCATCCTCTTGCTCATCTTCTTTTTCATCATACCCGATTTTCTCATAAGATATTTTTTCGTGAGTCTCATGTTTTGAAAGCTTTGAAAACACGTACTTATCTGACACGGAGTATGTTCCTCCCTTTTTTTCAACATGCCCTTTTCCAGCAAGGCCTTCCAGCTCAGCATGCGCGTCCCTGCCTAATACGCTTGTTGCCTGCTCATGAGTGAAAGAGCCTTTCTTAAACCCATGCCTTAAAATGCTTATTTCGCCTTGTGAGAGCTGTTTAATGAAAGGTATTTTTTTCACAGAGCCTGTTTCCTTATCAGTTATAATTCCTTTCCTGTTTATGTCTATTAGCAGCTTGTATTCTTTGTTGCCGTCCTCGCAGACTGCCAGTACGCAAGGCCTTAGGATTACCCTGATTTTTTCAATTGGCTTTTCAGACATAAGCATTATGTCTTTTGGGGATATGTTCGGCTTTATTATTCCGATAAGGTCTTCTTCGCCGAATTCTTCCGCTTGCTCCAAGAAATTCTTTTCTTCCAGCATCCCATGGGTTTTTCCGCCGTGAGTGCTCTTCCTTGGCCTCACGTTCACCAGCAAAGGGACATCAGTGATGCCTGTAATCATCGCATTCCCTATTGGCAGGTTTTGAAGCTCTCTTTCTGCATGGCTTGTTATTCCCTCAACCGAGCTGCTTATTGCTTTCACGTCGTTAGGGTTTGTAACTTTTAATAATATTTGCGTGCTGCATTGGCTTAGCACTGACTTGTCAACCCTTGCAGGCCTTTGGCTTATAGCGCATAAGCCTAATCCAAACTTTCTTCCCTCGGAAGCGATATTTCGCAGTATTTTGCTTGCCTTTGTCTCGCCAAAGCTTCGCTCAGGGCAGTAATTATGGGCTTCTTCTATAACTAAGAAGAAAGGGGGTGCTTGGCTCTTCTTCCTTGCCTCGAACAAGTCTTTGCTTAGCTTGTAAACAATTACTTCTTGAACATCCGGGCTCATTCCTTTCAGGTTTATGATTGTGCAGCTTCCCGGCTTTAGGTATTCCTGGATAGGCGTCGGGTTTCTTGAGAATACCCCTGTGCTCTTTATGTATTCTACCATGCTTATAATGCTGTATTTTACGCTGCTTTCCTCTTGCTCAAGCGCAAGGAGTAGGGATTCGAAGTCTGACGCGTGTTTCAGGCTGCTGTACAATACCGCTGTTTGGCTGTTGCTTAGCTTTCCCGGTATCAAATGCATTAATTCGTCTTGGCTTAACGGGTTGCCCAGCCTTAACGGCTTAGTATCCGGCAATATGCTTGTGTCCCCGTATTCTTCCACTCTGTAGCCTTCCGGGCTGAGCCCTGCCAGCTTTAGTCTTTCAACATCATATTTTTCTTCATTTCTGTATTTAATTGAGGAATACTCTCCATGGGGGTCAATGACTATTACAGGGATTTTCCTGCTGATTATCTCCTCAAGCAATACTCCTACCGCGTATGATTTTCCACTCCCCGATTTTGCTAGTACAGCTAAGTGCATTGAAAGCACCTTGTTAAGGTCTAGGAATACATCCACGTCTTTCCCGTCAAGCTTGCCAATGTATGCTGGCTCCCCTGTTTTTTCCAGGCTTATTATGCTTCTTATGAATTCGTTTTCAGCTTCTAATACTTCTGTGCCTGGCGTGAAGGGTATCCTTGGCTTTTTTACCCGGCCATTGTCCTTGTACCCTATTGCTTGGCAATACGCTATTGTTTCCTGCTCTTGCTTTTCTATCTCGACTACCTGGCAGAGAACGTATTCGTATACTTCGTGGTATACTTGTAGGTATTCGAATTTCCTTGTCTCTTTTTCTGCTACGAACCTGAATTCGTTCGTGGTGGTTTTTCCTGTGATCTTTCCCAGAATCATTATTTATGAATATTACCTGCTTTTTTATATTTCTTGCTGTTTTCAAGGCAATAAGTTTAAATAATATTAGTCCTTTCAATTCTTTTAGTAGCTAAAAGGAGGTATTTTTTATGGCGGAAAAGCAATCTAGGGACGAGCAAATAGGTTTTCATAAGGGTTCTCTTTCAACGCTGGCTAAGGAGCGCCAGGAATTGACGAGGATTGTTAGTATTGTGGAGCAGCTAATGCAGATGCATATCGGTGCATTAAAAGAGCTTGGTGTTGATGTTGAGAAAGAGGCTAAAGAGGTTTCTAAGGATGCTGGCTCTGGCTCCAAGAGAAAAGCCCCTATAGAAGACATCCTTTAAATTACTACTTTTAAGTAACACAAGATTTATATATTTCTTCTGATTATTTGTATATATGTTTGACCATTTATACACAGAAGCCTTAAGCTTCAGGGAAAAAATAAACGATATAAGAAAAGAATACAAATACCTGCTCAAAGGCCACAAAAAAACAGCAGGCTCTTCCAATAGAGTAGAAAAAGACTACGAAAAACTTCCCTTAAAAGACCTCTACAAAATATTATTTGAAGAATCCAAAGGCCCACAGCCAAAAATAAAGCTTCACAAGAACGAAAGGGAAGAAATTCTAGAAGTTTTCAGGAGGAAATCAGACGAGTACGAAGCCAGGGTAATAAACGACCTGTTCAGCGCTGAAAAAGGGATAAGCTATGAAAGAATTAATAATTTTGTTAAAGAATATAATGATTCATTGCAATTCTATGAAGAATTCCTTAAAAAATACACGGAAAAAAGAATATGCCAACTCGAGCAAAGGCATAACGAATTCAAATACAAGCCATTCCTAGAAGTAAAAGCCCATAATCATGCAACAGGGGAAGTTGGAGAAGAAACAACCGAAACAGAAGGCTTCCTACTCGAAAAAGCTATACAGCAAATAATAAGAGGCAATCCAAGAAGATACCTCCCAAATTTCAAGAACTGGAAAGAAGATGACACTATAGAATTATTATACGCAAAAAATATGTTCAAATTCTACGAAACAAGCTATGAATCCCCTAAAGCTATTCTCATATCAAGAGTTAAAGCATCTAAAAGGGAACGAGAAAAAGTAGTGGACTGGTTCACAGGGGTAAGGAAAGACCTCGCATATGACACCCAAGGCATGCAAAACATAGTCTCGTTAGAAGACATATACATTGCGCTTGAAGAAACCAACATGCTAAGCGAAGAAAGCGAAAAAAAGCCATTCATTGTAGACTACAAAGGGCCCTTAACAAAAGATATGTCCTTAAAACAATTAAGAAACATGGTAAAGGAAATGCAGAAAATGGATAAGGCCATAAGAAACAGGAAAAGGCCTCCTACCGAAGAAGAGCGTGAATTCCTAAAAGCAGGAATATGGATAGACCACTACGTTGAAAAAGGGCGCTTCGAGACAATAATACAATCTCCCGAAATGTACGAAATTATGAACAACGGCGCCTTAAGGCATGACACTGATTACATCAGGAGAAGGAATGAGCAGCGAAAAAAAGACCATTTAAAGAACCATTCCCTTCTACTCGCAGAAACACTTGAGGAAGTATTAGAGCCTATGAACGCAATAAAAAGGGATAGCCGGATATATTAATTATTCATTAACCACAATAAGCCTTCTTGGCTTCGGAACGCTATTCAATAACTTGTTGTTTTTTAGTTTTCCGCATCCAAGAAAATCATCTTTCCACTTCACAATATAAAACCCGTCCTCCTTTTCTATACCAATATCGTTTCCTTTCATCCATTCATGCTTTTCTTCATCCATTAATTCCAACACGTTTTTCTTTGCAAGCCTTCCGACTAATTGGCTGCCTTCAATGCTCAATCGAAAACCGTCTTTCATATAAGCCCCGAAGTACATTCCAATGCTGTCAACCCTGAAATCCTTAATATCAACCCTGTCAACGTCCTTGTTGATAACATAAACCTTGTCTTTATTGCTTCTTAGAAATCCAAGCTGAAGCTTCTCCGTTACTCCGAACTGGCCTTCAAGCATTTTCATTATATCTTTAACATGCCTCGTATTAAGAACCTCAAGTGTTTTAGTAAGCATCATCCTCATACACCCCAAACAGGGTTATTCTTTCTCTTAATCAAAGCAATCTCCTTCAACAATTCTATCTCAGGCTTCGATAAATGCTTCGCAAGCTCCTTAAGCTTCCTATACTCATCCTCGGACAAGTCAGATAAATAAACCTCACCTTCATGAACCTGCCTACCCGCTGTAACTCCCGGCATGCTCGCAGCCACCTGCCTTCCTTTTTCCGCAACATTAAGATTCTCATTGCTGGACTGCATGCTCTTAATCTCTCCAACCCTGTGCCCGTGAAAATCCATCAACTTCATCCCATTCCTCACAAAGCCTTCAAGCACCTCTATGCCTGCAATGCACGGATTGCTCATCCGAAAAATACAATTCTTAAGAACCTCAATTTTTGCAGGCCTCATAGCATTATGCAGCTTCTTTGCCTCAAGAGCTTCCTCTGCTTTCTTCTTCCATTCCTCGTATTCTTCTACCAAGGTATAGATAACATCCTTAACAAATATTTTCGCCTTATACGTAGATGTTTCCTGCTTAATATTAAACCCTAATATCGCTGCATCCACAGGGTTCTCATCAAACACGCTCTCAGCTTCCCCAATATCCTTCTTTGTAATATTTCCAACGCTCGCCTTGCGTATCTTAATTCCCTTCTCTCTTAGCATGCTCGCAAGCGCCTCCAGCCCACCAAGCGTATCAGACTTAATAACAACTCCTTCTCCATCCGTACTCACCAATGATTCCTCCACCTCAGACTTTGCGAGTTCCAAGATTCTTTCCTTATAATTCTCATCAAAGCCAAACACAGGCATTCCAGGAATTATTTTCTCATTAATCTCAGGACTGGAAATTTTTACTCCTGTCGCAGCCAACACTGATTTCACGCTGGTAAACCCAGGGTTCTTATCCCTCATATCCCTAAGCGGGCTCGGCATAAGCAAAGCCCTAACTTTTGCAATAACAGGCTCATCAAGCGTGCCAATAATAATTTGGTCCCCTACACTCAAAGAGCCATCATAAAGAATAATATCAATAGTCCTCCCAAGGCCCTTATCATCCTTAACCTCAATAATAACTCCTTTCGCAGGCCCTTCCACGTTCAGCAAAAGGTTCTGCTCTAAAAACCTTTGTGATAAGCCAGTTATAACCATTAGCAATTCATTAAGCCCAATGCCCTTGACAGCACTGCAAGGGACAATTGCCACTTGCTTAGTATAATCACCAACCCTGTCAAACCTTTCAGATTCAATCCCCGCCGTCTTATAAATCTCTCCTACAAGCTCATACACCTTTTTGTCAAGCTCCTGCTTAACAGAATCGCTTTGCCCTGCAAGATTCGCAAGGAAGTTCTCATTCTCATGCGTAAATCCTGCTACTAAATCTATTTTATTCGCGGCAACCACAAAAGGCGTTTTAGTATTCTTAAGGATTTCCAATGCTTCTACAGTCTGCGGCTTGAACCCTTCATTAATATCAACGACTAATATTGCGATATCTGCAAGGCTTCCCCCACGCTTTCTAAGGCTTGTGAACGCCGCGTGCCCAGGAGTATCTATGAACAGGATTCCAGGAATCGTGATTTTCATCTTAAGCCTCTCTATAAGCCTGCCGCACCTACTCCAGATGACGTCGTAAGGCATAATGCTTGCCCCTATGGCTTGAGTGATCCCGCCTGCTTCTCCTCTAACAACATTGCTGCCTCTAATCGCATCGAGTATGCTGCTCTTTCCATGATCCACATGCCCTAGCACGGACACTATGGGTGAACGAATGCCTATCATGGAAAAAAAGAAAGAACAACCCGTTTAAAAAACTAACTAATCATCCCTCCAGTATTAGCCAACCAACTTTTTTTTTGGGTAGCAATAATTGCAAATACGCACCAGCGCTCAAACATTGAACAGAAAAATATATAAATAACATTATTGTATTGAGAACTGGAGGGTAACATTAATGACTAGAAAAAATAACCTTAAACGATTTTCTCTGCTTGCTCTAACACTATTGTTTTCGATGCTAATAATAGGAAACGCCGCTGCCTCGTTCACGGCAGAAAGGGAAATAATAACCTCGAGGACTATGCCTGGAGGCTTCACTGAATACAGCTTAACCATAGATAATCCAATGGATTTCGAGCAAGTATTCGAGGTAAGGCTAACCACTGCTGACGCGCTTAACTGGATAGTGTCCACAACTCCCTCCAGGGTAAGAGTTCCAGGTAACTCAGAAGAAACTTTTATCATAACATTAAACCAAAGGTCAGGCACTCCCCTAGGCTCTTATTCTGTAAGCATAAGAGTCATAAGCAGGCATGATGGGACTACTGAAACAATAAGCGTTCCAGTCATAATAACAGAGGACGGGGCTCCTGCAGGATTCCTGCCAAGCGTTGAAATGGTTCTTGACTTACCCGAATCCCACGATCCAAGGGACCAATTAACTTTGCCGATAAGGCTCAGGAACAGGAACCAGCTGAATATAACAGAATTAATTATTACAAGCTCAAGCGAGCTATTCGAAACCCAGCAGAGAACAGTATCTATTGACCCAATGCAGGAAAGGACGGTTTACATGTACTTTGATTTCGATGATATGCAAGCCCCTGGCGACTATGACTTATTGGTAAATGCGTATCACCCGCCAACAGGAAGGTATCCATCAGAAGCACGCGCCACATTAAGCATTGAGAGTTATACACAAGTAGATACTGATTATGAATCCGTATCTTCGCTATTCCTTACAACGGAAACCATAACCATGACTAACAATGGGAATTTTGAAAGGGTTAGCGATATAGAACTGCCAGCACCTTGGTATAAGAGGATGTTCACGCAGACAACGCCTGAAGCAGAGGTTGTTAGGATTGACGGAAAAGCGCATTACTTGTGGAGCCCATCCCTCCCTCCAGGTGGCTCTTATACTATTACTGTAACAACCAATTACCGGCTTCTAGTAATATTTATACTCATAATTTTTCTGGCGACTACTGCTTACTTCGTTTTCAGAAGCCCTATAATAATACTGAAAGAAGCAACAGTTATCGGCAAAGATGAAGATGGCGTTTCAGAGGTAAAAATCAAGATTTTTGTGAAGAACAGGTCGGGAAGCGAGGTGCGGAGCCTCTCCGTTAATGATAAGCTTCCAAGCATAATTGAATTATCAGAGCCCCATCACCTAGGATCCTTAAAGCCTTCAAAAGTGACCAAGACGACAAGGAAAGGCACATTGCTCTACTGGAACTTGGACTCACTTGACTCCTTAGAGGAAAGAGTTCTTACTTATAGGGCTAAGGCAAAGCTTAAGATAATCGGTGATATTACACTGCCAAGGGTAAGGGCCAAATTCGAGAGTAAGAAAGGCAAGGAAAGAATTATTTTCTCGGCGAAGCCTTTCTTCGTCAAGGATTAAGCCCCAAATATTTTTTTTTGTATGGAAACTTTTATAAAACAGCTATTTATCCTGCTGTTACGGGTTTCCCTCGGTAGCTCAACGGTAGAGCGCTCGGCTGTAGAAATCCTTGTGACTAGCCCGAAGGGGTATGGATGAAACAAGGTCAGCTGAGACCGAGAGGTTGGGAGTTCAAATCCATTTTCAAGTGGTTGGATTGGCTGAAAGTCTCCCCCGAGGGATTCACCCGCTCTCAAAACAAGGAAACACCACCGTAAGGTTTATAAATCAACCGAGTTTCACCAAAACTCCGTGGAATGTTCAGCGCCGTGCACATTAGGGTATTATTCGCAAAATGGGAAAGCAAAGTTTTTCTTTAATGTTCAATCAGGAAAAACCTTCCAGTTATCCCTTCGCAATGCCTTGGTAGTGTAGTCTGGCCTATCATGAAGCCCTGTCGAGGCTTCGACCCGGGTTCGAATCCCGGCCAGGGCGTTTTAGAAAGACCCAAATACGGCCTGAGCATTCCGATGGCGGGTCGGTAGCTCAGCCAGGTAGAGCATCTGGCTTTTAACCAGGTGGTCGCGAGTTCAAATCTCGTCCGACCCATCAAGATAATCACTTCGCGCTCGAATAGGAGGGGAACCAATGGCTAATGCAAAAAAAACCCAGAAAACAAAGAAAACTGCTGCTTCTCGGAAAGCCGTTAAGAAAGTTACAAAAAAGAAAAAGGGCAGGGCTAAAGTTATAGATACTTCAAAGCTTGTCCATAGCTTGCTGCCTGAGCACATAAAGCTATCTGAAAAACAAAAAAATGATTTGTACAAGAAGTACAGCGTTACTCCAAAGGAGCTTCCAAAGATATTTATCAGCGACCCCGCTATAAGGCACTTGGACGCAAAAGAAAACGATGTAATCATGATAAAAAGGAAAAGCCCGACTGCAGGGGAATCCATTTTTTACAGGGGTGTTATTAATGAGTAACCAGCCGATAAACCTTAAGATGACTAATTCAAAGGCTCTTCTGAGAAAGTATTTCGAGGAGAACTCATTGGTGCAGTCAGATATAGACGCGTTCAACAAGTTCATTGAAGAGGAGCTTCAAAATATTATTTATGAGAACAAAGAAGTCGAGCCCACAATAATTCCTACTAACGTAGAGGAGTTTAAGATTCGGCTTGATAAGATAACTGTTTCCAAGCCTGAGATAATAGAGGCTGATGGCTCTAAGAGGGACTTGCTTCCTTCTGAGGCAAGGCTTAGAAAGCTTTCATACTCAGCACCTATGTACCTCGAGGTTTCAGCCCATGTTAATGGGATGCAGAAAGAAACTTTTTCGACGCAGATTGGAAGCATTCCAATAATGCTTAAGAGCAAGTATTGCCACTTGAAAAAGATGGATAGGGAAGAGCTCATTAAAGCAGGCGAAGATCCTGATGACCCAGGCGGCTACTTCATTATTAACGGCACCGAAAAAGTTGTTGTTGCAGTAGAAGACCTGGCTCCTAACAAATTCCTCGTGGAATCCCAGGCTACAGGCATCAGTGATTACATAGGAAAAATATTTTCTGAGCAAGGCTCTTACAAGATACCTCACCAGATGGAGAAGTTAAGGGACGAAATTTTTTATTTGACATTTACAAGGGTAAAAAGGATTCCTGTTGTGATAATAATAAAAGCGCTGGGAATAACAAAAGATGAAGATATAATGAGGTTCGTCGACCTGCCAAACAGCTCAGAGGTGTTCATAAACCTTTACGAGTTTGTCGATATAAAAACTGAGGATGACGCTCTTGATTTCATTGCCAAAAAAATAGGCATTACACAGTCAAAAGAAATAAGGATTGAAAGGCTAAAAGAAATACTTGACAAGTACTTACTGCCTCATATCGGCATAACCAGCGAAGCCAGAAATGCTAAAGCGCAAAACCTTTGCAAGTACTTAAAAGAATACATACGGGTTTCCAATAAGGAACTGCCTGAAGCTGATAAGGATCACTATGCTAATAAGAGGCTTAAGATGGCAGGGGATTTATTGGCAGACTTGCTAAGGGTTAACATAAAAGTATTGATAGGAGACTTGCTTTACAACTTTCAAAGGATTGTAAAGCGGGGCAAGTTTCCAAGCATAAAAGTTATAATTAGGGAGAAGCTGCTAACCCAGAGGATTTATAGTAGCATGGCCACTGGAAACTGGAGTGGGAACAGGAAAGGAATAAGCCAAAGGATTGAAAGGCTTAACTACATCCAGATGCTCTCCGCATTGCAAAGGGTTATAAGCCCGTTAAGCGCGAGCCAGGAGAACTTTGAGGCTAGGGCATTGCACCCAACGCACATGGGCAGGCTTTGCATGAGCGAAACACCAGAAGGAACTAATATTGGGCTGAGAAAAAACCTTGCTTTGCTGGCAAGGGTTACTCGCGCAGTTGATGAAGAAGAATTGTTAGGCAAGCTAAAAAATTATGGCTTTGAGCCGGTGATGGCAAAATGACAGACGTATTCATGGATAACAAGTACATTGGAGTTGTGAAAAACCCAAAAGATTTTGCTGACCAGATAATATCTGAGAGGAGAATGGGAAAAATATCTGATTATGTCAACGTGGCTTACTCAGAAGACGAAGACAAGGTACTGATAGAGACTAGCAAGGGCAGGACTACAAGGCCGTTAATAGTTGTTAAGGAAGGCAAGCCTTTGCTTACAGATAAGCACTTGCAGCAACTAGAAAAAAAGGAGATTTCATGGTCAGACCTGATAAAGCAAGGAGTAATTGAGTATATCGATGCGACCGAAGAAGAAAATTCATTGGTTGCACTAACAGAGCAAGAAATCACTGCTGAGCACACACATTTAGAGATAAGCAGCTTAGATCTTTTAGGGCTTATAACCACACTGGTTCCGTTCGGTAACTACAACCAGGGCGTGCGCCTAAACCAAGGTGCGAAGAACCAGAAGCAAGCAGTCGGATTTTATGCAGCGAATTTCTTGCTCAGGATGGACATGGATGTTAGCGTGTTGCACTACCCGCATTACCCAATCGTTCAAAGCATTACTCATTCAGTTTCAGATTATGATAAGCACCCTTCAGGCCAGAATGTTATCGTGGCAGTCCTGACTTACAAAGGCTATAACATGGATGACGCTATCATCATAAACAAAGGCAGCATAGAAAGAGGCCTTGGAAGGTCGACATACTTCCGTCCGGTAATATCTGAGGAATTAAGGTATTCTGGTGGATTAATGGATGAAATAATTATTCCTGACAAGGAAGTCAGGGGCTATAGGTCTGAGCATGATTACAGGTTCTTGGAGGACGATGGCATAATTTACCCTGAAGCAGGCGTTAAGGAAGGAGACGTAGTCATCGGGAAGGTTAGCCCTCCAAGGTTTTTGAGCAGCATGGACGAATACAGCTTAGCCTCTGATTCAAGGAGAGAGTCAAGCATGGCTTTGAAGCACGGCGAAAAAGGAATTGTTGACTTTGTAGCCTTGACTGAGAACGAGGAAGGTAATAAGCTAGTACAGGTAAGGCTTCGCGAGCAAAGAATTCCTGAAATAGGGGATAAGTTTACTTCTAGGCATGGCCAGAAAGGAGTTATAAGCCTCGTGGTTCCTGAGGAAGACGTTCCTTTTACTTCAACAGGGCTAAAGCCGGACATACTTTTCAATCCTCACGGCATACCTACAAGGATGACTGTTTCCCATATGATGGAATTGTTATCAGGCAAGACAGGCAGCCTTGCAGGAAGGTATATTGACGCTACTATGTTTGAGTCAGAAGAAGAAGCAGACATAAGAAAGGATCTTTTGGACATGGGCTTCAGGGAGGATGGCTCTGAAACAATGTACAATGGCATAACAGGGGAACAGTACACCGTCAAGATTTTTATTGGCAACATGTATTATTTAAAGCTTAAGCACATGGTTGCAAACAAGCTGCACAGCAGGGCGAGAGGCCCAATACAATTATTGACGAGGCAGCCTACTGAAGGAAGGGCCAAGGAAGGAGGCTTAAGGCTTGGAGAAATGGAGAAAGACACTTTTGTTGCGCACGGCGCATCCCTCACGTTAAAGGAAAGATTTGATTCTGATCAAGTCGTTGTTCCTGTTTGTGAAAAATCTGGCTTGGTTGGCTATTACGATGCAAGGAAAAACAATAAGCCAATGTCACCAGTTTTTGGGGAGGACTCTGATATGAGTGATATAGAAGTGAGCTACGCATTCAAGTTGTTGCTTGACGAGTTCAAGTCTCTTGGCATTTATCCGAAGCTCAAGCTTAAGAGCAAGTTTTAGAAGGTGATCGAATGGATAATCAAAAAGCGATATACAAATACATTGAGTCTATAGATTTTGGGGTAATATCTCCTAAGCTCTTGAAAAGCATTGCGAAGGCTAAGATTGTCACGCCCGAACTTTACGATAAGGAAGGCTACCCTGTTGACGGCGGGTTAATGGATGTGCGCTTAGGAGTTATTGATCCTGGGTTGAGGTGCAAGACTGATGGCCAGAAGCTCAGGGATAGCCTAGGCCACTTTGGATATATGGAGCTTGCAAGGCCTGTTATTCATATAAGCTTCGTTGATGTAGTGCTGGATTTGTTAAGGAGCACGTGCAGGAGTTGTGGCAGGATACTTATTCCTCAGGATAAGATAAAGGAATATCGCGATTTGTTGGATAAAGTGGGATTGGAGCAGGGCTTGATTGAGAGAAGGGACAAGATTAAGCTTATCATTGCAAGCCTTAGGACTATTAATAAGTGCCCTTATTGCAAGGAGAAGCAGTATAAGATATCTATTGAGAAGCCAACTTCCTTTATTGAGAATGATAAAAGGATTTCCCCAATAGAAGTCAGGGCTAGGCTTGAGAGGATTCCAGATGAAGACCTGAAGATTTTCGGCCTTGACCCGAAGAATGCGAGGCCTGAATGGATGGTTTTAACAGTGCTTGCTATACCACCTGTTACGATGCGGCCTAGCATTACCCTTGAAAGCGGGGAGAGGAGCGAAGATGACCTTACGCATAAGCTAGGCGATATTGTAAGGATTAACCAAAGGCTTTTTGAAAACATTAATGCTGGTGCCCCAGAGATTATTATTGAAGACTTATGGGACTTGTTGCAGTATCACGTTACCACTTTTTTCGATAACGAGGTAGCCCAGCTTCCGCCTGCTAGGCATAGGAGTGGGCAGCCATTGAATACTTTAACAGCAAGGATAAAGAACAAGGAAGGAAGGATTCGTGGGAATCTTGCTGGTAAGAGGACTAATTTTTCTGCGAGGACAGTTATAAGCCCAGACCCAAAAGTAGATATTAATGAAGTCGGGGTTCCTGAAGTAATTGCGAGGAAATTGACTGTTCCTGAAAGGGTTACTGAGTGGAATTTGGAGTACTTAAAAGGATTCCTTGAGAGAGGCTCTGACCAATACCCTGGATCTAATTATATTATAAGGCCTGATGGCAAGAGAAAAAGGATTACTAACGAGACAAAGGAGCAGTTGCTGGAAGAAATCCAGCCGGGTTTCATTGTTGAGAGGCACTTGATGGACGGTGATATTGCATTGTTCAATAGGCAGCCTAGCCTTCACAGGATGAGCATGATGTGCCACCGCGTAAAAGTCCTTCCAGGCTTGACTCTTAGGCTTAACCCCGCTGTTTGTGCTCCGTACAACGCTGACTTCGACGGGGATGAGATGAACCTTCATATTCCACAAACAGAGGAGGCAAGGGCTGAAGCAGAAATTTTAATGCAGGTTCAAACCCAGATAATCAGCCCTAGGTATGGGTTGAGCATTATAGCTTGCATTCAGGACAGCATTTCCGGCAACTACATTCTTACAAGGGAAGGCTTTAAGATTACTAGGGATGCTGCTGTTGATTTATTGTCCGCGGCAGGCATAGATGACTTCAAGAAACTGCCGAACAAGAAGTATGTTACGGGCAAAGAAGTCTTTTCTGTTATCCTGCCTGACGATTTTAGCTTTGTTGGCAAGTCCAGGATTTTTAACAGGGACCCCGAGGACCCTGACTCAGTGGTTAAGATTACGAATGGAAAGCTTGTATCAGGCGTTATGGATTCTGCTAACCTTGGGGAAGGCTCAGGATTATTATTAAGGAACCTTCATAAGAAGTACGGCGCAGATGAAATAATTGTTTTTTTGAGGAAGATTAACGGGTTGGGCGCAGAAGTTCTTCTTAAGTACGGCTTTACATCTAAGCTTTCAGATATTGACTTAAGCGAAGAAGCATTGCAAAAAGTCACGGAGACGCTTGATAAGGCAGATGAAGATGTTAAGAAAATTATTGGGGATTTCCACGCTGGTACTTTGGAAAGGCTTCCTGGGAGGAGCATCGAGGAAACTTTGGAGCTCAGAATTCTGGAAAGGCTTAACAAGGCAAGGAATGAGTCGGGTAAAATCGTTGAGTTGTCATCCCCCCAGAACAGCAATACTATGATTATGGTACGATCAGGTGCGAAAGGCAACACTATCAATATTGCTCAGATGGCTGCTTGTGTAGGTCAGCAAGCCCTTCGAGGCGGAAGGATTGGAAAAGGCTTTAAGGGAAGGTCTTTGTCTTGCTTTAAGAAAAATGACTTGGGCGCAGTCCCCAGGGGATTCATCAGGAACGGGTTTAAGTATGGCTTGAAGCCTTACGAAATGTTCTTTATGGCGATGACCGGAAGGGATAGCCTGATGGATACCGCTCTTAGGACTCCTAAGTCTGGTTACCTTTACAGGAGGCTTGCAAATGCGATGCAAGACTTAAAGCTAGAGTATGATTTCACGGTTAGGGATGCTTCCAAGAAAATCGTGCAGTTTAACTATGGTGAAGATGGCTTAGACGTTTCAAAGACGGAAGCAGGAAAGATAAATGTTAAGGGCATAATAGATTCTTTTGAGGAATGAGGTACTGAAAATGGTTGATGTTAAAGAGGCGCTAAGGGAATACGAGGATAAGATTCCGAATTCAATACTTGCTGAAGTGGAAGCGAATCTTCCTGCAAGTGTTAGCAAGGAGAAGCTTAAGAAAATCATGGATGCAATAGAGGCAGAGTATAATTCATCGCTGGCAGTTCCCGGGGAATGCGTTGGGATTGTAAGCGCTGAAAGCATTGGTGAGCCAGGCACACAGATGACACTGAACACTTTCCATTTCGCAGGGGTTGCAGAGATGAACGTTACCACTGGCCTTCCAAGGCTTATCGAAGTTCTTGACGGGAGAAAAACTATTTCTACTGAGCTTATGAATATTCACTTAGTTAAGCCATACAGCGAAGGAAAGGATATAAAGCGCATCGCTGAATCCCTGAAAGAGCTTACCATGAAAGACTTCCTGAAAGAAGTAATCGTTAATATTTCTGAGGCAAACCTTAAAATTGTGCTTGACAAAGATAAGCTTGAATTGCTAAAGCTTACTCATTCATCCGTTACGGAAGCACTGAGAAAAAACGTTAAGGGATTTTCTTTTAAGCTTGAAAAAGACGAGTCCATATCAGTAATACAGTCTGGGAAGGACAAAGATATTATTCAGCTTTATAAGCTGAAAGAGAAGCTCAAAAATGTTTATATTCACGGCGTGAAAGGAATCAAGCAAGTCCTCCCTGTAAAGAAGGATGATGAGTTCATGATTGTAACGTCAGGCTCTAACCTTAGAGAAGTCTTGTCTCTTGACTTCGTAGACAAGGAAAGGACATATACTAATAACATATATGAGATTGAGAAAGAATTCGGCATAGAGGCAGCGAGGCAGCTCATAATAAATGAATTAATGAAAGTCATCGAGGAACAAGGATTGAACGTTGACATCAGGCATATCATGATAGTTGCAGACGCTATGTGCATGTCAGGGAAGATCATGGGCATTAACAGGTATGGTATTGTTAAGGAGAAGCCTTCCGTGCTTGCAAGGGCTTCCTTCGAGACACCTATCAAGCATGTTATCAACGCAGGCCTCACAGGAGAATCTGACCCGTTGAACAGCGTCATAGAAAACGTTATGCTGAACCAGCCAGTTCCAATAGGTACAGGCTTGCCTGGCTTAATAGTTCGAACTAAGTCAAAATAAAGCTAAAGGTGAATGATTGTGATTGATGAAATAAGAAAACTCTTGAACACAGATAAAATAATTATCGGCACGGACAGGACTTTAAAGCTTCTCAGGAAAGGTGAGTTAGCAAAGGTTTTTGTGTCCTCAAATGCCGAGGTTGAGGCAAAGAAAGACTTGGAATACTACAAGAAAATTGGTGGCGTAGAAGTGCACGCCCTTGACGTTAATAATGAAGAGCTTGGAACTATTTGCGGGAAGCCTTTCCTGGTATCTGTAATAGGCGTAAAAAAATAATTTTTTGGGTTTAATTGCAAATGAAGATAAAATATGATGCTGAACTCCTGAACCTAATGTCATTATTCGAAAAAATAACGGGTGCAGGATTAAAAGACTGCTTTTTTAACAAGGACAAGATTGTTTTTGTTGTCCAGCCCGGGGAAATGGGGCGCGCGCTTGGCAAGCAGAAGTCTAACATAGAAAAAGTTGAGAGAGCAGTCAATAGAAAGATTAAAATAGTCGAGTTCAGCCCTGACAAGCTAACATTTATAAGGAACCTTATGTTCCCCTTAAAAATAGTTGATATGCAGGAAGAAGACGAAATCGTCACGATTAAAGGCCCTGACGCGAAAACCAAAGGCCTTATGATCGGCGCCCGAGCGCAAAACCTGAGGAACTACGAGGAAATCGTGAGGAAATACTTTCCATTAAAAGAAATCAAGGTAATATAACGGTGAAAATATGAGCAAGAAATCATCAGGATTGAACGCAGGAAAAAAACTTACTAGTAGGCGAAGCGAGTCCAGGAAGAAAGACAAGTGGTACGCCAAGAAAGTCCTTAAATTAGCCTTAAAATCAGACCCTCTTGAAGGCTCAAGCCAAGCCTCAGGAATCGTACTTGAAAAAGTTCAAAGAGAGGCAAAACAGCCAAACTCAGCTATGAGAAAATGTGTCCGTGTCCAACTTGTTAAGAACGGCAAGCAAGTAACAGCTTTCCTTCCAGGTGACGGAGCCCAGAAAATGGTGGATGAGCACGACGAAGTCGTCATAGAATGCATGGGTGGAAGCATGGGCAGAAGCAAGGGAGACATCCCAGGCGTACGCTGGCAAGTCATAAAAGTAAACGACCAATCCCTAAACGCATTGCTAAGAGGAAAAGTCGAAAAAGCAAGGAAGTAAATACGCTTATTCTGTTTTTTTGTTCCACAAAGAAAAACCTTATATTTACGAGGCTTTTAGTAATTGTTTATGGGGGTTGAGATTCCGTTGTTTGTAAAGTGGGCAGGGGGTAAAAAACAGTTACTCTCCAAATTCGAAGAGTTCTACCCAGAAAACATAGAAGTATACCGCGAGCCATTCGTAGGCGGTGGAGCAGTATTCTTCCACGTAAAACAAAAATTTAATCCAAAAAAAATTTTCTTATCCGACTACAACTCAGAACTCATAAATCTATACGTCCAGATAAGGGATAACCTCTCAGAGCTAATAAAACTCCTAAGAATACATGCTAAAAATCACTCAAAAGATTATTATTACGAAGCTAGAAATGCTTATAACAAGGAAAAAGACTCTTTGAAAAAAGCAGCTTTACTCCTTTATTTGAACAGGACGTGTTTCAATGGATTGTTTAGGGTGAACTCGAAAAACGAATTTAACGTACCCATAGGGAGTTATAAAAACCCTGAGATTGTCAGAGAAGAAACACTGAAAAAAGCAAGTCATTTACTAAAAAATGTTGTGGCAAAAGCTCAAGACTTCAAAAAAGTCCTTGAAACAGCTAAGAAAGGCGACTTTGTTTATCTCGACCCTCCATATTGGCCTTTCAAAAAGAATAATTTCACTAGTTACACCGACCTGGATTTTGGCCGGGAAGACCAGGTCAGATTAGCAGAAGTTTTCATGAAGCTAGATGCAAAAGGCTGCAAAGTAATGCTTAGCAACAGCGACAGCGAACTAATCCATAAACTGTACAAAGGATATAATATTAGGAAAGTAAAAGCCAGGAGAAGTATTAACAGCGACGCTAAAGGAAGGGGAGAAATAGACGAGGTTGTAGTAACTAATTATTGATCTTCCAGATACCACAACTCTTTTCTTTTTTCTTCGTATTTCTTATGTTTTTTATTTTCCTTACAAGTATATTTGGCTTTTGGGGGTTGCCCGTTAGCTATACTCATGCACATGTTGTCTAATTCCTTTGGGCTATCAATGCTTTCCCGTATCCAACCTTGCAAAAACAAGGTTTTCGGATCGTACTTACTTTCTCCCGTATAGTTATATTCTTGTTCTATCAAAAAGAGCAAGGCCATATATGCTATTATTCTCAATGGGTTAAGGTAATGTTGGAATTTTTCCTTGTTTAACAAAGATATTTCTTTCTCAACATCTTCCCCATAAAAAATATTGTCCATTGCTAAGAGTAACTTATTTTTTAATTCAGGATTAGACCTGACTCTAAGATTTAAGTCGATAATTAAACGAAGATGATTCGGTCTGAATTCTCGCTCCCCTTCTTTAACCCATATCTGAAAATTTTTATTTACATCATATTTGTTTTTAAGAGATTTAGGGAGTACAGAAGGCCTCAATAAGTATAATTCAACACCATTCTCCTCTATAATACTTATTTTTTTATCGAACTCAAGATTTTTAACAATTTCAAATAGTTCCTGGCGATTCATAATGGTATCATCCTTTTTAAATAAATATAAATATTTTCCCATTTTTTTCGTAAATCTTCCGGTTAACCTGAAAGATGCACTGGACAAGTCCACACAACAAATATAAACAAGTATGATTCTTAGCATTACATGACTATTAAACCATTCTTCAAAGACAAGAATTTCATGCTAATCAAAGGAGATTCCCTCGGAGTATTGCCAAAAATCAGGAAGAATTCGGTAAGCATGATATTTGCAGATCCTCCTTATAATTTATCCAACGGCGGAATAACATGCAAAGCAGGAAAAATGGTTTCTGTCAACAAGGGAGACTGGGATAAATCAAATGGCTTCCAGAAAGACTACGAATTCACTTATTCCTGGCTAAAACACTGCAGAGAACTCTTAAAACCTAACGGAACAATATGGATTTCAGGCACTCCTCATAGCATATACAAAGTAGGGCATGCGTTACAGGCATTAGGATTTCACATTTTAAACGAAATCTCGTGGTTTAAGCCAAACGGGCCTCCAAACCTCTCCTGCAGATACTTCGCCCACGCCCATGAAACCATTATTTGGGCTAAAAAAGACAAGAAAGCAAAGCACACTTTCAATTATAAAGAAATGAAAGAATGGCACGATGATATAAGCCCGAAAGGAAAACAAATGCGAAGTATATGGAAAATTCCTTTAACCCCGATGCAAGAAAAGAAATCAGGCAAACACCCAACACAAAAACCGATAGAGCTACTAAAAAGAATAGTCCTGGCTAGCACCAACGAAAAAGATGTTGTTTTGGACCCTTTCAACGGCTCAGGAACAACAGGACTGGTCGCAAGCATGCACGGAAGAAAGTACATCGGCATAGATAAAGAAGAAGATTACTTGAAGTTAAGCGTTAGAAGGCTGAAAAGCACATTGAACTAATCCGCAAAAATTATAAGTGTAGTTTTAATACTAACTTGATGGGGTTTTTTGAAACATTATTTCCGGGCGTAATTGCAGGCGTGACTGCTGGTATGATTCTATTAGTAGGTCAGTTTATCTCTAAAAAGCTCGAAGGAAAGTTTAAGAATAAAGCTTGGGAATTAGTGGTAGCACTTTTTGCTATTTTTTTTGTTACCGTTGTGTGGTTTTTTCTGGCTAAAATGATGTCGTAGATTTTGTTTTGTCTTCAAACTATTATTCATTCATATTTCCAAAATCCTAGTTTTCCTTTTGCGGGTATTGGCTTTGTTTTCTTTGCGTTTCTTAGTATGAATCCATACACACCATATTTTTTCGTGGCTAAGTGCTTGTCTTTGTCTTTTTCGAATTCTTCTTCGTTCTCATATTTCTTCACGCTTACCAATTCTGCTTTCCCTATGATTGCTCCTAATGGCAATTCTTTAAAGCCAAATTTTTCCATTGCTTCTTTGTCTGGTTGCTTTGATGCGTGCACTAAGAATTCTCCTCGGAAACTTGTATTCCATTTTCTTAATTCTATTGTTTTCTTTCCGCTTACTGCGAGTTCTGCGTATGGCTGTTTTAAGGATAGGGCTTTCATATTCATTTATTTTTCTTCGTGGAAGAGCAGTTCTATTCCGTTTTCTTTTAACCTTTGGTGCTCATAGCCATCTTTTTCTATGGATTTGTATTCTGCCCATAACTCTATTTCTTCTGTGTCTTGTTCTTGTAGGCTAAACCAGTTACTGGGGATTCTGTAGAATTCTTGTAGGTGAAACACCGTGTAGACTTTTCTAATATTTTTTTTTATCATAACATTTATCAGTTCTTCTATGTTTTGCTCGCCTATGTTGCTTGGCTCGCTCTCATTATCTACAGGATGGTATATTTCTTGTAATTCATTGCCTTCCAGCTTGTAGAGTGCTAATGCCCATCCTTCACCAGTATAGTCTTGTGTTCCGTACTCGTAAATTATGTATTCTCCTTCCAATACATGTTTTTTTTTCATTTATTTTTCAGGAATAGTGAGAGCATTGTGGTTTTTTCGAGTATTTTCTTGCTTTTTATTGGGTCTCGTAACGGGTTTATCCCGCGTGCTTTCATGCTTGGATAAGCAAAATTAGGCAACACTTCTCCTAAATTGTAGCCTAAGCTCATCGCGAACGCGTCTACGTTTATCCATTCTTTTTTCTTTTTGCCTATATTTATTTTTAGGTATTGGTGTATGTTTAGGTAGCAGAATGTGTGCTTTAGCTTGATGTCTTTCTCCTCAAACATCTTTGTTCCTAGTAATAGTCTTCGCAGTACAAAGTTTTGTTGGTGGCAGTGCAAGAATCCTTTCTTTTTCCATAATTTGTTAAAGCTTGATTCGAATAAGAATTTGAACCTGGGGAAGGCTTGTCTCATCTCCGAGTAAAAAATGGATAGTTGGTAGTCTATTACTTTTTTTAGGGCTTCTTTCTTGTTCTTCGAGGATTTTTTTATTTCTATAAGCTTTTTCTTTGCGTCTCTTGGCAGTTTTTCTTTGATTTTTCTCTTAAACCCTATGTTTGGTATGAATAGTCTTGACAGTAAAAAAATGGTGGTTATGTACAGAATTGCTATTGAGAATAATCCGATGATGATTTTTGCTAAAACCATTTTTTTTCACATCTGTTTTCTGTTTATTTGTGAGTTGTTCGGGATTTTTAATTGTTTTTCTTTATTTTTGCCACGAAGAATCCTTCTGTGCCGTTATCCTGTGGGTGGATTCTTAAGCATTTTTTTACGTTTGGATCATACTTGTTTCCTTTAAACTCTGTAACGGGCTGGCTTTTCTTTCCGCTGAATTTTATATCTAGCAGTTCAGCTTCAGGATGTTTTTTTAATAGCTTTGTGATTACTCCTTCGTTTTCCTCTGGCTCTAAAGTGCAAGTGCTATAAACCATGGTTCCGCCTGGCTTTAGCAACGTGAATGCGTGGCTTGCAAGCTTATATTGTATTCTTTTCATCCTGTCAATTAATGAGTGGCTCCACATCCCGATGACTTTATAAGTTTTCATTATAGTCCCTGTTCCTGTGCATGGAGCGTCTACGAGTATTTTGTCAAAGCCCTCCCCTTGTTTTTTCACGTGGAATCCTTCCATTCTTGTAATCATAGAATTATGAATTCCCATTCTCTGCAAGTTTATCCCGAGAGCACCCAGCCTTTTCCCGTCCGCGTCATTTGCAACAAGCAATCCTTTATTACCCATTTTCTGCGCTATCTGGCTTGTCTTGCTTCCTGGGGCTGCGCACATATCCAGTACTATGTCTCCAGGAGAAGGATTCAACACTTCTACAGGTATCATTGATGCTGCATCCTGGACGTAGATGTAGCCTAATTGGTGTTCCGGCGTATTCCCAATATCAAACCTTTTCCCGTCCCTGTACTTCATCCAAAAGCCCTCAGCGCACCACGGCACTTGTTCAAGAACCCATTTTTCCTCTAGCCGCTCCCTTATTTCTTCAACGCTTTTCTTAAGAGTATTTACCCTTACCGCTTTGCGCTGGTACTCAGAAGAAGCCCTTACGAATTCCTCGTATTCATTTCCTAATAATTCCTTGTAGTGCTCCACGAACAACGGCTTAAGCTCATTCTTAAGGTAATCTATTTGGCTGTTATCCTCATCCATACCACAGGAGAAAAGCACAGGGTATAAATAATTTTACAATTAAAAACAATTTTAAGCCGGTTTACCTGTCATTTTCCTTATTTCTTCATTTATTACTATGTTTTCAATATCGTTTACACATGCGTATTCGTCTTTTTTGTCATCTTTCTTCTTAATATTTCCTGATAGTAAATTGTAAAATATTAGAAAGCCGAAACTATTGCCTTTTCCGATTCCAGGAAGTTCCTCTAAAAGATTGATACGAGACTCTAAATAGTCGTTATCCCTATTATTGTCAAGTAAGTATTCCTCGATGAATCTTATGGTGTTGTAAAAATTCTTTGAAGAATCCGCCAAAACCATGTTATCTTTGCTGTTTTTATTTCTGGATTCGTACATTCTTGCAAGGCTATCTATAACCAAATACATATCTGTACCTTCCTTTGACAGCGCAAGACCTCTTAGTTCTTCTGCCCTTGATTTCAAATATGAATCTATACTCATGATTATCAACCTCCTCAATAAGAAGAATCAAACTGCTTAAAAATAATTCCGAAGAGGAAACCGGAAAAACAACGGAAGAAACCGGAAAAAATTGACCTTTCAAAAAACAACTAATGAAGAGCAAATATCCTATCTAAACCCTAATTCGAAACATTTATAAAACGCCGTCGAGTCCATCCTCTAACAAAAGCCCAATTCTCTCTGAAAGGTTTAACGGCAGCCAGCTTGAAGCCTTCAGCCAGGGAAAACAAGAGGAAGACTAATGACGATAAAAAAAGGCGACTTCGTAGAGCTCGAGTACACAGCCAGGACTGCTGATGACAACCAAGTTTACGACACCACTATTTTAAAAGAAGCTGAAAAAGCAGGCCTCGTACACGAACACAGCCCTGACAAGTCTTATGACCATAGCCACGAGGAAGAGTACAAGCCCATAAAGATCTGCGTAGGAGAAAAACACGTTCTTTCCGGCCTTGACAAAAAGCTTGAAGGCCTTACTCTTGGCAAGCACGAGGTAAAGCTTTCTGTTGACGAAGCTTACGGCAAGAAGAACCCAAAGCAGCTAAAATTAATACCTATGAACGTCTTTAAAAAGCAAAATATTCAGCCATACATAGGCTTGCAGCTAAACATAGACAACCAACTCGGAACTGTGAGGAATGTAAGCGGAGGAAGGGTAATAGTGGATTTTAACCATCCTTTAGCAGGAAAAGAAGTGGTTTACGACTTAAACATAAAGAAAAAAATAGAGGATACCGAAGAAAAAGTAAAGTCAATTCTTGACATCATTAGGATTCCTTACGAAAAAGCAGAAGCAAAAGAAGGAAAAGCAGTAATAACACTACTACAAGAAATCCCGGAGCAATACCTTAAAATGCTCAGTGAAGACATAAAGAGAATTTTGGGCATTGAAGCAGAGTTCAAAGCTAAAGGCAAAGAAGAGAAGAAGAAAGAATCTAAAGAGAATAACAAAGTTTAAATATTCAGATGCACAAAAAATCATTAAGGCGAAGGGGAAAAGCCTTTCAGCAAAACTAAGGAGGGTTAATCAATGACCTATACTATTAAAGAAGTAAAAGGAGCCGACGTACAAAGCAAGAACAATGCGCTTGACGCAGAGCTGGAAGAGCTCTTAAGCAAGCAAAAAGCCAAGATAAAAGTGTTCGGTTGCGGCGGAGGCGGGAATAACACCATAAACAGGATAACCGAAATAGGTATAGTTGGCGCGGAGACCGTAGGCATAAACACGGATGCCCAGGACCTGCTTTACACGTCAGCTGACAGGAAGATACTCATAGGAAGGGATACCACCAAAGGATTGGGCGCGGGAGGAATCCCTAAGCTCGGCGAAGAAGCCGCACGTGAATCCGAGCATGACATAAAGCAGGCAATAGCCGGTGCAGATATGGTATTCATAACATGCGGCTTAGGTGGAGGAACCGGAACGGGCTCAGCACCAATAGTTGCCGAAATGGCCAAAAGAACAGGAGCTCTAACCGTGGGGATAGTAACAATTCCTTTTAAGATGGAAGGCCAGAGAAGGTACGAAAACGCGATAATGGGATTGGACTCACTAAAGAAAAATGTTGATACACTCATAGTAATACCGAATGATAAGCTCTTAGAGCTTGCACCGGACCTGCCATTGCATACAGCTTTTAAGATCGCAGACGAAATACTGACTAACGCGGTTAAGGGCGTTGCGGAACTCGTCACGAAGGCAGGCCTTGTCAATCTTGACTTTGCAGATATCAGGACTGTCATGGGTGATGGAGGCGTAGCATTGATAGGAGTTGGGGAATCTGATTCGGATAACCGCTCCGTTGAAGCCGTGGAGAAAGCAATAAACAATCCTTTGCTTGACGTCGATATCACAGGTGCTAATGGCGCACTGATAAACGTTGCTGGCGGCAACGACATGACTTTAGAGGAAGCGAGAAAAGTAGTAGAAAAAGTATCTGAGAAGCTTGACGAAGATGCAAGGATGATTTGGGGAGCACAGATTTCAGATGACTTAGAAGGCTCCATAAAAGTTATGATTGTTGTTACCGGCGTGAAATCCAGCCAGATAATCGCTGGGGGCTTTGCAAAATCAGAAACTAACAAGAGGAAAGAAGCAGAATCTGAGCTCGGAATAACATTTGTAGACTAAAAATTAATTATTGTGGATGATAAAAATGAGTTATGCTGAAAGATTTAAGAATTTCGTAACAGAATCAAGAAGGGTTCTGCGTGTAACGAAGAAGCCGACAAGGGAAGAGTACAAGACAATAGTGAAAGTTTCAGGGATAGGCATAGCTTTCATTGGATTAATAGGGTTCTTGCTGCATATGGCTAAAGAGCTCGGCGATAGTTGGTTTAGCGACGGCGTAGGCATAATGATTGTTGCTGTTACGGTTATTTCACTAGTGGTTTTTTTCCTTTTCATAAAAAAATAATTTTTTTTGGGGTTTGAGGCAATAAAAATGGATGATGAAAAAATACTTAAGAAGAACAAGCCAGATGAAGAAGAGCTTCAAAGGATTAAGGAGATGGATGAAGAGGAATCCAAAGAAGAAAATCAAGGCAAGGAATCTGATGAGAAGCAAGATATCAACACGAAGATATTCGCATTGAGGGTTACCGCTAACAGGGAAGACCAGGTTATGAGCTTCGTTTCAAGCAACGTAACAAGAAAGAAAGTAGGTGTTCATTCCGTTATCAGGCCTCATGGCATGAGAGGGTACATATTCCTAGAATCAGACTCTAGAAGTGACGCTGAGCAGGCTTCATACGGTGTTCCGTACGCAAGGGGCTTGCTGCCTAACGAAGTTTCATACAGCGAAATCGAGCATATGCTTGAGCAGGCTAAGAAAGATGTTAACATCAGGAAAAATGATATTGCTGAAATCATTAGCGGCCCCTTTAAGAGGGAGCAATGCAAGATTACGAGGGTGGACAAGGCTAAGGAAGAAGTGGTTGTTGAGTTATTAGAAGCCGCAGTTCCTATTCCAATCACCCTTAAAATGGATGCAGTCAAAGTTATAAGAAGGGATGAATAGTTTTCTCCTGAGAAAGCTTTATAAATAAATTGTTATTCCGGCATACACGGAGAGATGAAAGATGGCTTCAACATCAGTAGACGTATTAATAGAGGGAGGAAAGGCAACAGCTGCTCCGCCTCTAGGCCCTGCGCTCGGGCCGCTAGGTGTAAATATCGGGCAAGTTATTGCTGATATTAACAAGAAAACCGGCAGCTTTAAGGGAATGCAGGTTCCTGTTAAGGTCACCGTTGATTCTGATACTAAAGAATATAATATTTCCATTGGAACCCCGCCTGCTTCAGCTCTTGTAAAAAAAGAGGCTGGCGTTGATAAAGGCTCTGGAAGGCCCCAAACAGATTTTGTGGGTGACTTGAAGATAGAGCAGGTAATAAAGATTGCAAAGATGAAAGAGGATTCGCTTACAGGAAAAACGCTCAAGGAAAAGGTAAAAGAAGTAATTGGAACCTGCAGGTCACTCGGCGTTAAGGTTGAGGAAGTGCCAGCAGCAGAGGCTATAACCCTTGTGGAGCAAGGCAGGTTTGATAAGGAAATCAAGGAAGAGAAAACCGAGATTACTGCTGAAGAGCAAAAAGAGTTAGAGGAAGAAAGGAAGAAAATGCAGCAAGAGCTTGAGGCTAAGAGGGCTCAGTTCGAGAAGGCTGCCCAAGGAATATTAAAGGAGCATGAGGATAAGCCGGACCAGGCTAGGAAGGCAATGGAAGCAGCGGGCATCCCAGAAGAAATTATTAATAAGGTTGCGCCAAAACAAGCAGCCCCTGCGGATGCGAAGCCCGCACAGAAGAAGTGATAGGTATAATAAAATGGCAAGAGTAGGAGGCCCTAGGAGGAAGACATCATCCGTTTTTACCAAGTCAAGTAAGCGGAGAGGCAAGATAAGCGCTAAGAATTACTTAGCAGAGTTTAAGCAGGGCGACCGGGTGGCCTTAACTGTTGAGCCCGCTGTCCACGAAGGCACTTATCACCCGAGGTTCATCGGAAAAACAGGTGTTGTAGGCTCCAAGAAAGGGTCTTGCTATGAAATTAAAGTAATGGATTTAGGCAAGGAGAAGAAAGTCTTGGTTCATCCTGTGCATTTGAAAAGGCTTTAAGGCAAGAAAAGGTGTGTGGTGTTATGTCAAGAATTGAAATAATTGAGAAGAAGCCGTTATCATTATCAGAGTTAAAGGCAGAGATAGCCCTCGTCTCAAAGAGGGATGGCGAACTAAGTTTTAGGGCTGGCAAGACACAGGATTATGTTAACTCTTTTTCTTCATTGAGCAAGACTGCCTGTGCGGAGCTTAAGAAGAAGCTCGAGGACTTAAACGTTCCAAGGCTTAAAGATGAGCACATAGTTAAAATAGTTGATTTGCTGCCTGTTTCAGTAGAGGATTTAAGCTTGGTACTTCAGGGGTATGCCTTAACAGTTAGCAAGGAGAACATGGCTAATATTGTGAAGGCTGTTAAGGATTATAGGAAGTAGGGCTTGCTAAGTTCTTAAAAAAAGGTGTTTTCACAAAATTTATAAACTTGCATGGTAATAAATAATTGTTTTGAGGGGGTTTCAATATGATGCAAAGAAGAAAAGAGGAAACAGCTATAGTACTGGATTTTCTTGTTAACGGCTACGCCTCAGACCCTACTCCGTCTCATCTCAAGAAGCCCATTGCTCAAGCAATAGGGACGAGCAGCTTTGTCTTATTGGAACTCGTGCCTAAAAAAGGAATTTTTTTGCAGCCCTTGGAGAATGTTTACATAGGGGAATCTAAAAGGGATAAGATCCATCATATTAACGGGAAGCTCCATTTTGACAGGCTTACCAGCACAGCCAAGTCGGAGCTTGAGCACGCAATAATAGTTCTTGTTAAGGAGCAAGAGGCGAGGTTCGTCAATTTTTTTAACACTGCCCAGCCTCTAAATACGAGGATGCATATCATTGAGCTCCTTCCAGGTGTTGGCAAGAAGCACATGGTGGAGATAGTAGAGCAAAGAAAAGAAGAGCCTTTCAAGTCATTTGAAGACGTGAAGAAGCGGGTCAAGCTTATTTCTAACCCCGAAAAAATTATTGCTAAGAGGATATTTGAAGAGCTTAGCGGCAAGGAAAAGCATTACTTGTTTGTTGGCAGGTGATTTTTCTTCATTAAAACATATAAACATGTAGTGCTAACGTTATGGTTAGGGGGTTGGTTGAGTTGCATGACATACATGTCCAAAGAGTGGTTAGGAAGTTGAACTGCGGCGCTAAAGTCACCGTTTACAGGGAAATAGTTTCTTTGCCCGAACAGGAGTACAACGATTACTTGGAACGGCAATACACAGAAGAAAACTAAGAAAAAAGAAATGGTTAATGCCGTCCTTTATTAGCACCTAGGCTAGGCCTTGTTTTTTCACTTCCAGTTCCTTTCCTTCTAAGGCCTCTGGATTTCCTTGCTGCACTAGTAATTCCCCTGTATGCCTTGCCTTTTGTATCCCTGGCCCACGCTGTGTTCTTGTTCATGTACACGTTAGGGTTATCCCTGTCTACCAAGATGACTTCGTGCCAGATGTGTTTTCCGTCATCAACAAGGAAATAGCTTCCGAGAACTTCACAGTTAGGATGCCTCTTACTAACTCTCTCTTCTGATAATTGCTGGTAATTCTTGTCAAGCGTAAGCCATTGCCTTGATGCCTTTGTCCTTCTTCCTCCTTTTATGTCAGGCCTTTGCTTTCCGCCCCTCGCCATTTTATGCCTTACAATCACGAATCCAGGCTTGGCCTTGTAGCCCAGGCTTCTAGCCCTGTCAATCCTTGTAGGCTTTTCAATCCTTACCATTACCGGCTCTTTTCTCCATGCTATGAGCCTCGAGTTCATTAGCTCTGAGAATTCTTTTCCTTGTTTATTCCAGGTTTCCTTTAAGTATTTTAGGTATCCCATTTTTCTTTGCCTCCATTATTGTTATTCTAGGTTTTCAGCGAAGCAACCCGCCACATCAACCACTCCCCAGGAGAACCTGTTCATTTATAAATCTTGCTTTGCCTAACCCATAAAATATTTAAACCTGGATAATGTATTTATATGAAATATATGCGTTTTTAAGCGGTGTTTTAATGGAGCTAGATGACAAGCAAGACTTAGGTGGGAACATTCAGCTTTCAGGCTTCAAAGAGATAAGCCCGGGAGAGATGGTCGTTGTAAAAAAAATTGTGGGCAGCTACGCCAGGAAATTCTCTGACAGCATCAAAGGCTACGAAACCCTTCAAGTACACTTGAAGCAAGTTCATAAGACTGAGTCTTCAGAAAAATATGAGTTGCACGCAAAGCTGGTTTACGAGGGCAAGACCAAGTCATCCGAATCAGGGGAAAGAAACTTGTTCGTGGCACTGGACAGCGCCCTCAAAAAATTAGAATCCCAGATGTAAAGCTTTATTCTTTCTTGGCAGGGCTGGCTTTTTTCTCAGGAGGAAGCTTTTCCTTATCCTCAGGCTTTTCTTCCGGTTTCCCTTTTTCTTCTGGCTGCTCTTCTTTCTTTTCCTGTGTGTCTGCTCCCATCTTTGCTGCCAGCTTATCCTTCAAAGAAGTAGGCTTCTCCGTTTTCTCAGTCTGCACTTTTTCAACCTTGTAAGCATGCCCTTCAAGCTCAACTTTCGCCGTATTCCCATCTTTAACTGCCTTAACCGTGACTTTCCCAGGAGGGTTCTTTATGCCGTCGCTCCACAATTCATTGTTAAGCATCCCGCCTATCTTCACATCTTCAACTTTCATATGCCTAGAGATATAGCCCTTCACATAATTAACAGCTCTCTTAGCCCTATAATACCTAGGCACTTTCACAAAGTCTCTTCTTAATGGGATAGTATAAGTTCTTTCTTCGCTCATAATTACACCTTGGTCTTATTCCTTCTCCAATTTCTTTTTACGGTTGTATGCCTTCCAGGGTGTATACGCCTGCCCGTACCGTATATCTTAGGAACCGTCCAGAACGGAGCCCACCTGTCCTGCCTTGACTTCTTTATAAGCCTTAGCTTTTTAGCTATGTTTATGAACCTTGACATTTTTATTTATCACCAACGCCTTTTTTTGCTTCCTTAGAAGCCTCAATTATGAGCCTATTGCCTTCATTCGTTACAATTCGTCCCTTGTGAACGCCTTTCTCTGCTTGCTTGATAAGCCGTCCCTGCTCCAATTGCTGCAATATCTTCCTTAAAACATTCCTTGAGCCAGGAGTTGCCATTTCCGGCTTAACACCCCTGTTTTTTTTCGTCCCGTACTTAACGCTTAGCTTGGAAACCCCAACAGGGCCTAGTTTCTGGACACTCAAAAGCACCGCCGCAGACCTGATATTCCACCAGTCACTTCTTGCTGGAGGCCTTTGCTTTCCATGCCCCGTTTTTACAAATCCTGCCCACTCAGGGGCCTTAACAGTTTCCTTAAGCTTTTCCGCAAGCTTTTCCACAATTAATCCATGTTCTGCATCCTTCATTTGATAAGCACCTATTTCTTTAATTTTATGGTCTGTGCTAGAACCTCTAAACCAGCTCCGAGAAATAACAAGGTGTTTAAAAAGCTTATGGTTCTCCACGTTTTTTTTCAGCAAACAATAAAAACAAGAAACCATTGCGATAAGCTCATGTACATAAAAATCATTGCCTCAGGATGCCCGATATGCAAAGGGGATGTTAAGGGCAACTACAAGTACAGGTATCATTGCGAGCATTGCTCCCTATTGTTCAGGTTCTCAGACGTAAACAAGCAAGGCGGAGTAAAACAGGTAGTAACAGATAACCCAAAGGTATTAAGCAGGGCTAAAAAGGATAACTTATAAAAAGAACTTATTTCTCCGGTTCTTCTGGGTGGTATCAAAATGCAGGAATTAACAACAGAGAATTTCAAGGAAGCAATATCTGAAGGAAATGTTATCGTGGACTTCTGGGCTGAATGGTGCGCTCCATGTAAGATGATCGCTCCAGTCTTCGAAGAGCTAAGCAACGAAATGAAAGATGTAAAATTTGCGAAGCTTAACGTAGACGAGCACGGAGATGTCGCTGCGACAGCAGGAGTAAGAGGCATTCCCACCCTCATAATGTATAAAGATGGAGAAGAGCTTGGAAGAATCGTTGGGGCATTGCAAAAAGACCAGTTCAAGCAAAAAATTATTGATACATTCCAGCTATAAAAAAGAGGAATAAAAAATTGTTTATACATAACATTAACCCGGTTTTGCTGGACTTAGGATTCCTGCAAGTAAGGTATTATGGCCTAGTGTACTTCCTCGGCTTCTTATTCATATATTTCTATATGTCCAGCAGGGTAAAGAAAGGCATGATTAAGGGCATGGACAAGGACAAGCTTGAAGTATTCATGCTTTACCTGCTAGCAGGCGTAATATTAGGAGCGAGAATCTTTACGTTTATCTTTTATTCCCCGGGAGTTCTCCTCTCAAATCCCTTGGAATTATTCATGGTGTGGCACGGAGGCATGTCTTTCCACGGAGGCCTAATCGGAGCAATAATAGCAATACTTCTTTTTTCCAGGAAGTACAAGATAAGGTTTTATTCATTAGCAGACTTGATGGCGCTCCCTGCTTTTTTCTTTTTGGCTCTGGGAAGGATAGCGAATTTTATCAACGGTGAGCTCCCTGGTACGAGGAGTGATGCTCCTTGGTGCGTTGTCTTCCCAGGATTCGACGGTTGCAGGCATCCCTACCAATTATATGCTGCTGCAAAAGACTTCTTCCTCACAGGAGCACTATATTTTGTAAGCAAGACATGGAAGTTAAAAGAAGGCCTCTTATTCTGGTACTTCGTATTGCTGTATAACTCTACGAGGTTCTTCCTTGACTTCCTAAGAGACCCTGCAGGTGAAGCAATACTATTAGGAATTAGCACTGGCCAATACCTCTCACTTGCATTTACCGTAATAGCTGTTTACTTTATCTACAAGCTCAAAGCCAAGAAATAAATACAAAAATATTTAAAACCCTGAACTCGGCATATTGCTTATGAGCTATAACCCCTTGAAAAAGCCTGTTCTGGTAATCAATTTCAAGACGTACAAGGAAAGCACTGGGAAGAACGCATTAAAGCTTGCGTTGCTTGCACAAAAAGCGTCGAAGAAAACCGGTAAGCAAGTCATGGTAGCAGTTCAACCAACAGACCTTTGCCTGGTTTCCGGCAAAGTCAGCATACCCGTCCTAGCCCAGCATGTTGACCATGAACCACAGGGTGCGCACACAGGAACTATTACTCCTGAAGCAATAAAGCAAGCCGGTGCAATAGGAACGCTTCTGAACCATTCCGAGAAGAGGCTTTCAGATAATGTTTTATCTGAGACAATTAGGAGGTGTAAGGCGTTGGGGTTGATAACTGTTTGCTGTGCAACAAATAATACTCGTGCAGCAAAAATCGCTTCTTATCAACCTCACATGATTGCTGTTGAGCCTCCTGAGCTTATCGGCGGCAAAATCTCTGTAAGCGAGGCAAACCCTGAAATCATCTCGAAGAGTGTGAAGAGTGTCTTTCGAGTATCCCGGATTCCTGTGCTTTGCGGCGCAGGCATAAATAAGAAGAAAGACGTTGAAGACGCAGTAAATCTAGGGGCTAAAGGAGTCTTGGTTGCTTCAGGCATTGTTAAGGCAAAGAATCCTTATAAAGAAATCCTGTCTCTCCTGGAAGGCTTATCGTAAATTTACGTATGCAATCCTTGGCTGGCCATGTGGCACCCCGCCTTCAACCAGGTCTTCTCTTTCTACACCTACAACCACGCCGTACTGACTGCCGCTTGGAAGGCCTTCAACGCTTACTATGAACAAGAAAACCTTTTCTTCCTTGGCGCCTATCTCGTATGGACCAGGATCAAAAATTATGTGTTCATCTTCCATTCCTAACTCAGCACTTGTTTGAGTTGGACTTATGATTATCTTAAAATTTTGCCTTGTATCTTGGTCGTTACGTATCCCGATGTAGAAAACCACGTCTTTATCAGTGCCAAAAAACCTTGTTCTAGGAGCCTTATTATCTTCTGGGAGGAATACTAGTTCGCTGCTTGGGAATCTCCTAATAATGTCGTTAGTAATACTTTCGTCCATGACTTCTCCTACTTGGACTACGTTTTGGAATATGTTTGTGAATATTGCCATTGATGCGCCGAACATAACTATGCCTAAGACTATCATTACTATTACGTTTATAGAAATCTCCATTCCTTTCTTTCCAAGCATCTTAGTCACTAGAAGCTATTCTTTCTTGTAGTTGAACTGCTTTGTTATTATTGATGTAAACATCAGCAGCATTGTTGCGCCTATAAGCGTAACCAACAATCCAAGTCCGACGTCGTTGTGCGGGGTTAATAATAGGTACACTCCGAACATCAGGCTTATGGTTCCTATCCACAAGAATTTGTCCAGGACCATTTTTAGGATTTCAAATTCTTCTTCCTTGCTAAGATGCATCTTGCTTCCTTTTCTTTTTATCATTATGTGGTCACCTGTACTTCTACTTGTGTACTTTCTAGTGTGTGCCTGGTTTGATTAACAGCACTTAATGAGCACACATATCTTCCCTCTGCTCCACTTGGAATTTGTAGTATTGTTCCGAAACCAGTAGAGCTTAAGCCTGAAACATTTTGTGGGGATGCTAATAATTTCCAGTCTCCCTGCGGGGTCACCGAGCCTATACAGCCACCTAGAGATATGTTGGTATTTAACGCAGTGTCATGATCCCTGTTATAGAATCCTATTCTTACCACTGCGTCATCGCCTGCTCTTCCTCTTATAGTTCCATGTTCTAATATCAAGGGGTTGTTCCTGTCAGGCTGGTTTCTGAAGTCTCCTATGTCGAATGCTCCTAGCAGCCTGTCTTCGCCGGCTGTGAAGAATGTCCTGATAAAGCTTATTCCGGCTGCGATTACTACCATTGCGATTACTAGAACTATTATTGTGTTTATTCCTAGGCTTAATCCTGCTCTCTTGTTCAAGTTAGCACCTCTTTTAATTGTAATATTCTGAAACTCGTGGTTTTTATTTATATAGTTTTCTGTTTTTAGAGGTGTGTTTTTGTTTGGTAGTAGTCTTCCAGGATTATGCTGTCTATTTCTTCAAGGTTTCTTACCTTGTATAAGGTGCCTTTGCTTATATCTGCTATTTTCCTGGCGAGCTCTTCGCCTTTCCTGTCCATGTTAATCCCGATGATTGATATGCTTATCTTTGCGTTTGCTGCTCTCGATGTCATTTCAAGCACTTTTTGTTCAGGCTTCTTTCCAAGTGTTTGCAATGCATCTGTTAGTAGTATTAAGTGATTGGTTTCCTTGCTGCTTGGGTATAATTCTAGCGCTTTTTCAATGCATAGCGCGATATCCGTTTCACCAGTAGTTTTTATCCTTGCTATTTCTCTGAGCATTATTTCAAAGTCATGCGTAGGCATAATTGCTCTATCTATCTTTGAATTAAACACTAATAATCCTGCTTTGTCGTTGTGTTGCGTGGCTTTGTAAGCTAGGGCAATGCCAGATTTCTTTGCCACTTTGATTTTGTTTCCTTTCATGCTGCCAGAATTATCCAGTGCGTAAATAACATTTATTTTTCCCTTAGACATTTTTTCATTTACAACAAAGTCTTCTTTTACTAGCTCTTCATGCCCTCTTCTTATGCTTTTATTTACGGTTTGCCTCCATGCTATATTCCTGTATTTATCCCCTGTCCTGTAAGGCCTAACCTCTTGTTTTTCGCCGTATTCGCTTCGTTTCCTGCTCTCTTTTCTTCCAAGCAATCCCTTGCCTTCCAGTTCATCCAGTTCTTCAGAGAGCATAGATAATGCTTCGTAATCATAAGCTTGCTCTGTGATAAATCCTTTAGGATCTAACAAGCCTTCTTTTTTGAGCTTGTCAGTGTTTTGCTTTATTCTTTCCTTTAGCTCCCTTTGAAATTCAGGTACACGAATGTTTTTTTCCACGAATCCCGGCTCGTAACCTGTTAGCTCACGGATCAGTGTTTCTCCCATTAGTTTCTTTGCGTTCCGGTAATTGTTTACCATTTGCTCAAATGTAAGGTCAGGTGTAAAGCTAGAAATATTATTGTTAATGGCATCGGTTAAAACAGAGGCCTTTTCAACCTTGTCCTTGTCCACATCCATAACGGTGTGCATTAATTTGTCTTCCCTGTTATCCTTGCCGAGCTTCCCTTGAAGTTCCTCAGCGCTCCCTTTCTCAACACTAGTCCTGTCTTCTTGTTTTAAGAATTCTGTTTCTTCACTTGTAAAGCTGTGCTCCCTGCTACGGGCCACCACCCTTTGTAATTCTTTCATCCTCAGCAAACTCTGAGAATTGCTCAGCTACGTACTCAGACGCACTCTTCAAATACTTCAAGGAAGGCTTAAGCCTTATTCTATGGCTTAAAACAGATACCATTGCTTCCTGCACATCATTAATATTCACTTCTTTTCTTTTGTCAAGGTAAGCATTGCTCTGCGCCCTCTCATAAATTCCGAGGCTCGCCCTCACAGAAGGATGCTTCTCCAAGTCCTTGCTATTTCTAAGCGTCCTAATAAAAGATATTGTCTTAACTAGTAAATCCTCTGGGAAGCCAACTAGTTTCCTTCCTTTCAAGTCTACTATTTCAAGCTCTTCATCAATCGTTGCAGGAGGCTTCATGTAGATTAAGTCAAACCTGTCCAGGAATACATCGCTTAATGGCTCAGTGGCTGCTTCCTCTGGATTCATAGTCCCGATGAATATAAAGTCAGCATCCAAGTCAACATCGTAGCTTCCGATAGTGGCCTTTCTCTCCTCCAACGCTTGCAACAATGAATTCTGCAGCTTTTCACTGCACCTATTCACTTCATCAAAAAACAATATTCCGCCGTCAGCCTTGAACAATTTTCCCGGAGTAAAAGCCTCCCTGGAAAGCGGTCCGTGCTTCAACGCCTTGACAGGGTCTATATCGCCTATTAAGTCTTCAGCGGTCAGGTCAGGGCTTCCCTGAACCCTTACAAAAACAGGCTCTTTCTCAAATTCCTTCCCTGTTTCCTCATCCATTTTTTTCCTTTTTGGGAGTATCCTTGCTATGCTCCTGGCAAGGGTTGTCTTCCCAATCCCTGGAGGCCCTACTATTATGACGTGGCGCCTCATCAGGATAGCTGATTTGAGCTGGTTCTTAACATCTTCCTGGCCTACTACCTCGTCGAGGTTTCTCGACACGACTTCTTTTTCATAAGCAAAATCATTGTCCATAGTTATCCATCCTCCAAATACAGAAAGGAAAACATTTGCTTATAAATACTTTACTCCTTAGCCCGAAATATCTGTTGTCCCGAAAGTGGTTTACATCACGAAAGTGGTTTACATTCTTTCCATGCTTCTTGAGGGGTTCTGTGTTGGAGGCTCATGTGCAGTCTTTCTTCGTTGTAGTATTTTATG
>SLQZ01000058.1 GCA_007131205.1 Candidatus Woesearchaeota archaeon | reverse complement strand
GTAGTCAAGAACAACGAAAAAGCAGTAAAAGACTATCTCTCAGGCGAGGAAAAAAGCTTCCAGTTCCTAGTAGGACAAGTGATGCGTGCAACCAAGGGAAAAGCCAACCCTGACGTGACTAATAAGCTATTAAAGGAAGAAATAAAGAAAAACATATAAAAACCAATTCAATACGGGATGAGAATGGCGGAAGAGAAAAAGATTGGTATAACTGTAAAGAAAAAAGATGATTTCAGTGAGTGGTACACTCAGTTAATAGAGCAAGCAGAGCTTGCAGATGTGCGCTACGGGATAAAAGGATTCGTAGTATACAGGGAATGGGCACAGGTAACAATAGAAAAAATGTACCGCTCCATGATGGATGCCCTAGACAGGAAAGGCCACATGCCTCTCTGCTTTCCGACATTGATCCATGAGAAAAACTTTGAGTTAGAAGCAGAACACGTCGAAGGATTCACACCAGATGTCTTCTGGGTCACACAAGCAGGAAGCGAGAAGCTAAACGAAAAATATGCTTTACGGCCAACATCTGAAACAGCGTTCTACCAAATGTACTCTTTATGGCTAAGAAGCCACAGAGACCTGCCTTACAAGAGATACCAGAGAGCCAGCGTTTTCCGCGCGGAAAAAACAAAGGGAACAAGGCCTTTCCTGCGCGGCAGAGAATTTCACTGGATAGAAACACATAACGCTTTCGCAACGCATGAAGACGCGTACAAACAAGTATTGGAAGACATGGAAATCACGAGGGAAGTACTAGGGGAAGAATTCGCAATACCACACATATTCTTTGAAAGACCACAATGGGACAAGTTCCCCGGAGCAGTAAGCACTTTCGCAGCAGACGCACTAATGGGCTCAGGAAAAGTACTCCAGTTACCATCAACGCATTTGCTGGGCGAGAATTTCTCAAAGCCCTTCAACGTAACTTATGTAGCTGAAAACGGAGAGCAAAAATACTGCCACTTAACTTGTTACGGGCCAGCAATATCAAGGATTTACGGGGCGATGATAGCCTTGCACTCAGATGACAAAGGCCTGCGAGTCCCGTTCAACATGGCGCCATTACAAGTAGTCATCGTACCAATACCAAAGGAAGGCGCGGACAACAAAGCAATCCTAAAGAAAGCAGAGAAGCTAAGCAAAGATCTCGGCAAAAAATACTCTGTGAAAATAGATGACAGGGACGAATACACACCTGGATGGAAGTACAATTACTATGAATTAAAAGGAGTTCCTATGAGGATAGAAGTAGGGCCCAGGGACCTGGAAAACGGAACGGTAATAATAGCAAGACGGGATACTGGAAAGAAAGAATTAACCAAGGACCCAGACGTGGTCAAGGTAGTTGATAAAATCGCAGGGGAATACACGGAAAACCTGCTGAAACAAGCAGATGAAGGATTCGAAAAAAATATTGTGCACTCAAAATCCGTAGAAGAAATCAAGAAAGCACTAAGCGAAAACAAGATAGCCAGCGCAGGGTTCTGCAGCATAGGAATGGATGGGGCTAAATGCGCAGAAAAAATCGACTTGACAGGCGGAGAAGTACGCGGTAAAAGAATGGACAAAGAAGAAAAACCAAAAGGAAACTGCGTGTCCTGCGATAAACCAGCCAAACTAATAGTGTACGTTGCTAAGAGCTATTGAGAAGAAATATTTTTCATGAAATGCTTCCTCTTAAGACTGGTATCGCTTTTCTCAATTTTCTTGCCGGTTAATTGCTCTAACAAACTGAGCAGCTCTTCAAATCCTTTAATGTGGCGAGCATTGTTTATTGTAAGAGTGACTGAGTTATACGAATTACTAAAAAATTCTAATTGGCTTATTTCGTGATTGGCACCACGAGTTCCACGAGTACTTAACCCTCTAAACCGGGTATACATATGGTTCATTTCCTTAATATCATTAATAGGAATAGATTCTTCAGAAAACAAGTTCTTGTGAATTACCTTATCATCTGTCACTATGACTTTCTTTGTCTTATTCCTTAATCCTTCTGCTATCAAAAAGAAAGCTAAAACTGCTGCTCCAGCAAGGTATAAATAGTCATCCCTTCCAGATACCAGAAAGAATACTACGCCTAAAAAGATTAATACGCCCAACGAAATGAACGCAATACCTTTCGATTTTAGCGTACCCGTTGCTTCAAAAACTCTTTCCACAACAAATTAAATGAAATGACTTATTTAAATTACTTTTGATTTAAAAAAACGAACGCCGTGGCCCGGATTTGAACCGGGAATCCCATAGGGAGTAGTTAACTCGAAGCTTTTTGTTAGGGGCTTGAGCGAAGGGAAACCCCTTTTGCGTTGTACGAGCGAAACCGTACAGCGAATCCATTGTTCGAGACTACCGCAATACCTGGTTATGCGACCACGGCATTTTTTTGTGGGCTCAAGCGTATGTGAGACCCACTTCCGTGGGTGCGGCGGAAAACGCACTGCGACCACGGCATATTATTGGGTATTTTGCAAAAACTATTTAAGTGTGTTGAGTTTTTTGGCTTTGTTATTACTGGGGAGCTAATATGATTAATCGTAAGCTGGGTTTTTTGCTTTTGGGTATAGGATTGGTTTTTTTGACTTTGTTAGTTGTGATTGCTAATAATTTTTATGATCGCGCTGAGCAGCTTGGTTGTTTTCCTGATACTGAGGCTTGTATCGCTGTGGATTCTAGCTTGACAGTTACCCATATTGGTTTTGGTGTAATTGGATTTATTCTTGCTTTGGGTACTTATTTGTTGTTTTTTTATAGTGGTGAGCAGGCGATTATTAGTCGTTTGGAGGAGGAGAAGGTTAGGGCTTTGAAGGCGGATAAGATTTCTTTGATTATGAGGGCGATGGATGATTCTGAGCAGAGGGTTTTTAGGATGGTGGCTGAGCAGGATGGTATTAGTCAGAGTACGCTGGTTTTGAGGAGTGGTTTGTCTAAGGCTAAGGTTAGCGAAATCCTGAGTAATTTTGAGGCTAAAAAGCTTCTTAAAAGAGTAAAGAAAGGTAAAATAAACTTTGTTTATTGTTTGGAGTGTTAAAAGGCTTTTATTTTCTTTTGTGAACTTTTATAAGCGTTAAAATTATAAATAAAGCCATATTTCGTCTTTTTTATTGTTTAGTTTTCACCCTAAAATATATAACAGTAACAAGAATAACAACAAAAAAAGCTTAAAAAGCAAATTAGTCAGGAGGTTGTGTGTCATGAGCAAAAAACACAAAATGCAAAGAGCGTACGATGAAAGCGCAGATGAAGATACAATAACAGTTTCAAAGACAGCAGTATGGCAAGGAATAGCAGGATTGTTTGCAGTGTTATTCGTAATCTCCCTGTTCACAGGGGGATTCGGGCTTACAGGTGCAGTTGTTGATACAGGAACTGGGCAGCAAGCAGCGCCTAGCCCCACACCAAGCCCATCACCAAGCCCAAGCCCAGCAGGCGACGTTGATATTAACCTTGAAGGTGCAAGAACACTGGGAGACCCAAACGCACCTGTAATAATGGTTGAATGGAGCGACTTTAGGTGCCCGTTCTGCCAGAGATTCTGGGAACAAACACTACCTACACTAAAAGAAGAATACATTGAAACAGGACAAGTCTTCTTCGTATACAAAGACTTCCCAGTAGTTGGAGGAGAAGGAGAAGCACTAGCAAGCTGGTGCGCAGAAGAACAAGGAATGTTCTGGGAATTCCACGACGTGCTATTCGAAAACCTACAACAAGGCAGCCCACAAAACTTTGAGAGATGGGCAGGAGAACTAGGCATGGACACAGCCGAATTCAGGGAATGCTTCGAAT
>SLQZ01000060.1 GCA_007131205.1 Candidatus Woesearchaeota archaeon | reverse complement strand
GATCCTTTAGGGGAGTCTTTGGATGTTAAGAAAGGGGCGTCCAGGGCTGATGTTAAGAAGGCTTTTAAGGGCATAGGTGTTGAGTTGGCGGATTCTAAGCCTAAGAAGGCTGGTGAGAGGCCTAAGAAGCAGAAGGTGAAGAAGTCTGAGCTGGGCGTGCCTGAGGGGGAAGCGCCTAAGAAGGCTGCTCCTGCCAAGGAAAAGCCGGCTCCAGAGCCTGAAAGTGCTGAAAAAGCCGAAGAAAGCGTTTCTAAGGCTTCTGCTAAGAAAGAATAACTATTTTTTTCTTTATTTTGTTTTCACTCCTTAATAATAACAAACTTTATAAATTAGTTCGTATTTCTCACTCATAGATTGTAACAACAAATAAGTATTGATTTACCAATCCAAAAGGTGAAACACAACATGATAGTGCAAAAAGACTTTTTAAACAAACTCAAGGATTTCGGCATCAACAGCTACGAAGCAAAGATCTGGACAGCACTCCTCTCAAGAGGAGTAAGCACCGCCGGAGAACTCTCTGACATCGCAAACGTCCCAAGAAGCAGGTCATACGACGTCCTCGAATCACTGGAAAAAAAAGGCTTTGTAGTAATGAAGCTAGGAAAGCCAATCAAATACATCGCTGTCCCACCACAAGAAGTAATAGAAAGAGTAAAGAAAAACATCAAGAACGAAGCCGAAACAAGCATCAAGATGATTGATGAAATAAAAAAAACAGACATCCTAAACGACTTAACCGCCCTGCACACACAAGGCGTAGATCTCCTAGATCCAACAGAGCTATCAGGAAGCGTGAAAGGCAGGAACAACCTCTACGACCACTTAAACATGATGATAAAAGAAGCCGAAACAAGCATTGTTATAGTAACAACAGAAGAAGGCCTGAAAAGAAAAGCAGAATTCTTCATAAGAAGCCTGAGGAAAGCCAAAGAAAGAGGTGTTGAAATAAGAATCGCCGCACCAATAACCAAAGAAACAGAATCAATAAAAGAACTAAGAAAAATAGCCGAGATAAGAAACATGGACTTAAAGGCAAGGTTCTGCATCTCAGACAATTCAGCTATATTATTCATGATGGCGCATGACGCAGACATCCACGAGGGATACGACGTAGGAATATGGGTAAACACAGACTTCTTCGCAAACGCTTTATCCCAATTATTCGACCTCGCGTGGAAAGCCATAAAAGTAAAAGCATAAACCTGGTAAGATGGCAGAAGAAACCCTTGATGACTTATTAAGCGGAGATTCAATACACATATCTGAATCAATAGTAGACCAGAACGATAACAGGTTTCACTTCTACAAAGAGCTCGCAATTGAAAGCAAAGCGTATAAGCACGTAGGGGAAAGAGCCCTCAAAAAAGGGAAAGTGGAAGATGTGCAAGCTATACAGGAAAAGAGCGAGCCGCTGCTAAAAAACTATAAGGGAAAGCTTCCAAAAACAGCTTACAAAGAATTCCTTGAAAGAACAATCCTCATCAGAGAACACAAAGACGCAATAACAAAATACGCAAAAGCTTCCCTAGCAGAAACCAATTCCAATATCTGCCTTATCAGGTACAACCACATAGGCGGAGAACTCGAGGCAAAAATAAGCCTGTACGAGAAAAAGCCTGAGAAATAATTCAAAACCTATTTAATAAGCAAAATATTTCTGGAAGCATGGATTACAAGGAAAGAATGCGGATAGTTGGCACGAGCCACGTATCAAAAGAATCCCACGAAAGAATAAGGAACGCATTCGCTGACTTTAAGCCAACAGCAATATGCCTAGAGCTTGACAGGGCGAGGCTCGAAGGGCTTCTGCAAAAGAAAAAATCCAGTGTGAACCCCTTGATGGCAGCAAGGATAGGCCTGACAGGGTATGTCTTCTCAATCATAGGAAGGATAGTCCAGAAAAAAATAGGGAACCTTTCAGGCATAGCCCCTGGCAGCGAAATGCTATTAGGTGCAAGGCTTGCAAAGAATAACAATCTAAAACTATTCCTAATAGACCAGGATGTCGCGTTAACCCTTAGGAACATGAGCAAGAAAGTTCCCTTCAGGGAAAAGATGAGGCTTGTCCTCGACCTGATATTATCCCCTTTCTCCAAGAAGAGAAGGCTCAAAATAGACCTTACAAAGATACCTGAAGATGAAGTAATAAAAGAAGTTCTTAAAGAGATGAAAAAAAGGTATTATGGGCTGTACAAAGTATTGGTCGAGGACAGGAATAAGGTAATGGCAAAAAGGATTTTTTTGCTTCTAAGGCAAAACCCAGAAGAAAAGTTATTGGTTGTTGTAGGCGCAGGCCACCTCGATGGATTAGTCCAAGAAATAGATTCTTTAGTTGCGTCAAACTTGCTTTGAAGCGCAAAACACTAATTTTTTATATAACAACAATGCTTTTATTGTTATGAACCAAGCTTCGAAGCTTAGTTACGCTTCAAAAAAATCTTTTGACTACACAAGCAAGGAGCTAGGTCTGTTTATAATAACTACTGCTGTATCTGCAGCCATAGCCTTTCTTTTCTTAGGATTAGCCGGGTACGTATCTTACGGGGATGTTGAAGGTTTTATCATAACCCTGTTCTTTTTCGGGCTGCTCTACTTCGTTTTTTTAACAGGCCAGAAAACAATGGCATTATTCCTTGGCTGCAACGCAACGTTCACTATTTGGCGATTCGGGCCTTTCGTTGCTTTATTCGTTTCGTTTTACACCCTCGCATTATTCTACCCGCATTTTATGCTTCCATTACTTTACCTTGGAACGTTTCACTTGGATGTTATTCCGAGGCTTCGGCTAGGAAAATTCAGGCATGCAATTGGCATGAAAGACTTGTTCATTGTAGGGGTTGCAGGCCCTTTAGCATTAATCTTGTTCTCTCTCATCATCTTGCAGCCCTTGTTCTTGCTTACAGGCTCAGAATTTTTTAAGGCAGGAATATATATTACTGCTTTAATATTGTTCTTTTCTTCTTTGCCTTTGCCTTATAGTAATGGCGCAAATATTTTTATGAAATCCAGGTGGTTCTGGCTTTTCACTTTCTTGTTTTCCATTTTTTTCTTGCTCCTGCTTTTGCTTTTCAATTGGGTCTCGTACGTGCTGGCGTTATTATTGGCGATAGCTGTAATTTTTATTCTTAGGATTTACATTAAGGACAGGTAATTTTTAGGTGAGAAATGAGGTGAATCCTTTCTGGAATAAGTATATTGCTGCTATGTAAGTGAATATTGTTATTGGAAAGAATATTATTATTACGAAATATATGCTTATTCCTAGCTCTATTGTGCTTGCCAGGTCTCCTATGAACACTAATGATTTTATGACTAGGTATAGGAGGAATGCAAGTAGGAATCTTAAGGCTATCAGGTCGTAGTGGTATAATATAAGGGTTATTCCTGCCAGTATATCCATGATTCCCATTATTTTCAGGAGTAGCACATTTTACTTGTTTTTTTGAGTTCTATAAATAATTTGTGCGGCCCAGACCAGAAATTTTCCGTTTCTCCTCGATAAAATCAAAACATTTATATACTTATTAATTCAGGATTAGAGGAAGAACACTTAATAGGGGGTGTAAACGAAAAATGGCTCAAAAAGTAGCAAAAGCAGGAGTTAAGAAAGCAGACGGGTATCTTTACTTTGTCGACAAGCAAGGAGACATCTCCCGGGCTAAGATGGCCAGGGGCGGCAGCAGGAAAGGAAAGAAGGGCAAGCCAGAAAAAGTGGCTAAAGTTGGCGTTAGGAAGGAATCTGGTTACCTGTACTTCGTTGACAAGCACGGAGATGTTTCCAGGGCTAAGATGGCTAGGGGCAGGAAGTAATTCTGCCATTTTTCTTTTTTTTTAGAAGAATTATTAGCTATATGGAAGATAATTGTTGTTGTTAATTTC
>SLQZ01000078.1 GCA_007131205.1 Candidatus Woesearchaeota archaeon | reverse complement strand
TCCTACGAAGAAATACAGTTGAAGAAAGCATTAAAGCAAATAATGAGCTTATCCACCAAAGGAAACCATTACTTCCAAGAACAAGAACCCTGGAAAGCCATAAAAGAAAACCCGGATAAAGCATACAACGCACTAGCCGTACTAGCCAACCTCATAAAAGACCTAGCAATCCTAATCCAGCCAGTAATGCCAGAAACAGCAAAACAAATACTATCACAACTAAAAATAAAAGAAACACCCACCCTAGAACTTTTAAACAAAAAAATAGAAGAGCACGAGATAAACGAGCCCAAAGCATTATTCAAAAAACTCGAAGACAAAGAAACACAAATACTACAAGAAAAATTCTCGGGCAAGCAAAAAAAAGATGATGAAGTATTAAAAAAATTAGATATTAGAATTGCAAAAATCACCTCTGTGGAAAAACACCCTGAAGCCGACAAATTATACATAGAAAAAATAGACTTAGGCGGGGAAACCAGGACCATCGTATCAGGCCTGGTAGGCCACTACGAACCAGAAGAACTAATCGGGAAAAACGTCTTAGTAGTCTACAACTTAAAACCAGCTAAGCTCCGCGGAGTGGAAAGCCACGGAATGCTACTAGCAGTCCAGCAAGGAAAAAAAGTAGGAGTCCTGCACAGCCCGGACAGCAAGCCCGGAGACAAAATAAGCATAACAGGAATAAAACAAGAACCCGCGGAAGAAATAAGCATAGACGAATTCTTCTCCGTGAAGATAAAAGCAGAAAAAGGCTCTCTAAAAGCAGACGGAAATGAATTAAACGCTCCAGGGCAAATAATCGTCGACAAAAACCTTGAAGGCAGCGTCAAGTAAATCCTTCGCGTTATAGAAAAATATATATATGCACGTCTACAGGGCTGATTAGAGGATGAGGATATTGCAAGGAAAACTCGTATTAGCAGGCACTACAACCATATTCTTAGGCGTACTGCTCCTCTTAACAACCATTTCCACAGCTGAAGAAGAACAAATAACAGTTTCTAACCTCGAATTCTTCTGGAACGGAGAAGAAATAACCCATATATCTCATAACAACCCAATGCCTACAAATATAAGGTTTGATTATGAAGCACCAGGTATCACGATAAATAGTGTTAGGATAAACGCGCAGGACATAAACTATGATGCTTCAGAAAACTATGCTTACATTTCCATGATTGCTTCCTGCGAAGAAGACCTTGGCACTTGTGAAGTTAGAACAACTTCTCAGAGAGGAATAATCATTCGACACAATAAAGAGACTTTCAGCATAATAATAACCTTTGACACAGACCAAGGAGAAATAACAAAAGAAATTGAGAAAACATTTGAATTAGACAACTCAAATCCAACACTAGAATTCCTTGGAACAGATAAATGCCACGAAGGCACATGCTATATAGCATCAGGAGAAAGAAACAGGATAAACATAAGAATAACCGATATAGGTGCAGGGTTCAGCAGGGGACACATAACATTCTCGCTTGGCCCTGGCGATGGAACTCCCGCATTAGTATCAAGATGCGATGGAGGGGACTGCTACGGGTACGTTACAGTGTCCTGCAACAACAACCAGCAAATCCCGCTTCGAATCATTGACTTCCAAGGGCTCCCAAGCAGGAATGATGCCGGAATACGAATAAGCGGTTTAGAAACGAAATACGTAACCTGTGACTCTAGCCCCCCAGAAATAAACGAAATAATCATTGAGAACGCAGCTGGTCTAGAAATCCTTACATTAAACAACCAAGTCCTAGTAACAGCAAATATCACAGAAGACGTAAGCCCAAGGGTAAACATGACCATCCGTGGAAGCAACATAGGTGCCCAGAACGTCACAGCTACATGCAACCCTACCGCGCAGAGAAACGAGTTCAGGTGTACTGGGAGTATCATGCCAGGCGAAATTTCTCCTGGCCAATACGACTTGCCCGTTGAATTCACAGATCTTGCAGGTAACACAGTAACAACAACAGAAAGAATAAATATTTTTAGTGCTACTGATGAAACACAAGCAGATTTCTGGGATGTATCAAGAGTTACACCAAGCAATCCCTCCCTTGACAAAGCCAACTTGTTATTTGCAAGAGATATATACGCAGAGATAAGCTTAACTCCCAGAAGAGGAGCTCCAAATATTGTTACAGCCATGCATGGCAGGGAATGCGTTCCTGTAAGAGAAGGCATTACCGGAAACAACGGAGACATATCAAATTTAAGGGTTATTCATGCAGACACTGAGAACAATAACGTGTATGTTAAGTTCACGCTTGCTGAGAGCGGCACTCAACAGAGGTATGCAGGGATGAATAGGCTTGAATACCGGTGCCCTGTAACCCTTACAACTCGTTCAGGAGACACGTACTACGCTGCTCCTGAAACAAAGAACTTTACAATAATGCTCAACCTCAGAGATCAAGGAGGAATACATGTTAACATCCAGGACGAAATAGACAGGATCCAAGAAGAAGTTGAAAGCAAGACTCAAACACTGATGAATCTTAGAAGGGCATCTAATACTCTAACAGTTACCTGCCAGGCGTTTGCGGCAGGGGAAACTGCTATGTCTACCCTTGGAGCTGCTTTAGCAGCCATGGAGCTTGCAGCAGTTGGAACAGGCCCTTTTAGCTTTGGCACGCTTGAAGCTTCTGCAACTAAGTTCGGGCACTCAACAGATGCCGCCCATGAAGGAATGCAGAGAGGAGCCAAGTACTTCGCACAAGCTTGCAAATTATTTACATGCGAGCCCAGCTACATAGGTGAATTTGATTCTTACTTAACAGACAATGTTCCGCTTGCCCAAGATATTACGAATCTCGCAGGATATGATGATCCAAGCGCTTTTATGAATCCTTGGAGGAGCGAAATAGTAGCTTATATGACGATGTGCGTCCCAGCCGTAATACACCACAGGGAAGTACGCTTAGGAGTCGAATGCAATTACTTGCAATGCTTGTCGCAAAGCACCGGTTCTATGGGTGTAAGCCCAAGCGCTTGCCAAGACCAGAAGCAGTACGCAGAGTGCACCCTGGCTTGGAGCAACGTTCTTGATGCTTTTCCAATAACCGCGATGTTCAGGGATGTAACTGGGAGGCTGTCCGAGATAATGAGCGATCCTGTTTCATTGTTTGGATCAACCGGAGTATCATTTTATTGCAGTGCCCTAGCCCCAGTTATTGGTGGTAAAGGAGCATGCCATACTATCGCTGGCGCACAGGCCTCGCTTGAGCTCACGACTATGGTGGGCGCTATGTTCTCTACACAAGTATCTTCTACTGATTATTGTACAACAGTTATTAACAGGATTGATCCAAGGACTAAGTATTGGAGAGAGCTTCCTGGCTCTCCTGTTATGGAACCTCCTGTAGAGGAAATCTCTCTTGATTCAGATACGAATGAATGGCTTGAATGCCAAGGAACTAGTTGTAAGTATTTTGACTTTAGAGGAAGGCAGAGTTACACACTGAATCTCGATGCACAGAATCCGGATAGGATAAACATTTACAATCAGGAAGGAAAAAGTGCTGGTTATATAGATATGACAGTTGAAGGAGATACTACTACGGTGAGAAGCGAAAAAATCGAAATATCTGAGATAGATAAGAGGATTATTACTGAGAAAGCAGCTTCGATAGTGCATAACCAGGTTAGTGCTGCGAGGGAGAGGATGATAGACGAGTTTAGGGCTGCTGAGCCTGACTCTGCCATCTTGGGTCTTTACGATGCATCTGTTAATGAAAATTTTTATAATGATTTTCGGGAAATAACTGCTATAGATATGGAAATAGCACAGCTTGAAGCTGAAATAGAGAGGCGAGAACGAGAGGGTTCTCCTCCAGAAAGAGTTTCTAGTGGAGAATATGCAGATCCTTTACCTAGATTGAGAGTTGAGTTGGAAGGTGCAAAACAGCATAAAGAAATACTTGAAGAAAGATTTAGGGAGAATCATGGGGATTTGGATTTGTAAGATATT
>SLQZ01000015.1 GCA_007131205.1 Candidatus Woesearchaeota archaeon | reverse complement strand
TTGGCTGGAAGCCAAGCTACGGCTCAATCTACCCCGCCCTAGACCAATTAGCAAAAGAAGGCATAATAGAACAATGCCCCGCGGAAAACAAGAAAGAATACAAGCTAACCCGGAAAGGAAAGCAAGAGCTAAAAAAGAAATCCGAGGAAAAGAAATTCATGATAGAATCACTAGAAAACACGTACAGGATGCTTAACTCTATATATGGCATACCCATAGAATCAGAAATGGAGATCGTGGAAGAAGTTAAAAAAGGAAACATCTCATTCATAGAAGTGCAAGAAGAGACAACAGCCTTAAAAAAAGAGATGTTCAGATTGATGAAAGAGAACAAGATCAAGAAGAACAAAGCAAAGATAAAGAAAATCCTGGTTGAAACAACCACAAAACTAAGGCAAATATAGGTGCAAAAATGCAAAAAAAAGCCGCTGCAAAGAAAAAGACAATCCCAACAAAAGCCAATAACGGAAACGTAATAGAACTGGACGGAGTATGGAAGACATACAGGATGGGCGACGTAAGATTCCACGCATTAAGAGGCGCAACGCTAAGAGTGAAGAGAGGTGAATTCCTCGCGGTAATGGGCCCGAGTGGCTCAGGAAAAAGCACGTTGATGAACATGATAGGCTGCTTAGACGTCCCAAGCAAAGGAGTAGTGCACCTAAACGGGAAAAACATTGCTAAAATGACTGAATCCGGGCTAGCCCAAATCCGTGGCAGGACTATAGGTTTCATATTCCAGCAATTCAACCTAATAAATTCATTAACAGCAAAGGAAAACGTAATGCTCCCATTAACATTCCAAGGATACAGCGGAGGAAAAAGAGAAAAGCTTGCAGAAAGCTACTTATCACTAGTAGGCCTCTCAGACAAATACCAGAACAAGCCAACACAGCTAAGTGGAGGCCAACAACAAAGAGTAGCAATTGCCCGTGCATTAGCAGGAGACCCCGAAGTAATACTCGCGGATGAGCCCACAGGAAACCTTGACAGCAAATCAGGAGAAACCGTGCTCGACTTCCTCAAAAAGCTGCATAAAGAAAAAGGAACCACGATAGTACTGGTAACCCATGACGAGAGAGTGGCAAAGCAAGCCAACCGCCTGATATACATAAAGGACGGAATGATAGTAAAATCATTGGATGAAGACACATCCAAATACTTAAGCGAAAATTAAAGGAGGAAATGAAAATGAAAAAAATAATAGTTGCAATGAGCATAATGCTAGTTTTATTGTTAGCAGCGACAAGTGTATCAGCACAAAATAGCCCTGTGCTAAGATACTCATTATCAACGCAGGAACCTATGCCTGCTGAGCCCGGAAGGCCTGTAGATGTATGGGTCACCGTTCAAAACATTGGGGACCGGGATGCGAGAGATATCGAAATTAAATTCGTAGACTCCTTCCCGTTCCGCTTAGTATCCGAGCAAGACAGGGTAAAAACAATATCTGTGCTTGGCACCCAGAGAGACTACGCGTTAAGATACAGGGTAATGGTCGCCAGCGACGCGCCTGAGGGAACAAGCAGCATACAGCTGACCTATAAAATGGCAGATGCCCCTGGCGTGGAAGCCACAGCAAGAGTGCCTGTTCTCGTTCAAACATCTAGAGCTGTGCTTCACGTAAGCAACATCGTATTAGAGCCAGAACAACTAGTGCCAGGCGGTACATCGGAGCTGGTATTATCCCTAAAAAACCTTGCATCCGGTGAAAGCCTAAGGGATGTAACAGTTGCACTTGGATTAAACCCAATAATAGCTGGGAATACAGTCTTGGCAGATATTCCAATAGTTCCTGCAGGCTCAACAAACCAAAAATCAGTGAACAGGATTGCGCCAGGCCAGACATCAGAGTTCAGGTTCAACCTTGACGCGTATCCGGATGCAGACGCAGGAATATACAAAGTTCCCATGTATATAGCTTACACAAACGATGCAGGAAGGTTTTTCAACCAGACAACAATAATTGGTGTGAAGATTAATGACGAGCCTGATTTAGCAGTATTAGTTGATAACACTGACCTTCACGTGGACAGGATGACAGGGGAAATAGTTTTCAGCATTGTCAACAAGGGGCTTGCAGATGTCAAGCTATTAACCATAACACTTGAGGAAAGTGATGACTACGAGTTAATATCTGCTTCAAGATCTGTTTATATAGGGAATATTTTTAGTGATGACTACCAAACTGTGAGGTACAGGGTTAAAGCCCTAAACTCTGACACAGTCTTATTCCCAATAACCTTAGAGTACAGGGATGCCTTGAACAACCAAAGGATTGAAACATTCAACATACAGCACGAAGTATGCGATGTATGTGAGAATGATGGAGCAGGGGCAGGCGTTGTAATCGTAGTTGTGTTAGTGCTCTTAATCGCTGGAATATGGTATTACAGGAAGAGAAAGAAAAGGCGAAGCGAAGAATAATTCTTTTTTTTAACTTTTTTATTATTGGAAAAAGGAGTTTAAAATGCTGGGAGAATACCTAAAAATATCTGTTCAGAGCCTGAAGCGCCGTGGCCTTAGAAGCTGGCTTACCATGGTAGGCATAATCATAGGCATAGCCGCTGTTGTCAGCCTTATCAGCTTAAGCCAGGGTCTTGAAATGGCTGTTGCCCAGCAATTCCAGGTTTTAGGTGTTGAGCGAATAACTGTGCAGTCAAGAAGCCTTGGCTTCGGCCCTCCAGGATCTTCTGTTGCTATTCCTTTGGATGAGTCTGATCTTAACGTTGTGCGAAGAACTAGGGGTGTTGATATTGCTTCAGGGTTTCTAATTGAGCCTGTAATGGTTGAAGTGGATGATGAATTGTCATTGGAATTCGTGGGCAGCCTTCCTCGTGACCCTGTTGAGCGACAATTCATAATAGATAGTAATAACTACGAGATTGAGTATGGGCGTATGCTGAGGAGCAATGACCGTTACAGCGTAATGGTTGGATACACTTATTATGACCGCCCTGTGCTTGGCAAAAGGCTTGATGTCAGGGACAGAATAATCATTGGAGGCCAGGAATTCACAGTTATTGGTGTTATGAAGAGAAGTGGCTCTTTCCAGACTGATGGAAGCATGGTTGTAAACGAAGATATCTTGAGGGAAGTAACTGGTAATGATGATACTTTTGCTTTGATCACTGCCAAAGTGCAGAACGTTGACGAGATAGATGACGTTGCAGAGCGGATTCGCCATGAATTGAGGAGGCATAGGGGTGACCGCGTTGGCCAGGAAACTTTTTCGGTGACGACTCCACAGCAGCTCCTTGACACTTTTAAGACTGTGCTTAACGTTATTACAGTTGTAGTTGTTGGCATCGCGGCTATCAGCTTAGTTGTGGGTGGCGTGGGTATTGCTAATACTATGTATATGAGTGTTTTGGAGAGGACTCGTGATATCGGCGTGATGAAGGCTATTGGTGCTAGGAATAGGGATGTTCTTTCCTTGTTCTTGTTGGAGTCTGGCTTGCTTGGATTGGCAGGCGGTGTTATAGGCGTAGCCATAGGACTGGGGTTTGCATGGCTCGTTGAGTTTATCGCAGTCACCTTTTTAGGTGTTGAATTATTGCAGGCAGTTATCACCCTGCCCTTGGTTTTTGGGGCTTTGCTGTTTTCGTTCCTGCTCGGCTCTTTGTTCGGTATTACTCCGGCTATTTCAGCTTCGAGGATGAATCCTGTTGATGCGTTGAGGAAGGCTTAAAATGTTAAAAGAATACTTTAAGATTGCGTTGCAGAGCATAAGGCACCGCGGGTTGCGGAGCTGGCTCACAATGGTTGGCATATTTATTGGTATTGCTGCTGTTGTTAGCTTGTTCAGCTTAGGCCAGGGACTGGAGAACACGATTAGGGAAGAATTCGTGGCTATGGGCGCGGATATGATTGTTATCCTGCCTGAAGGGGCTACGTTTGGCTTGACTGACACTGTTCCTGCTCCTCTTACGATGAGTGATGTGCGCGCTCTTAGGAATGTGCGTGGCGTAGATGAAGTTAGCTATGTTAGTGCTCGCTATGCTCGTGTTGAGTGGGGTAACGAAGTAGTTTTTGGTT
>SLQZ01000047.1 GCA_007131205.1 Candidatus Woesearchaeota archaeon | reverse complement strand
TGGTATTATGAAGAGCCAGTGTATTATGAATGTTAGGGCTACGAATCCAAGGCCTATCAAGCCAATTATAACTACAGGCCAATTCACTTCTTTTTTGCTTTTCATTCTATCCTGTTTAACACAATGACTACACATATTTATATGTTGCTTTCCTACTCGTCACGAAAGGTGTTTTTTAGAAATAATTAAGTTCTCCTTCCTTTCTATGGCCTTTCGCCACCATCTCCGAGGAAATTGCCATATTTTCTTTTAATTCTGCAACATTTTCCTTCTTTACTTTGGACATTTTCAAAGTATAATGATCCGTTTCCATAAGTTATGTATGAATCGTGGAGTCCTTTAACAAATTTTTGTCCTTCTTTCGGAGAATTAACAATTTTTAATTCCATTAAGATTTCGGTTAGTTCTTCTAATGATTTTTCTGTTTCGCGCCCGCAGAATCCTAAAACTCTTCTCTTAAAATTTTTTAGTCCTATTTGAGTCCATTCGTATTGGTTCTTATATACATCTTTTTGGGCTAAGGCTTTTGCTCCTTTTGCAAAGCTTGTTTTATACTCGTCAGGTAGTTTTTCCATGTTTACGGGAATACACATCCATTTATAAATTTTTTTGTCACTATGGAATAAAAACATTTTTGCAAGGGTTATCCGAACATGCCTTTGTATTCTTGGAAGCCTGTGTCTTCTGCTTTCTTTACTTTCACGATTGCTTTTTCGAAGTCTTCTTTCTTTACAGTTTTCCTGTTCTCGCGGATTGCGAAGTACCCTGCTTCTGTGCAAACAGATTTTATTTCTGCGCCTGAGAAGCCTTCCATTTTCTTTAGCAAGTGCTCTGTTTTTAGTCCTTTTGTAATACTCATTCCTTTGGTGTGTATCTTAAATATTTCTTTCAGGCCTTCTTTGCTTGGTACGGGCACTTCGATCATTCTGTCGAGCCTTCCAGGCCTTGTAACTGCAGGGTCCAGTATGTCTGATCTGTTCGTGCATCCTATGATTTTTACGTTGTCCAATGGCTTAAACCCGTCTATTTCGGCTAGTAATTGCATGAAAGTCCTTTGCACTTCTCTTTCTCCGCTAGTCCCGACATCTATTCTCTTGGATGCGATTGCGTCGAGTTCATCTATGAATATTATGCTTGGGGCTTTTTCTCTTGCGAGCTTAAAGATGTCTTTTACGAGCTTTGCGCCTTCCCCGATGAATTTTTGGACTAGTTCTGAGCCTACGATTTCTATGAACGTGCTTTTTGTGCTTGCAGCGGCTGCTTTGGCCAGCATTGTTTTCCCTGTCCCGGGAGGGCCGTATAGTAAGACGCCTTTAGGAGGCTTAATGCCTATCTTCCTGAATAGCTCAGGCTTTTTCAATGGGAGTTCTATGACTTCCACTAATTCGTTCTCCTGCTCTTTCAGGCCGCCTATGTCTTTCCATTTCACGGTGGGCTTTTCAATTATTACGAATTGTTCTGCGTCTATTCTTCTTTCGCGTTCCAGTTTTTCTACTATTGTCAGGTTTTTTTGCTCTACTATGACTGTGTCTCCTGGTTTGAGGTTTTTTACGTCTCCTGATATGTTTACTAAGAATTTGTTTCCGTTTGGGACTTTGATTATGGCTCTGTCTTTTATTATGTCTGTGGTGTCTGCTACCATCAGGGCTGGGCTTCTGAAGCGGTCTAGCTCTGTTTTTAGCTGGAATACCGTCTCTCTTAGGATCTTGTTTTCTTGTTCCAGGCTGTCTATGGATGCCTGGTGTTCAAATTCCGGCCTTTTCTCGGCGCTGGTTTCCCTTGAGTCGTCTGCCATGTTTTGCAGTAATACGTTTTATTATTTAAAACTTAACCCTCTCAAACCGCAAAGACCACTTATTAGTGATGAAAAAAGTAAGATTTATATATTTGGAGTGCGTAACCAAAAAAATGGAAGAAAAACAAAGCATTTTCTCACAAAAACCAAGAATTACACTAGAAGAAGGCCTGGATATCATGGAGCAGAACATTCTTAGTAGGATAGCAAACCAGACAATACTAGTAGCAGAAACAAATATGCTCGATACAAAATACCTAAAACTCCAATACGGAGAGCAGAAAGGCCCCCTAAAAGTTGAAAGGCAAGCAAAGAAAATAATCATTCCAACACAATACCATATGCTAATAACCAATAATGAAGGAAAACTCACAAAAGAATTAATCAAAGATGACATAATAATAAACGTAGAAAACGCTACAAACCCCCTATACACAGAGATAATAGCTGGAAAAGAAAACGCCCAAGAATACATAAAACAAGCCATAAAATACGCTAAACAACAATCACCAAGTTCTTAGATGCACTCCTTGTAAGATTAACAAACCCTTTCCGAGAAACAAGGATTGTATCCTCAATCCTAATGCCGACTCTCTTCCTATGAATATACACTCCAGGCTCAACAGTTAAAACCATGCCTTCAACCAGGAACTCCTCAGAAGAACCACTAATACCTGGCTTCTCGTGAACCTCAACCCCTATGCCATGCCCTAAGCTATGAACAAAAAACCTTGCCTTATCGCCAAGCATTTTAACAGCAGAATCATTCAAATCCCTGCCAAGAACTCCGGGCTCAACCATTTCAACACAGCTTTCCTGGACGCTTCTCACAAGATCGTAATATTCACGCTCCTCCTCGGAAGGCTTCCCAATGTACAATGTCCTCGTCATATCGCTGTTGTATCCTTTGTATTCAAAACCAAAGTCAACAACGCAAAAACCCTTGTTCAGCGTAGTATGCTTGGAATGATGGGGAACACAAGCATTCTTCCCACTTGCAACAATAGGCTCGAAGGCTAAGCCTAAATCATTATCCAATGCGAAGCGCTTAATAAAACGAACAACATCCAATTCATGCTTAAACTGCTTCTTCTTCCAAGCACGGATTAACTCATTAAAGCACTTAACCGTATAAGTGCAAGCCTTTCTAATCTTCCTTATCTCCGACTCATCCTTAACGCTTCGTATTTTCAGCAAATCCTTACTGACATCAACAAAAGAAGCTTTTCCAAAGAACTCTTTATGCTTCAAAGTAAAAAAAGAATTATTCACAGCCAAGCGCTTAATCTTGTAAGAAGATATTCTTTTCTTCAAATCCCTCCCCATAATGACAACCCGGAATTTCTTCGACTTAAAGCTCTCTAAAGGCGAGATGAAAAGCAAGGGCTTGCCTGTTTTCCTTACAAGTACAAAGCTATCCTCCAACTTCTCGCCCAACAGCCACTTATGGTTAGGATCCTTCCAATGCAAGAATAACGCATTAGCTTTTTTATCCTTCAGGATTTTCCTTAAACCTCTGATTTTTCCTTGCATAACTTGTAGAAAACTATTGTGCTTATTAAAAGCTTTTTCTTAGCAGGAGACTCTCTCAAAAACAATTAACTACAATATGGAAAATAAATGTTGGGAAAATATAATTCAGTAAAACATTTATATTGCACTACCATACCCTGTCTTCATGAGCGAAGACTATCTAAAACTAAACATTTCCACTAATGACATAGGAACTATCAAAACACTATATGATGCTATCCTTAAAGATGAACATGGAACCCTTGAAGCAATAGCCAATGACGGAACCACGATAGAAAACCCTTCCTGGAAAGAACTCAAGCAACTTCACGAAGAATATGGCAACATAACCCTGAATTACAAAACACGCGAATAGATCACTTCTCAAACCTCGAGCTGCCAATAATAACATATAAACCTATACCAAACACGATGACGAAGAAAGCAAGAGTTGTGCAATAATATTTAAATATCAATAGCAACATAATTTTTTCTTAAAGATGAAAAAACTGCTTTTTAGCCTAGCCTTATTATGCATGTTTTTATATTCTGTGACGATCGTGGTTGCAGCGCCTTCAATGCAGGGAATTGCATTAAATCAAGAAACTGAACAATGCGCACGTTATTGGTCGGGTGATGAGTTCAGGAGGTACACATTGCCAGAAGGATGGGTTAGTTACTATCCCAATTACGACAGTGAACTTGAAATATTTTTTATTACTACACCTATCGGTGAATGCGATTTTTCTGACGGTATAGAAAATTGCTGTAATCAGCTAGGATATTATTTTGTTGAGGGAAACATTGGACGTGGCAGTTACACTTCTTTTGGTTTTTCCAACCTTATTGGTTCTTTTGTTGGTTCATTATTATTTCCTATCATAATAGTTGTTTTTGCTGTTTTAGTTTTTTTGAAGGTAAAGACAAAGGCTTTTTTTCCTTTCATAAATAGTTATCCGAGGAAAGGTTTTTTTGCTGGCTTTTTATTTGCTTTTTTTACCTTTTTATCCGCTCTTAGTATATTTCACTTTTCAGGCGTCATGTACCAAAATCCTGTAAGCCTTTTTTTTATGTATGTTTCAATTCCTGCTATTTTTGTAACAGGTTCTTTTTTTGATGATTTTTCTCTCTTTGCAGCGTTCTTTTTACTCATAGTAAATACAATTATATTTGGCTTGTTCGGAGCTGGAATAGGTTTAATAGTTAAAAAATTGAAGAAATAAATTATTTCTTAAACATCTTCATGGCCAAAGGTATACTTAGCAATATCGCTGCTCCAAGGTATACATACCACGCAATGCTAAGCACGAACAAGTGAAATCCTTCCCACGCAGTTATTAGGAATAGCGTGAATAAGAACACCACTGTCTTCAGAATCTGGTAGTCGTGGAATTTAAATTTCTTAAGGTTTTTATCCATTTTTTTGCATAAGCCAATCATTTTTTTCACCTCAAAACAACTTATTGGTATTCCCAATTTAAAAATATATTCTTATCAAAACATGTTAAAGCCTTGTTTTGAAATACAAGGGTTAATTATAAATAAGTAATCATTGCTTTATGTTAAAAGGTGATATTTATGGCTAAAGTAGTTATTTTCCTGGGATCAGTGCGACATAACAGGCAAGGAATTAAAGTCGCGAAGTTCCTAGAGGATAAGCTGAAAGAAAGAAGCCACGAAGTTTTCCTTGCAGACGCACAAAAGTATGAGTTGCCGTTGCTGGATAAAATGCACAAGGAATACGAGGAAGGCAAGGCTCCTGAAGTCATGGAGATGCTTTCAAAAAAGATACGCGGAGCAGACGGGTTCATCATGGTAACAGCGGAATACAACCACGGACCCCCAGCAGGCTTGAAAAACATGATAGACCACTTCCAGTCAGAATACTTCTTTAAGCCCAGCGCCATAGCAAGCTACTCAGATGGAAGCTTCGGCGGTGTCAGGGCGGCAATACATTTAAGGGCGGTTCTCGCGGAACTGGGAATGCCAACCATACCAACAATGTTCCCTGTGCCCAAGATAAAAGAAGCGTTTGACGAAGATGGCAAGCCTTTAGACGAAGCCTATAATAGGCGAATTGTCAAATTCTTAGATGAGTTCGAGTGGTACATGGAAGCATTCGCGAACCAGAGAAAGAAAGGCACGCCTTACTAATCTTACCTTGTTACTTGGTAGCTTCTTACTTTTTCAAGCAGTTCTTTTGCTTTCTTGTCCTTTTCGAAGTGCTCACGCACCGGCTTTATTAATTCGTTTAGGTATTTTGCCATCGCTGTTTTCAGGTCTAACGGGTGCACTTCGCCTTTACTATACGCGTTCTCAAGATCATCATAGGTCTTAAATGAAATGTTCCCCCCAAATTTCTCAGGCCGCTCTATTAAGAATTCCTTGAATGTGCCATCCTTAATTTTTTCGAATACTATGTATTCCGCGTATTCCATGACAGGGTTTTCCTTAACTTGTTTCTCCGGGCAATAAGCTTTTTTCATCTTCCTCTTTATTTCTTCTTCGGAGTCATCCATGAATATGGCGGAGTCTGGCTTGGACTTGCTCATCTTCATAGCTGTTGCTCGTTCAACACCTGCTTTGGCGTCTTTTGGTGGCTCTTCCAAGCCCATTAGCATGTGGTGGCTTACCACGATCGGCTTCCAGAATCCTAGCTTGGGCCCGATTTCACGTGCCAAGACGTTTACTTTTCTTTGGTCCATTCCTAGCTGGGTTATGTCTGCTTTTAAGTGGAAGATGTCCGCGCATTGCATGCAAGGGTAAAATATTTGGGCTGCTGTTAAGTTATCGGTTTCGCTTCTTCCCATGATTTGGCTGCACCTGATTATCCTGTTTAAGGAGTTATTCCTGGCTATGTTCACGACTTTCTTCCAGTACTCGTCGTCCTTCATTACATCTTTTGCCCATAAGAACTCTATTTTGTTGGTGTCCATGCCGCACGCTTTCCACGTCTCTATCTGGTATTCCCCGACAACCCTTATTTTGTCGAGGTTCCCGCCCATTTTGTTGTTCATCCACCCAAACCAGTCCGCGACCCACATCTTGAAGTGAATGCCTGCTTTGAGCATCTTATTAACATTTATCGTTCTTAGGATTCCCTGTGCTATGTGGAGCCTTCCACTGGGCTCGAAACCATCATAAGCTACAGGCTTATCTTTCTTCAGGAAGAGTTTCTTTAATTCCTCCCTGTTGATGAGCTCGCCGCCTTTCGCAACTTCCTCTACAAGCCTTATTCTTTCCTCAACATCCATAGAAAGGTGTTTTTCTTACAGATTTATAAAGATTATGCGTTTTTTCAAGGATATCCTCTGAAGGGGAATCAAAACCTTTAAATATTAAATCCTACTATTGAATGGTTAATAGTTAATAATCATATTTGTGAGGGTGTGTTCATGGCTGAAGAAGAAAAGAAATATTCAAAGCAATTGCTCGGGAAGACCGTTGTTTCAAAGACAGGGAAAAGATTTGGGGATGTGGGAGATATAGTTTTCGAGACCAATTCAGGGGAGTTAATCCATATTGTTCTTACGAATCCAACTCCGTATGCTAAGAAGCTTGAATTAGAGAAAACCAAGGATGGAGATCCTTTAATCCCGTTTTCAGCGGTTATCGCGATGGGGGACTTCTTAGTCGTGGCTGAAGAAGACATAATCTAATTTTTTTTATTGCTTTAGAATATTACGCTTATTACATCCCTATCTATTTTTTCTTCGACACGCCTTATTTTTTCCTTTAGTTCACCGTCTAAAGTCGCATGTTTTACCTGTTCTAATAAGTCAAGGATTTGCCTTATGTACCTTACTATGTCTCCTTCGCTTAAAGTGCTGTATTCCAGCAAGTCAGCGAATTCGCATCCATCATGCCATTCTTTTAGGAATGTTTCAACAACGAATAAAGGGTTTTCCTGGAAGTACCTGTTCAGCGTCTTGTTTTGCCTGGCTAATTTGAAAACTTTATTGGAATGTGCCTTCGTGCTTACTTTGAATTTCGTATTCCTTTTTTCTTCCAGGACTATCCTTCCTGCCACGACTAGTATGTCTATCTCGTTAAGCTCTTTCGTTATGCCTGTGCAGAATATCTCTGTTACAAGCAGTTCTTCTGTGTAAATCCTGGATGTGAATAATCCTTTCTCTGTCAGGTCGTCGTCTTCTGTGATGTAGCCTTCGCGGACGAGCTTCTTTTTCTTTTTGTTGAAACTATTCGTGATTCGCTGTGCTCCTTTCCTTCCGCCTTGCTGGTATGAGTAAAAGCTGCTTTTGAGGATTATATTCCTTTCTTCTTCGTTGTGGCTGTGTATAAGGTTCAGGATTGTGTTGTAGGATAATTTGAACTGGGAGTTCAGTGGCTCGGAATCGCTTTCAGTTATGCTTTTGACTTTGTTCACATCCGTCGTGATTCTTTCTATTACGCTTACAACGAATCCTTCTTTGTCTATTCCTCTCCTTCCTGCTCTTCCCGCTAATTGGAAGTATTCTTTGCTGTTCAGGTACCTGAAGTTGATGCCGTCGAATTTCTCTAAGGAGTCAAAGCATACTGTTTTTGCGGGCATGTTTATACCGACGGCGAAGGTTTCTGTTGCGAACAATACTTTTACGAGGCCTTCCGCGAACAGGTTCTCTACGATTTCTTTTAGGACGGGTAGCATGCCTGCGTGGTGGAATGCGATTCCTTTAGACAGGCATTCTCTTAATAGTTTTGTTGTCTTCAGGTTATGAACGGATTTATCGGTATTCCTCAGCCTTTCCCTTACAAGGCTTGATGCTTTTACGCTTTCCTGATTCAATAAGTAGTTCCTGTGGTTTTTGAGGGCTTCTGCTTTTCTTTGTGTTTGTTCTCTGGAGAAGCAGAAGTATATGCATGGTAGCTTTCTTTCTTTTTCAAGGTCTTTTAATAGTGCTAAGTGAACGTTTTCTTTTTTTCTTTTCAGGTCTTGGAACATGAATTTTTTTCTTTTCTTATTGTACTTCGGGTATTTGTCGAGTTCTTTTAGTTCTTTGATTTCTTTTAGCGATGAAAACCCGTTTTCCGTGTCGTAGAAAGCATGTGTTAATGGTACCGCTCTCTTTTTTTCTACTACTACGTCTACGTCGTGTTTTTTTATGTATTGGATCCAGTTCGCGAATTGCCTTGCGTTTGGGATTGTTGCGGATAAGCACAAGAAGCGGACATGGTTCGCGGAGAAGATTATGCTTTCTTCCCATACCGTGCCTCTTTCTATGTCACCTAGGTAGTGTATTTCGTCGAATACTACGTACATTACGTCTTCTATGAATGGGTCTTTCGAGAGGAGCATGTTCCTGTATATTTCTGTGGTCATTATCAGTAGTGGCGCTTCAGGGTTTATTGTGACGTCTCCTGTCATTATCCCAACGCTTTCTTGGCCGTATTGTTTTTTGAAGTCAGAATACTTTTGGTTTGAAAGGGCTTTGATGGGTGCTGTGTAGATTAGTTTTTTGCCTTGTTTCAGGTATTTGTCTATTACGTAGTCTGCGATCAGGGTTTTTCCTGTTCCTGTTGCGGCTGAAACCACGACAGAGTTGTTTTTTTCTATGCTTTCTATGCTTTCAACCTGGAATTTGTCCAGCTTGAAGCCTCTGAATCTTTTTTGTTCCATTAACAGAATAAGGTTTTGTCTTTCATTTATAAATTCTAGGTATGGCTGTTTATTTTGCCGCACTCATTTTATCTCGAACCATTCTTTTACGTGGGGCTTGTTGAAATATGCTAGTAATGATATGAAGTATGCTAGGAATAAAGGAGTTATTATGATAAAGAATATGTTGGCGCTGAGGATGGCCATTATTAGCTGTAAGCTAGCTATTACTATTAGTGTTATCGCCGTGATAATTATGAGCTTTCTACCCCATTTTTTTCTTGTAAAGGCTCCTATGCTTCCAATTATTCCTAGTATGCCTATGGCTATTACAATCAAGGTTATTATTATTGTCAATGTTATTAGCAGGGTGACTATTGCTGCTTCAGAATTTTCTACGCTGGAAAGCAGCATAAATATTGGCAATATCATGATTCCTGCAAACATTAATGACAAGGATGTTAACATTATTAGGAAAGCTGAGTATATTATGTGTATTACTCCGAAAGCTATTACGCCTGTAGGTATTCTATCAGCATTTTTCTTCATTTAAGCACTTTAAATATTTTTTATTTATAAATGTTTTTAATGCGTTATTTTTCTCGAGGAGCTTTTGCTCACAACGGCGTTGTTTTGGATTTATACTTTCTAAGTATTGTTATTTCATAAATTTTTTTTCTAATGGGTTTTGGCAGTTTCGGCCTAACTAAACTTCTATATGGAAAATATTTATATTACTATTGATAAGTGGTAAAAAATAGAAAGCTTTATATATTTGTGCTTACTAATAAACAACACAATGAAACTAAACAAACCAGAACTAAACAACGAAGCATACGCAAACCTAATCATAGGAAACAACATGTACCACTTAAAAGGATGCATAGAAATAAACAAACAAAACCAAATAATAGGATACTTCCTCGAACCAAGCCACAACAACGAAGTAATAATGGAAGGATACCTCTCAAAGCAAATAAGCAAACAAACAAAGTACAAGACAAACGCAAAGATAACAATGAGAACCGTATCCGACGTTCCTGAACTAGACGGGATAGTAATGAAAATGGAAAAAGACGAAGGATGGAAATTCCACGGGAACTACGAAGGAGGACTCGTACAAAAATTAAACAACAAGCCAAATACAGGAGGAGCATTCCTTCAAATAACAGACACTGAATACAGCGAGCAAAGATAAACATGAAACAACTCAAAAAAATGTACGAATCAATAATAAAATACACTCGTGGAAACAAAAACCATGAGCTAATAGGAAGAATAAACGCAGACAACGAAAAAATAACAGGCAAATACATAGACCGGGAAACAGAATCCGAAGTAAAAATAGAAGGATACATAAGAAAGATAGACATCCCCCAAAACAAGCATTGGTCAGTAACCAAGCTAACCATGCTCACACACTCAAAAGACAAAACCCTTGACGGAATGCTACTAACATTTCAAAAACACAACGGCTACGACCTAAACGGGATATACAAAGGAAAACACGGGTACTCAAAAAACCTCATAAGGAACATGAACAACCAGGTAACAGCCATGAAAACAGCTGAAGAACTCGAAAAAATGCTGATTGAACAAACAACAATGAAACTAACAACCAAGAGCTACAAATAAAAAAATGGAAACATTCAAAGCAAAATACAATATAGGCGCAGGCACCTACAACGTACGCCTACTCGAAGACCTAAAAAGAACCCATTCAGGAAGAATAATCGGCGTAAGCGGATTCGCAGAAAAAAACCAATATTTAGACCAATACCTCAACCTTCCCACGTGTATAAGTTCGTGACATATGTCACCAGCTAAAATAAACTTGCGAAATCATAGTATTTTTGGGCTGGTGTCAGCCCATTCAGGCTGCTGTGCGGCCTGAAATGATTATATCTCAGCCTGAAAGCTTCTAAGTCGTTATTGCAGTATTTGAGTTCTTCGTCCATGGTTTTGAACAGCCGTTCTACTTTGCCAGCCGTCGTCGGGCTGTGCACTTTGGTTCTTATGTGTTGTATTCCTCTTCGCCTGCACCATCGATCGAAGCGGCTATTCTTGTTTTTCAAGCCGTAAGCTGAGCCGTTATCTGTTAGTATTTGTTTGGGTTTCCCCTGTTTTTTTATGAGTTTGTCAAGTATTTGTGTGACTATTTTTGTAGTCACACTTTTCAGCTGAACAAGGGTTAAGCTATATCTTGTTGCATCGTCGACAACACTCAAAGTGTAGCATTTATCCTCATTCATCTCATCTGTGTGGTCGATTTGCCATAAATCGTTTGGGCGTGGACGTTGCCATCGCACCCATTTAACACGTTTGCCTTTAGTCTTTGTCTCTCGACAAAGACCTTGCTTTTTCAAAATTCTTTTAATAGACATCTTAGATATTTCTAAATGTTTTAGATATGGAAAAAGCTTATCTTCTCCCCAACCTGTTTGCTTCCGCAAACAGACAACCTCCTGCTCTACAGCAGGAGTAATCTTTCTATGAATAGTCTTAGGTCTTGTGGAAGAATCCATTAAATCCCAATCACCCTTATCAAGGCGCTTAACCCAACGCTTCAGCGTTCTAATATCACCTTGTATCCATGCTGAGCAAGGAGAATGCTCTTGCATTTCGCGTATGAAAAACCTTTATGCTTTAATTTAAAGAATTCTCGTCGAATAAACTCTTTTTTCATTATAAGTCATCACCCAAATTCTCAGCAAAACTGAGAATTTTTAAGGGTGGTGACATATGTCATGACCGAACACACCTCAACCTTCCCACGAAAAACGAGTACTTATTCGAAATAGAATCAGAAAACAACCCAAAAAAAATGTATATCTCCATGCTGTTCAACGGAAAAGGCAAGTTCCAAGGAGGAAAATTCTACACGGGAACAACGAAAACCGCAGGCCCGCTGATGCCCTCAATAATAAAACACCACCACGGAGACATCCTGGAAGTCATCGCGAGCAAAATCCCGCATAGCGTATTAGACAAAGTACAGGACTACTACGCCTCAACAAGTGAAGAAATCCTTTCCAAATACCTTGAAAGCAAAGTTGAAGGCAAAGAATTCAAAGAAAGAAACCTGAACAACTAATCCAAAACCCTTATAAATAAAACTCTTTTATCCTTCTCCAAGGGGGTTGGCTATTGGAAGAAAAAAACTTCAGCATCTGGACAGAAAAATATCGGCCAAAAAAATTCTCTGAAATCATAGGCCAGAAAGAAATAGTCAGAAGGCTCCAGGCATTCACAGAAAAAAAGAACATGCCCCACCTCTTATTCTCCGGGCCGCCAGGAACAGGAAAAACCACTACTGCACTAGTAATAGCAAGGCAGATGTACGGGGATAACTGGCACCAGAACTTTTTAGAGCTCAACGCGAGCGACACAAGAGGAATAGACGTAATACGGCAACAAGTAAAAGACTTCGCAAGAACCAAAAGCATAGGCGACGCGCCTTACAAAATAATATACTTGGATGAAGCAGACGCACTAACAAACGAAGCCCAGCAAGCCCTAAGAAGGACAATGGAAAACTACACCCAAACCACAAGGTTCATACTTTCATGCAATTACTCAAGCAAAATCATAGACCCCATCCAAAGCCGTTGCACGGTTTTCAGGTTCAAGCCATTAAGCAAAGAAGAAATTCACAAAATAATTGACAAAATAGCTGAAAAAGAAAAAATAACAGTAACAGAAAAAGCCAAAGAGGCACTATACGAAGTAAGCGGCGGGGACTGCAGAAGATTAGAGAACATAATGCAAAGCAGCGCATCAATAACGAATAAAATAGACGAAAAAACGATTTACGACGTGTCAAGCTACGCTGAACCAAAAGAAATACGGGAAATACTAAGCCTGTGCACTAAGAAAAAATTTCCTGAAGCCAAGAAAAAATTATTGGACGTAATGACCAACCAAGGCCTTTCAGGATTAGACGTGATAAAACAACTCCAAAAAGAAACATGGAACCTTGACATATCAGACAATGCAAAGCTTGAAATGCTAAAAGCCACAGGAGACATGGAATTCCGCTTAGTAGAAGGAAGCGATGAATACATACAACTAGAAGCGTTGCTTGCAAGATTCATACTGATAAATGAAGAAATAAAAAAATAAGAATTCTTATCCTAATGGATGGTGCTCAACATTAACTTGCCTTGTAATGCTCTGGCTGTAATCATAAGCAAGCCTTACGTTGAACGGCTCAATCCTGTTATTCCTGTCTGTAACAGTATATATACAGCTAATGTCTTTAGGCTCTTTACCACTCAATATTATGTACCCAGCATTACTTGTCCCTTCCATTAAGCCAATGCAATTAACGTTTTCCCCAGGCAATCCTTCCACTGTTATAAAAACCCTGTTCTCAATCCTAGTGGCTTGTTCGCATGCGCTTTCAGGCCTAAAAACATCTCCAGGACCCTTATCCTGAACTGTGAAAGTAAACCTCGTCCTGTCCGTTCCAGCCCTGCTTTGCTGCATACTAGTAACTTGTATAGGCGCGCCGCTGACACTAAGAGACCTTGTACTATCAACATTGCACAAGTCGCCCGCCCTATCTATATTCATATTTTCCTTGACGCAAAGGCTTGAGGCCGCAGTAGTCTCATACCCATAACAAACATCTACCCTGAACGGGAATCTTGTGCCTGCACCAATAGCAGCGTCCTGATAGCTAAGCATTTCAAAGGTCACATATGATTCAGGAGGGTCTATAGTCCTGCCATCAGGGCTCAAAACCCTAGCGTAAATAGGCTCAGAAGCTGTTTTTGTAAGGTCTGTACTTGAAAGCCCAAATGCTTCTGCCCTGAAACCGCTTAACTTAACGAGAACCCTGTTCGGCGGGATCTCATATTCTCCCCTATTCTTTAGCTCAACATAAACATCGAAATCTTGTTGCCTCTGGTCACTTACTGTTTCAGGAGGAGCATCTGGCAAGAAACTTATCTCAAGCCCTTGGCTTCCTCCAAGAAAACTCCTGGTTTGCGGCTCTGGGTCTGTACACCCAGCAATGATTAACGCAGACAAAACCAATAAACCAAACATGATTTTCTTCATTTTTATTTACCTCCAAAAAAATTTTTTAGTTATACCTTCTAACCCTTATCCTATTGTTTATGTTTTCCTCGTACCCATACCACAATTCCATCCTTAGAGGAGAAACATAAGCGCTTCCAACCATAGCCGCATCCCTCAAGTCATACCTGCATTGAAACCTTTGCTCTTGCGTATTAGGGTCTAGCCTTATAGTATACCTGTCGCATTCCAATGGAACACCATCAATCTCAGCAAACCCTACATAGACAACATTATGCATGCTGGGCCTCGGTGCATCAGGGAAATACGGGCTGCACCTTTCAAGGTAGCCTACATCCCAAACTTTACCCCTTCCAATATTTCTTACAGTGAACTCAAGTATAACTTCTCTTCCAGTATTCATCTGGTGAAGCCTGGTAACTGCCACGGGCGCTCCCTGGGAGCCCATGTTTATTGTTTGTTCAGCCCTGCAGACTTTACCCTCAGTGCTAAACGGCCTAGGATCAACACATATCTCAGGGCTTACAAAAGTAGTATAAGCATAACAAGTCCTGACACTGTAAGGTTGATCAATGTAATCTGCGCCTCCAGTCCATCTCCGGTTCATCTGCACAAGGAAATTAGTATAAGTCTCATCACCTACAAATGTTTCAGGGTTCTCCCCCCGAAGCAAGAATACGCTTCCTCCAAAATCATAGAAGTTAAGATTCTGAGCAATTAAGCCCACAAGTATTTTTCCGTGCAACAATAAATCCATGCCGCCGAGGCCTCCAAAAGTAACGCTGACTCCGAAGCCTCCGCCTCCAGAATCAGAAAGCACAACCCTTACGCCCTCAGGCAAGTTCCACCCGATCTGTCTTGAAATCTCATCGAAATTAAAGGATATAGAAGAAAAACCTTGAGGAGTCCTCTCAGCAGTTACGCCGCCGCAGTTCAAAAAGAAAGAGGGAATCCTGGCTCCTATCCCAAAGAAATCAAATGTGCAATGCTGCGCGTTTGGCCTTAGCTCAACTCTCCTTTCACCCATAGGATCCGATATAAAAATGTCATACGTTGGGCC
>SLQZ01000014.1 GCA_007131205.1 Candidatus Woesearchaeota archaeon | reverse complement strand
ATGTAAGCAGCAAGTACATAAGCCGATATCTCAATTTTCTCCTTCGGCCAACAATCCCCATGCATTTCCACAAGAAGCCGGGATCAAAGAAAAAATATTGATCCCTGTTATCTTCAACTATAGGTATTGAATTCCTGTGACGGTTGATGAATACAATCTCTTTACCCGATATTTTTTTTACAATACTGTTAATCATTTTAACGCTTCTAATTGAATAGATCTGAATTCACGAAAGTCCGCTTATACTCTTGATATTCAATCCTTTTGATTACCTTATCCCACCAAATTTCCAGGTCAAGCTTATTCAGAAATTCAACAGCCGATTCTATATTACGGTGTAAAATACCCGCGCTTAAGAAAAAGCTGTAGTAGGGCTTTATGATTTCGGTTGGCTGATCATTATCCAGTAAACCGATTACCGGCTGATCGCAATAGATGCATTCCAAAAAGTTAGTTGACGGTACACGCATCTGCAAAACTATTGCACTGGCCGAAACCTGCTCTGCAATGGAGCTGCCATCGGGGGCAACCGTTACCCGTTCATCGGAAATAAAATCAAACTGCTTTGAAGCTGATACCCGGCTGTTTACAGGTCGCGGGCGTGCCAGAATGTTTTTAAATCGTGCTGGATCCAGCTCTTTCAGAATGTAGTTTGTGGCCTTTTTTACTTTTTTCTTTTTCCCGCCGATTGCCGAGTAGCAAATCATCAGCTCATAGCTTTTTTTGGGGCTCGTTGCTCGAAGTTTTTGTTTAAACGCCTCCAGCTTGTATGCGCTCCATGGTTCATCAATCTCGTGATCCCTGTAGCCCCATGTCCTGAAAAGATCCCCTGTGGAATGTTCAAAATATCCCCTGTACTTATGAACTACCTCACCGTAGTAGCAACCGTGCTGATACCAGATTAACTTTGAACCTTCTTCCGTGTACTTTGCAATCATCATCGTTTCGAACAGTGAGTCGGTCAAATGCACGTGAAATGTTTTTTCCTTCGGGTTATACAGTTCCACAGCTTCATAGAGTTTATGAAAATTCTCAACATAGATTTTTGGTATACGGCGCATTATGTTTCCAAGAAACCGACTTTCATACTGATTGGCAATCTTATTAAGTACTTCTCTTTTTTTCTTTTTGCCCTTTCCAAAGATGAAGGGATAGTGGCGGTTAATGATGGCGGCGTTCTTATCTTTAGCTTCCGGAACAGGCAATCTGTTGAATCCTATATATATCTCATCACAATCCTTAAGTTGCCTTTCGATTTTTGCCTTTACTTTTCTTGTCCTCAGAAATCTGTACACATGCCCCCCAACATTTCTTATCTTTTCACGAGTGGTGGGAAAGTTGGAAAAATTAACTACGGCAAACCACTCAGGGTTGCCTGACCATACGTCCTCCCGCAAATTATCTTTCCGCAGTACTTCTGCCAGCAAATGATCCTCAGCAATCAGCTTCCAGAATCTCAGTGAAGCATTCATGCCGTGTACTTCATTCAATACGGTTCTCAATTCCCGGAATAAAAGCTCGCTGAACTCCATTCGTTCGGCGCTGAAGGAGTCAAGATCGGAATTCTCCCCCGCTAGTTCACTGATTCTTTTTATTCTCTCTGAATGGTTCACGTTTTATCGTTTTTTTAATTTTTGACTAACTTTTTTAATTAATCATAAGCATTAATCGATGAGGGCCATTCTTCTGAAATCCCTATTTTTTTGGACAAGATCATCGTAGCTTCCCTCATCCACGATTTTTCCGTCTTTCATCATGTAGAGGCGATCGCAGTTTTCTACGGTTGTTAAACGATGGGCTATCATGATAATCGTTCTATCTCCTTTCAGTGCTTCGATAGATCGTGTTATCTCTTTCTCGGTCAGATTATCAAGCGCAGAAGTTGCTTCATCCATCACCAGCACCTGCGGATTGTGGTACAGAGCCCGAGCGATCCCCACCCTTTGGCGTTGACCGCCGGAGATCCTGGTTCCGTTTTCTCCGATCATCGTATCAAGGCCGAGCGGCAGGCGTCTCACCATTTCGCTAAGCTGAGCAGATTCAATAGCCTGCATCACCTTGGCATCGTCGATCTCCTTTTCCGGTATTCCAAATGCTACATTATTCCGAAGCGTTTCATCCGCAAGGTAAATCGATTGGGGTATGTAGCCGACGTTTGTTTGCCATGCTGAGAGCTGCTCATGAATATTTTTTCCGTCAACAAGTATCTTTCCTTCCTGCGGCTCAAGAAGCCCTAAAAGCAGGTCAATAATTGTGGTTTTACCCGCGCCGGACTCTCCCACAAAGGCTACAGCCTGCCCTTTTGGTATCTCAAAAGAAACATTTTTTAGAGCTTGTTCATCACTTTCAGGATAGCTATAGCTTATATTCACAGCTTTGATACTATCTACTAGAGACATTTTATTATGACTTTTTCTGTCGTCCAGAAAATGATTTCTGTAATCCTCGAGCTCCCTGAAATCATCATATATAGGCTTAACGGCTACAAGATTATACCGAACTGCAGTGTACATGGTGCTCAACTGCTGTACTGCGGGCATCAAACGTACCGTAGCCATTGCAAAAAGTGTTAGAATCGGTATGATTGTACTCATAGGGCGCCCCTGCCAGACCATCAAAGCGGATATGATCATCATACCAAGTACGGCGGTAGTCTCAACTACCGGTTTGGGAATTTGCTGGATGTATCGAATCCAGGCAAGAAGCCGGGTACTGTCGTATACTTCAACCCTGAATTTTTCTATGAAGTGCTTTTCCCGATTCAAAACCCGTGCATCCTTGATCCCGCCAAGCCCCTGGTTGATAGCCTGAATCATATTCTTACGATGTATCTGTTCTTTTACCCCGTATGCCTTCACTTTTTTTTGGGTCAATAATAAAAAACTACCTGCACCCAGCCCCGAAAAAAGAATGACTACCAGTGAAATAAATGGCTCCATTATAAATAGAAACAGCAAAATGGATATGGCCATTACCCCTTCACGCGCTATTTTCAGAAGATTTGTCATCACATGGTTAATAATAATATTTATTTCACTGGTCAGATTCCTCAGAAGCTCAGCTGTATTTCTACCGAGATGAAAGGTATAGGGAGCCTGCATGTAGGAACTCATCAAACGGTGGCTGATGAAAAACCGCCTGTTAAATACAAACTTCGCCTCCATATAGTTAAAGAAAACGATATATATGCTTTTTAGAACAAATATGCCCACCAGTGCTGCAGAGCCCCAGATCAACAGATCACGGTCGCTGGTAATATTAAGTGCTGCCCAAAGAAACTGAAGCGGCTCATAACCCAGAACCTGCTCCGGAGCGGCTACGATCGACACAAATGCCGGAATCATACCAATACCAATAACCTCGAGGCCGGCAGCGATCATCATCATAAAAAAGAGAATTGCCACCTTAAACTTATCCCCGTTTGGCAGTATGTAGAAGAACTTTTTTATTAAACCTTTCAACGTATTCCTGTCTCTGTAATTTGCGCAGCTTTTTATAAATCCTGCTATTCTTTAGCTGTAAAATTAAGATTTGATAGCCTGATTCTTAAATTTAAATTTCTTAATTGTTAAGGCCGATTTCTTACGATTTTGCAACAATATCTTTGAGTTAGGCACTTACCTGACGTCTAAAAAACGAATGCATCATTTGATAATCTGCGTAACGCAACACAGATGCATCACTAACCGTAAGTTTAAAATTCACTAGATCTGGCATCAATTACTTTTTGTAACCTACCAGGACGATTTAGCACTTATTTTCAATCAAAGAATTTATTGGCATACCCATCGGGCATCTGTATAACTTCTGGATCTATGGGCTGCCTTAGCTTATAAAGGTGTCCAATTGCCGTGTGGTGCACGCAGCCCAAAACCGCAGGTAGTGCCAGCTCGAGAATCAAGCCGATCGCAAAACGATGATTTCCTCCATCACCAAAATAAAGCTCTCCACCTGGCCCAATGTGAATTAAAACCCCGCCCTCTTCCCTAAAATTGTCATTAAATAGCTCTTTCTGGCTTTTCAGCCTGCCGTCTTTTTCTACTTGACTATAAATATGGTCAAGTTTTTTATATCTCACTTTTAACTCGTCAAAAGTTTGACAGCCATCTTTCCTGCCGCCAT
>SLQZ01000066.1 GCA_007131205.1 Candidatus Woesearchaeota archaeon | reverse complement strand
TTTACGGTTATCCCGATTTTTTTCTCTTCCGCCATTCTCATCCCGTATTGAATTGGTTTTTATATGTTTTTCTTTATTTCTTCCTTTAACAGCTTATTGGTCACGTCAGGGTTGGCTTTTCCCTTGGTTGCACGCATCACTTGTCCCACTAGGAACTGGAAGCTTTTCTCCTCACCTGAAAGATAGTCTTTTACTGCTTTTTCGTTGTTCTTGACTACTTCGGCGCATATCTTCTTAAGCTGCTCTTCCGATGTGATTTGGCTCAGGCCTTTTTCCTCGACGTATTTCTTTGGCGAGAAAGGCTTTACTATTAGCTCTTCAAGTATTTTCTTCGCAGTATTATCCGTAATAATTTTTTTGTCAACTAATTCAAGCAATTCAACTATGTGCTTTTCATCCATTTCAACTTCTTTAATGGTTTTCTTGTTATAATTTAGCACTCGAAGCAGTTCTTTCCTAAACCACCTCGCTGCGAGGACAGGGTTTATTTGCTTGCTTACCCTTTCAAATAATTCAGCTAATTCCAGTTCCATAGCTATTATGTCTGCGTCGTCTTCATCAACACCAAGACCTTTAAATTTCTGTATTTTAGCATCGCTTAGCTCAGGTATTTTTTGTTCAAGCCATTTTTTCTCTACAGGTATTACTGGTATGTCTGGCTCGTAAATATACGCATAATCTGCTTCTGATTCTTTTTCCCTCATAGAAATCGTTACGCCTTTACCAGGGTTCCACGCCCTTGTTTCCATCTTGATTTCTTCTTTTTCAGAAACAGCGCGTTTCTGTCTTTCTGCCTCGTAAGTAATTGCTAATTCAATATCTTTAAAGCCTGTAACGTTTTTTATTTCAACCCGTTTATAGCCTGATTCCTCTATTGAAACGTTTATATCAGCTTTTATCACTCCGTCAATATTAAATACGTCCAGGTAGCGAAGGATTCTCAGTAGTTTCTTCATGAACTTCCTTGCCTGTTCCGGGCTGGACAAGTCAGGCTCAGTCACGATTTCAGCTAGGGGCATCCCTGAACGATTGTAATCAATGAGAACATCACTATCCTCTCGGGTTATGCTTGCAGGGTCTTCTTCTAAATGTATTCTTTTCAGCCGTATCTTTTTGCCATCCACATCCAGCCAACCATTTTTCCCGAGTGGCTCTTCGTACTGTGTTATCTGGTAATTCTTGGATAAGTCCGGGTAAAAATAGTTCTTCCTTGAAAAGATTATTTCATTCGCAATTTCGCAGTTCATGGCTTTGCATAGCTTTACAGCTTTAAGCACTGCTTCCTTGTTCAAAAATGGCTTGCTACCAGGGTGCCCTAGGCATACCTCGCAAGTATTCTTGTTAGGCTCGGCAGTCGTTGCAGGACATGCACAGAACAGCTTAGTCTTAGTATTCAGCGTTACGTGTATCTCCAAGCCTATTTTCATTTTATTCAAGGCTTTCACCTAGTGTTATTAGTTTTCCTTCTTCGAAATGATTAGCAGTAAGCATTACTCCTACGGGTAGCTTAGTATTCTTTGCCGGTACGCTTATATGCGGCAGTCCTGCAAGGTTAGCTCCCACGGTTAACAAGTCCAGCATGTAATTCTGCAAAGGCGTAAGCTTTCCTGCTTCTTCAAATGTAGGTGGAAGTATTGGCATGGTTGGGTGCATCAAAGCATCGCATTCCTTGAACACTTCTTTGTATTCTTCTATTAGCAATGTTCTCACCCTTAGTGCTTTATCGTAGTACGCATCCCTGTAGCCAGTTGTCCGGGCAAATGTTCCTAGTAGTATCCTTCTTTTCGTTTCTTCCCCAAAAGCATTTCCTCTTATCCTGGAGAAGAATTTGTCGTAATGCTCGCCTTTCATTTCTTCTGTGTACCCGTACCTTAATCCTGAGTACTTCGCGAGGTTCGTGCTTGCTTCGCACATAGCTATTATGTAATAAGCTGGTATTGAATACTCCGCGTTTTTCTTCAGGCTTACCTCTTTGAACTTAACACCTTTACTTTCCAACATTTTCTTTGTTTCCAGGAAGCCTTTTTCAACTTCAGGGTCTAAATCCTTAACGTATTCCTTTGGAATACCAATGGTCATTCCTTTAACGCTTTTACCTAAATAATCCTCATAAACTTCTTTTTCTGCCGTGCAAGTCATGTCTCTACCATCACTCCCAGCAATAACGCTCAGAGTTATTGCAGCATCTTTCATGTTCCTGCTCATAACGCCTATCTTATCAAGAGAATTAGCATAATCAATTAAGCCGTACCTGCTTACTAGTCCATACGTAGGAGTAAAACCAATTACCCCGCAAAACGCTGCTGGGTTAGCAATACTTCCCCCGGTGCTTTCAGCGATCGAAACGTGTTTGTCAAGAATCTTTGCAGCTGCTGCGCTTCCCCCACTGCTCCCACCTGTAACTCTTTTCTTATCAATAGGGTTCCTAGGTGGTTTTATCCCAAGACCTGTATTCGTGGAGAAACTTCCAAAGCCAAACTCATCCTGGATTGTTTTACCAAGTATTCCTCCGCCTTCCCCTCGAATCCTTTCTACTACTGTTGCATCAAACAATGGCTTGTATCCTTCAAGTATCTTAGAGCTTGCCTTCGTCTCAGTTCCTTTCACGCATATATTGTCCTTGAATGAAAACGTTAGCCCTTGAAGCTTTCCTTTGCGCGTAGGTTTTTCTTCTACGAATACGCTGAAGTACTCTTCCGCTTCACCTGTTTTTTTCATTGTAACCTTGGCCCTTTGTAGTAATCGTTTTTTTTGTGCTTTGTTAGCTTAAGCGCATCTCTTCCGGTTGGCTTCCCGGTTTTATCCTCGCGAAGCCCAGCGCTTATCCGGTGTGGGTGCAGAGATCTTTCTACACCTGTAGTATCTACTTCTTGCAGCTTTGAGAATGCTACTAGGACTTCTTCTACTTCCTTAGAATACTTTTCCACTTCTTTTTCGGTTAGGTGAAGCCGTGCTAGCTTAGCAGTCTTCCTAACCAATTCCTTGTTGTCCCCCATATTGTATTGGTTAGAAGGTTTTCTTTTAAATAATCTTTCCTTAAAATAAAGAAAAATGGCGGCTCCGGCCAGATTTGAACTGGCGACCTGTCGGTTAACAGCCGACCGCTCCACCTACTAAGCTACGGAGCCATCCATGCAGGGTTTAAAGGTTTTATTTATATATGTTTTGCTTACTTTTCTCTGATTTGTTTCCTGATTTTTTCTAAGTCTTTTAAAGGTATCGTAGGGCATATTCCTGTGTACCCGCAGTCCATGCATTCATTTGTGTGGACGCCTTCATCGTAGCCAAATACAGGCATGCTTCCCGCTATGTTGGGCTGTCCTTTCCCTGAAAGGTCAGTGCTTCCGCATTCCGGGCAGATCTTTATATCTTTAAGCATTGAGAAAGGGTAATGAAAGGTTTTATTTAAAACTACTCAGGCTTCGCTGAATGCACAGGAATTTTTTCGATATAAGGATCTATATCTTCGTTGAGCGCTTTGTAGAAGAACCTGTCCCCGCTCTGTACCCTGTAAGCATTCTGTTTTCCCAGTACAAGGTTTTTGTTGTTTGTGTGCATCTCTATCCTTGGTATCCTGCTCACATCGAAGTTCTCGCTTAATGGGTGTTTGGACATTCCTCCCCACGCATTAAATATTAAGCCAAAATTTTCTTTTAACTCGTTCATCGCATCATAGTTTCTTGGCACTGCCCCAAACGGGTGCGCGTAGCTCTTTATGCTTTGTTCCTCTATCCTGCCTTTGGTGTTGTAGTACAGGAAGGCGTTTAGCTTGAATACCTGGTTTGCTATGTCTTGCCCTGTAGCATTAGTGTTATTGTTATGGAATGGCGCGTGCCACCCTATATCGTACTCGTTTTCAAGCAGGAATTCCAGCTTATCCTGTACCTTGCCGTCCTGCATGAATGGCTTTCTGAACCTATGGTCGTCTTCAGAGTAGCTTATAAAAAAAACTCCTCCGCTTCCGAAGTCAGGGTGTTTGTCCTTATAGTCTTCCAGTATTCCTATTGCGCTATTCGGGTCAATTTCTCTTGTTCCGGGAATGTATTCGAATTGTCCTTTGCCTGCATCATCAAAAGTAAGAAGCAAAGGCTTTCTTCCCACGGGCACTCTTGAGAAATTTCCTTTCTTGAATTCTTCAAGTGTTACAAGGAAATAAT
>SLQZ01000063.1 GCA_007131205.1 Candidatus Woesearchaeota archaeon | reverse complement strand
AGTTGGAACAGTGAATCTCACAATAAACGAATCTATATCTATAACTACCGAAGATTCAAGTTTTATTAATTTTGGGCTTTGTATACCTTTTCCAGGCATGGCAACAGTAGTTAACTCGGAAGAGGGCGAGAACACATCGACCAGATGCCCGGAGTATGTGCCATCAGTAAATCCTGAAGACCCTGGCGATTATGGTCATGGATATATTGCTGTTAGGAACAATGGTAACGTGGACGTAAATGTAACTATTGTGTCGGATGATGTAGGTGCTGCACAAGGAGGAGGCTTCCTGAATTCTTCATCTGGGACATCTACACTCGAGTTTAGGATAGATAATGATGGTCACGACTCGTATGGTGGTGGTTGTGACGGGAATATACCTGCAGGAAGAGAAGTCTATACGCCGTTTAATCTCACCGATCCTGAGGTGCTCGTGTGTGGTAACCTCACAACAGATAGTACAGACAATAGCTTCTTGACGTACATCCAGATTACACTCCCATATGATGCGACTGGAAGTGCTGAAGCCGAGCTTACGTTCTGGGCTGAGTCATTAAGCTGATTAAGTCCAGCGAGTTATTCTTTTTTTTTCCAATAATTTTTTATATTCCGAAAAAGAGGTATTGTCTTTAAGATGGTAATTGATTTTAAGCGCTTGGCTTTGTCTTTATTAATAGCCCTTCTTTTTTTGCCTACAGCAGCTCTTGGTGTAAGCGTTACCCCTCCTACTGCCACTGTTCAATACGCGCCAGGCGAAGAAATAATTGTTGGCATAAACCTTCGCAGCAATACTCCTGATGAGTCTTACGCTGTCTTGCAAGTTGAAGACAGCTTGCTCTCTGAATATGTTTCACTGGAATCGGATTCAATCCTGCTTCCTCAAACAGGCTTTATTCGTACCAATATAATCCTTAACATACCAGAAGTGGAAGGAGTGTACGGCCGCAACGCAGTCAGGGTGCTCATAACGGAAGTCCCAGCAGAGCAATATGAAGGAGGGATTTCTGTGCGTACAGGTGTAAGGTTCAGGATTAATATTGATTTTCCGTACCCTGGGAAGTACCTCGAATTCAATCCGAGGCTTACAGTCACGGATATAAATGAGGGAGAGACTGCTTCTTATGAGTGGGGAGTCATAAGCCGTGGGGAGGAGGCTGTAAGCTTCACCTCTTCAATAAGTGTTTTTGACTCTGAAAACCGCTCTGTTTTTACTCGTAGCTTCTCAGAAGAGAGTTTGCAGCTGCAGGAAAGGCATGTTGAATCAGGAGTTGTAAGCGGCTCTGATTCTTTTGCAGCAGGCGATTACAGGGCTGTTGTAAACGTGTCATTTGACAACCAATCAATAACTAGTGCTGCTTCTTTCAGGGTTGGTGAAGAAGATGTCGAGTTGATAAGCTATTCGCCTGAAGAGCTGGGTTTTGACAGGATTAACCCGTTTGAATTCACGATTAGCAATAAATGGAAGCATGCTTTTAACGATGTTTACGGCATAATACAAATAGGAGGGGTCTCTATAAGGACTCCTTCAGATACACTTCCTGGTTTCGGAGACCAAACATTCTCGCATTACATTGACACGTCTAGATTGGATCCGGGGGAATACGACGCGTCTATAACTGTTCATTTCGGAGGAAACCAAAAAGAATTCGTTGTTCCAATAACTGTGCTGTCAGAAGCTGAAACGCTTGCAAGGATGGGAGAGAAGCCAGGCTGGACGACAACTCAAATTTTAATAACAACACTAATAGTGCTGGTATTATTGGCTTTTGCGAATGTAATATTTATGCTTCTGCGCAAGAATAAAAAATAGTTAGGGGTTGTAATGGCTAAAAAGAAAAAGCGCTCACGTAAGAAGCCGCGCATAACTATGAGGTTGCTCTTGGTTCTTACAGTATTATCTGTCCTATTATTTCTCTCAGTTTGGCTCTTGTCTATCTCCCACAATGATAACATAATACATCATAGCACTGTTGTCACTGCCGTCGAGGTAGGTGACCATGTTGGCTTTAATTTAGGGGATGAAAAGCTTAACTTTGGTACAATATTGGGCTCTGGAAACGCAGAGCGAAGCATGGCTATCACTTCTGAAGAGCATGGTTATGTGTTTTTATCCACGTATCCTCCTTTCAGCGATTGGCTTAGCGTCAAGGCACTCGGCGATTTATACGTTGATAAAGACAATCCTTTGTATATGACGTTCAGGGTGGATATTCCTCGTGGCGTTGAGCCAGGAATTTACGAGTCAGAGCTTAACATATATGTGTTAAGGGACCCGCCGAATTTCTGGCAAAGAATTTTTATGAAGGGAAAAAATGTAAAGCCCTTTGACGGCTCAGCTCCCTCCAAGCCTTCAATACAAATAAATATATCAGAAAACTAATGGGCTGCTCATAGCAATATTTATATATTCTTCTCACAATTTTTATTCTCGATGGTAAGGTTTATAACTCTGCTTGTTTTGGCTGTTGTTTTTCTTAGCTTGGCTCAGCCCTTGATTATTTGGAACAAGACAAACCAATTAATTGATGTAAGTACGGTTATTCACGGGCGAGCTGTTGGCAATGTAAACATATACTTGCTGCCCACAGTAACAATTAACAATACTTGTTCAGCTGGCTTTAACCAGTCCACGAGCGTTCTTGATTACACGTATCATTGCCAGCTGGGAGTAGTAAATCCTGGCAATATATCTGTAGAGTTCGGCTACATGCCTCACGGCATTGAAGGGTTGAATGTCTCTGTTAATTCTTCAGGATATATGACTATTTGGGGTGACCAAAGAGCAGTAGGCAACAACACAATAACGCTCTTTCTAAGCGACCCTGACACGGATATGCTTCTTGCTTTTCAGGACTACGAATTTGAGGTATTTGACATTAATGACCCTCCCTTCCTAGTTAGCAATATTCCTAGCTTTAATATACCTGTTAACACCGTTATTAGCGCTTTTGACTTGGATGACCACTTTGATGATCCTGACAATGACCCGTTGACATATGCTGTTGTGGGCAACTCAAATTTCGATGTTACCATCGATGGTGACAGCTCTGTTTCTTTCTTTGTATCTGGCGATTTCTGTGGAGATGAAGATGTGTACTTCACTGCGACTGATAATTCTACTTTGCCGCCCCAGAATTACACTGTCGACTCAAATATGGTCACGCTTAACGCTGTTTGTCCTGAGCCAGATTCTCCTCCTGGAGCTCCTACGCCTCCAAGCGCTCCTGATCGTTGTACGCCTGAGTGGAGGTGTGAGCGTTGGGGAAGGTGTTATCCTAACGGCACGCAGTCTAGGCGTTGCATAGACTTAAATGGCTGCGACCCGAATAACCTCGAACGGATTTTCTGGCAGGAATGCGAGTACATACCTGATCCTGAAGTTGAAGATCCTGAAGAAGAGGATGTTGTTGAAGAAGAGGAAGAAGAAGAGCCTTTTACGCCTGATAGGGAGCGGCCAGTCTTGGTTGGTGAGGACGAAAGAGATTTTGTAGGCGTTATCGTTGCAGTGTTGCTTGTTCTTGCAGTGTTGCTGTTTGTGTATGCTTTGTTCAAGAAGGAAATACTTGGGTTGTACGCCCGGCTTAGCTGGTGGATGACTAGGAAGGCCAGGAAGGAGTTGCTTTTATCTGAGCCTGAGAAGGATGAGTTGCTTGGGTTAGTTTCTGATGCGGAGAAGCATCTTTCTCTTGATAAGTCCAGTCCTGACTATAAGAGTTCTGATGAAATAGTTCAGAATGTTCTTGGCGCGCAGAGGCTTTACTTGAAATATGTTTTTAACTTAGACTTGGAGTTCACGAATGAAGATCTTGAAAGGGTCGCGGATAAGAGAATAGTTCACGATTCACTTAGGACTGTTCTAAGGCTGCTTTTCAAGAAGCTCTCTTATTTGGAGCAAAACAAGGTTTTGATTTCTAGGATTCATGTAGCTGTTTTGTTGGAGGAGCTGAGGCAAATGGTTTTGAATACGAGCAAGTATGCAAAGAAGGATTATGGGTTCTCTGTTAAAGAGCAGCCTGTTACGGGCTCTGCTCTTCAGAAGTGTGTGGCTGTTCTTTATAATGCGATGATTGCTTTGCAGTTCCGGGAGATGGATCTTGCTGAGTCAAAATATATTTCTTTGCTTAAATTTTATGAGGAGCTTCCTGAGGAGCAGAAGTCTTTGGTTTATGATGATACTTCCAGGCTATACCATAATATTAAGTATGTTCTTTCCTGGGCGTAATTTTTTCTGATAGAAATATTTAAATAGAAGAAAGTAAATTATTTAAATAATTATATTAATAAAATGTGATTAACTTAACAAAATAAGTTAACTTAAAGAAATTATTTAACTTACTAAAAGGTGTTTTTGTCTTGCCGAAAAACATAAATATAGAGATACCGGATGAGCTTCACAAAAAAATAAAGATTCTAGCAATAAAAGAAGACAAAACCCTAAAGCAAAAAATACTCGACTTGCTAGAAAAATAACATGGTCAACATAAACATAAAAATCCCGGATGAGCTTCACAAAAAGCTCAAGCTAGAAGCAATCCAGTCAGACACCACGCTAAAACAGCTAATAATACAAAAAATAAAGGAAAAAACCAAAGGCAGATAATCATGAAAAAACAAATCCTGATAATAATTACTATAATAATAATGGCAGCGACAGCAACCGCGCTGGAATTCACAGAAAACCCCTCCATAAACAACAACGAAAAGCCCTATTTAACAAACCAAAACCTTGTTTGTGACTGGTCTGCAACAGGCCAGACAAGCCACGACATAACATGGTACAAAGCAGATAGCGGAGAAGAGTACAATCACGAGCCAGGATTCAACGACCAAACAACAATATCGAGCTCATCAACGTCTAGAGGAAACAGATGGATATGCGAAGTAAGCATACACAACGCTACAAATACCATTCAAGTAAATTCAACTGCTGCACATATTGCTCCATGGCTCGCATTCCCAAACAACACAATCGTACCAGATGGATACAACTTAACAGAAGACGTGCCTTACACATTCTTCGTGAAATCCCCTGACCCAGACGCCACAGGATTAATCCTGGGCCTAGACCCTGACGATCCCCAAGACTTATGCTCAAACGTAAATACTAACACAGGCGAAATAATGTGTATGGCCACGCATAGGCATGTAGCTGGAACAACAAGCCCAGCACCAGAATTTATTACGCCCTTCAACATCAGCATCAGAGAAAGAGTAGGCATAGGAGGCGACGCGTTTTACTCATCCGCCCTCCTTACATTAATACCTGTGAATGACCAGGCAGAATTCGTCACAGTACCAGGAAACCAAACCATAGATGCCCTTGAGCCATGGTCAGCAACAATAGAAGGAGTAGATGAAGAACTAGACTACCCCTTAAACTTCTCAGTGCAAACAAGCCTGCCCTTAATAATAACCCATCTTTCAGACACAACTGCAAACATAACATTCAACACCACTGGAAACATGCCTACTAACGAGCACGCCGGAGTACACACCATAACCCTGAACGTAACCGACAGCTATGGATGGAATGCAACAAGGCCAGCTACACAAGCATCTTTCCAATTGGAAATTTTCATCGCGAATACACCCCCGGAATTCACAACGAACTTTTCTGAAATAGAGAACATGAATTGGACTCAAGGAAATGAGTTTGAGCTATTCATCCACGCAATAGACATAGACGAAAATGACACCTTGAATTTTGACATAAAAAACCCTGATAACGAATACGCGTGCCCTGTAAGCCAAATAGAATCCTCTGTTTTTCCTTGGAGCATTACAACAATCAACGACTCAGCCTCTAACGGCACAGGCAGGATATTCATACCGAGCCTGACAAACGACCACGTAGTATGCCGTTACGTAAACATAACTGTAGAAGACCAGGACGGCGATATTGCAAGCCAATTAGTTTTCTTTAACATAACAAACATTAATGATCCTCCTGTAATACACGAAATGAGTGTTAACGGAAACATATCAAACCAATCAACACTATTGTTCTTTCCTTACGAATACCAGGTAAACGCAACAGACCCGGACCAACTAACCTATGACGCTAACAATACAGGAATACTTTCATACTACACAAACAACTCATTATTCCCCATAAACGAAACCACAGGCCTTATAAGCGTAACACCGAATAACTCATCTTACATAGGAAACTGGTCAATATTGATTACCGTAGAAGATAACGGAGTTCCAATACTTAACGACACAAGAATTATGAACCTGGAAATAGTCGAGAATTCTGCCCCGGAACTAACACTATACCAGAACAACGTTAACTTCAGCCAAAACGATGAGATAATACTAAACTTCTCAGGATTAGAGCCTGACAACCAGTCCATGATTGCCTCAATCCAATCACAAACAGGGTTCAGCGACTCGTTATACGTAGTAGAATCTGTGTATAATGATTACTCAGGAGGCGATAACTACGAGTTTTTCAGGATAAACCTCACACAGCCAATTGCGAGGCTGGCAAACGACCAGGTTGGCTTTCATAGCATAAAAATAATGCTTGAAGATGACGTAGGCACATCAGTAGAAGGATTCTCAACAAGAACCTTGAACTTCACAATACTTAACGAAAATGATGCGCCTTTCTTTGATATGAGCCAAAACAATGAATCAGACAACGTAACCCTTGGCCCAGCCGTGGTAGACAAGCAATATGAAAGAATAATATTTGCAACTGACTACGATTTATTTTTACCGCCTGAATTCGCAAACGAAACACTTACATTTAGTTACTCTAACGCATCAACTGGCTTAACAGACATTTCTTTCGTTAAACTGACAGATAATTCAGCGAGGATAAGATTCACGCCTACTGAAGGCGGACAGCAGTCAATAGTGCTTACAGTTACAGATAGCGAAGGCGCATCTGATGAGCAAAACATATCATTCAACGTTTACCAAGCATCACTACCCCCTGTAATAACAGAAATAATGCCTTACTTCAACGAAACAACAGGAGAGGTTGTAAATGAGTTCATCAACGCTTCATTATACCCTGACAACACAATAACGCTTTACAACGTTAATGTTAACACAACAATTACTTTTGACGCGATTGCACTTGTTGATAACGAATCAGATTTAGGCGAAGACAACAACCTTACATATAGCTGGTATGTTGACAACGATTTAGAAAGCACAATTGAAAACGCGGAGCCAGGCACAGACTCATCCTTTGAAAACCTATTCGACTTATTCTCATACGGAAACAGGACTGTGCAGTTAGTAATAGAAGATTCCCTTGGATCACAATCTAACTGGACGTGGCATTTAAACATATCAAGAATCCCTATTCCCCCAGTTTATTATAATAACACCCTGGAAAACCTTACTATAAACAGGACTACAGGAATCCTTAACTATTTTAGCCGAAGGAACAACATTCAAAGGTTCTACTATATATACGACGATTTGAACCAGGACGGCATAAGATGGCTAGGATCCAACCCGCCGGAGCCCACAAGCTTAACATACACAGTAATACCAAGCTCTCCGTGCAGCATAGCAAGCTTTAACGTTGAAGGAGACGATTTATACGTAATACCATCAGGCACAGGAGTTTGCAGGGTTACGTTTAACGCAACAGCCCCGGACGGCTTGAGTGTGTCAAGCAATGAAATAGAAATAGTAATAGTAGGATATGACGATGCCCAGACTAGCCCAGAGCCGAGCCCGGCTGGGGGTACAACCACAAGGACGGATACTGTTGTTATCCCATTCGAAGAGCAAGTAGATGTTCCTGCCCCAATAAAAATAGTAATTCCAAGTTCCGCCATCATGTATGTGAACAGAACCATAAGTGTTCCTGTTATTATAACTAATACATGGGAAGAAGATATACGAGGGGTTTCTTTGCGCGCATCAATGACTGATGAAGAAGATGCAGTCTTTGAGTTTTCCAATGATTTCTTTCCCGTAATGCAGCCTGGAGAAAATATTACTGCTATGCTGACAGTGTCAAATTACAGGTCTCCTGGTCCTCACGAGCTATCAATCCACGCTTATGTCGGAGACCCTCCTTTCAATGATACTGCTTCAATCTTAATCTCTGGGCTTGAGCAGACAGGTGCGAGCCCTGAAGGGGTGAGGGTATTGGTGACTTTCGCAAGGGATCTAATGACGGACAACTTGCAATGCATGGAGCTAAACGAATTGATAGACCGTGCTGAAATGGAATTTGAAAGGCAGAACTACGAAGAAGCCAGGAGGATACTGGAATCTGCAATAAATGCGTGCAGGTACTTGATTGGTGACGATGAAGCCAGGAGATTTGAAAGGCCTGGCATTCTCAGGAGCACTGTAGGGTTTGCTGATGAGCACGCGTTAGGCTTGATTATAGGAGCAACAATATTGACAACCCTAACCGTTTTCTTTTACTTAGTTGCAGGTATCAAGAACCGAATGTCTAAAGAATAATATTTTTTTTAGTCTGCTATTTGCTTGTATAATTCGTTTATTGAATCATAATACTTGCTTTGCTCTTCCCCGCTCTGCTTTTCGTATAATTCCAGTATTTCGTGGTATATGTCTACTAGCTTGTCGTGGTCTTTCTCTTTTTTTGCTTCAGAAATCATTTCTTTTAGGCTTTTCTTCTTGCGCTTTTGTTTTTTCTTTTTTGCAGGCTCCTCTTTCTGTTCTTTGGGCTTGGCTTCTTCTTTTGGAGGCTCTTCGGCGCTTATCTCTCCCGCCATGCCACCAGGGTCTTCACTGCTTTTTTTATCCTCTAATTCTGATGCCCATGCATCAGGATTTGTCTCATCTTCAGCAAGCGCTGGGGGAACCTCTTTCCTCATCTCTTTTTTTGGGTCTTCAGCGCTGGCTATTTCGTTAATCGCGGTTGAAAAGCTGTCAAGCTCTTTATAGATGTCTGTGTCCTTAGATTCTTTTTTTTCCGTTTCTTCTTGCAGTACATCTTTGTCATCAGGCGTTTTTTCTTCTGTTTCCGGGCTTTCAGGGAGTATCGGTTTTTCTACCACTGGCTCATTTTGCTGCTGCATAATTTCCGGCTCTGGATCCTTCTCCTTTTCTTCAGGGGCTTTGTTTTCTTCAGGAGCTTTCTTTATTTCTTTTTTCTTGCTTCCGAATAATCTTGCGAAAAAGCCTTTTTTCTTTGTAGAGCTCCTTATCAGTCTGCTTACTATGTCATCGAATTCCTTAAAGAATTCCCTGATTTGCTCCTCGTTGTAAGGATCGTCCTTGTACTCTATAACTTTTACTTTCTCCAAGTAAGGCATTATTTTATTCCTAGTTTCAAGCTCTACAAAAGTCTTATCGAGGTTGTTAATAAGCTCTCCTATAGTGAACTCATAATCTGATTCTAGGTATTCTTTGAAGAAATCCTTGACAGTATTGTATAAGTCAGTGTCAGAAACCTTGTTCTTGCTAAGAAAATAGCTTACTTTCTTATGTGTTGCATCTTCAAGCAGTGCTTTAGAAGACTTGCTCTTAGTTTCCTCTGCTGCCTCTTTTTTAATGCTGCCCTCACCTCTCTTTATACCATCTTTTAAATCTTCTATTTAAACTTTTCTAATGAAAATAAGCGTTATTCTCACAAAAACACCTCTTGTTGCTATTCTTAAGTGATGCAATAAATTATTAAAGAAATTCCGTAAGTATCCTACTTAAATGGAAACAAAGGCTGAACAGCAAGTAAATCCTGATGAATTAAGGCAAGAAGTATCGCAGTACCAAGAAAAATTCAGCGCCATAAAAAACGAGATTTCAAAAATATTCACAGGACAGGAAGAAATGGTTTCTTCCCTTGTCGAAGCCCTTCTTTGTAATGGCCACGTCTTGCTCGAAGGAATCCCAGGGGTTGGAAAAACCCTCCTCATTAGGACGCTTGCAAAGATCACAGGGTGCTCATTTTCAAGGATACAGTTCACCCCGGACTTGCTGCCTACAGATATACTGGGAATAACAACTTATGAAGAAGGCAAGGGATTTTACACAGTTAAAGGCCCGGTATTTGCAAACTTCGTTCTTGGAGACGAGATTAACAGGAGCCCGCCAAAAGTCCAGTCAGCCCTGCTTGAAGCAATGCAGGAGCGCCAGGTAACCATAGGAAAAGAATCTTTTAGGCTGCCATACCCTTTCTTCGTCATGGCAACACAGAACCCCTTGGAGCAGCTAGGAACATATAAGCTCCCGGAAGCGCAGCTCGACAGGTTCCTTTACAAGGTAATTATGGGATATCCAACATCTGAAGAAGAAATAAAAATACTTACCAAGAACATAACCCTAAAGAATTTCGATGACTATGAACTTGACCCGATTCTCGATCCTGACCAAATAACAAGGGCGCAGGAATTAACCCAGCGAATTATAACTGACAAGAAAATGGAACGGTATATAGTAAGGCTTGTAGATGCCACGAGGCACCCAGATAATTACGAGCTAGAGAACGGAAAATACATTAACTATGGCGCTAGCCCCAGGGCAAGCATAGCCCTATTCATAACTTCTAAAGCAAGGGCTTTGCTAAACAACAGGATAGAAGTAACGCCAGAAGACATAAAAGGCGTAGCCATGAATGTTCTAAGGCACAGGATACTTATAAATTTCGAGGGCCAAGCAGAAGGAATAACCCCTGAAGCAGTAGTTAAGGAAATCCTTGCCAAAGTAAAAATAATATGATTCCAAGGTTGTTGACATGCCGATAAAAGAAATAAAGATTGATCTTGCCCCTGGGCTGAGAAAGCTTGACGTGTACTCAAGACGAGATATTCTGTCAAAGACTATGGAAGGTGAATGGTCTACAGTATTCAAGGGCAGAGGAATAGAATTCGCAGGATTCCGAGTGTACCAATACGGGGATGATGCAAGCCTTATCGACTGGAAAGCCAGCTTGCGCGCAAATGATACTTTAATAAGGGAATTTGACGAATTCAAGAATTTCACAGTATTCTTCCTGTTTGATGTTAGCGACTCCATGCTTTTCTCATCTACTGCAAAACTCAAGTGCGAATTCGCAGCCGAGCTAATATATGTTTTAGCAGACGCGGTAAACAAAGGCGGTGATTCAGTTGGCATGGCTATGTTCAACCAAGACTTTGTAAATAAAATATACCCTGATATCGGCGCAGAGATTATTAGAAGAATCCGCACAAACGTTTCTGACCCAGAGAACTATGGAGGAGGCTTCGATTTTAAGAAAGCATTGCTTCTTGCAAGGTCTTTGCTGCAAAAAAAAGCAGTTTTAATAATAGTATCTGATTTCATAGGCCTTGAAGAAGGCTGGGAGCGCTACGCACAAATGATGTCTGAGGACTTCGAGCTCATAGGCCTTATGGTGCGCGATAGAAGAGACATAGAGCTTCCCCGTAAAGGAGGGCAGTACATGCTAAAAAATCCATATTCTAATGAGAATATTTATATTGACCTAAAACACTATTCAAAATTGTACAACGAGCGCGTTAAACAGGAAATAAGCAAAATCCACAACATATTCACACGTAGCAGAGGGGACTTTTTACTCCTCCCCACAGATGAAGAATACATCAGCAAAGTAATTAGTTTTTTTCAGAGAAGATCAAAAAGGCAGGACTAAAAAATGTATTTTACTTTCGAAAACCCAGAATTTTTATGGCTGCTGTTCAGCGTACCATTATTCATAGCAAGCCATTTCCACTTCCTAAGGAAATCAAAGAGCAAAGCAATAAAGTTTGCAAACTTCGAGGCTCTCAAGCGCGTTGCAGGAGAGAAGCTGCTCACAAAAAACATGACGCACTTAATCCTTAGGGTTGTAACAATACTATTGCTCATAACAGCTCTTTCAGGAACAACCCTTTGGTACATGGGTAGCGTCAGCGAAATTGACTTCGTAGTCGCACTAGATGCAAGCCCATCTATGACTGCACAAGACATCCCCCCTTCAAGATTCGACGCGGGAAAAAGAATAACATCTGACTTTGTTGGCGGGCTCGGAACTCGTACCAGCCTCGGACTAGTAACTTTTTCAGGCATTACATTTGTGTCTCAGCCCTTAACAGAATCAAGGACTGAATTCCAGGAAAGCCTTAGAACAGCAGAAGTAATGCGAACAGGAGGCACCGACATCGCAGGTGCCATAATAACAAGCACTAACCTATTGCTAAATTCAGAGCGCTCAAAAGCAATATTACTAATCTCAGATGGTATAAGCACAATAGATGTTTTTGTAGCTGAATCCATACGCGAAGCAGTAATATACGCCAACACCTATAACGTCGCGATATACACGGTAGGCATAGGCACAGATTCAGGCCCAGTCGGATACCTGCCAGAATACTACGGAATAACCGCGGGGTTCGACGAAGAAGCATTGCAGTTCATTGCAAGTGAAACAGGAGGATTCTACATGTTTAATCCTTCAACAGAAGAAATAACACAGTCCTTCGGGTTTGTAGGAGACTCTTCTTTCGAAACATACGTTGACCTACAGCTTTTTTTCCCAGCACTCTTGCTTGCACTAATGCTAGTGCTGGCTGAATGGGTTCTTGCAAACACAATTTATCGGAGAGTCCTCTGATTCCAAAAGTATTATAAACAAGTTTTCCTATTTAATCTTCTATGGCTATCCAAGGCTTTTTTGGCTTATATTACATCATCGCAGTCCTATCAGCCTGGCTTTTTTCGATCCTGCTGAAATCTGCTTTGGTTGCTTTCAAAGAGAAAAGGTTTAGCTTAAAAAAAGGATTTTTGAATGGGGGGATGCCGAGCAGCCACTCAGCGGTTGTATCCTCTTTGACTGCATCTGTTTTTATGCTGCAAGGCTTCTCAGACTTGTTCTTCGTTTCACTTGTTTTCTCGCTTATTATTGTTAGTGATGCTTTCGGTGTCCGGAGAAACGTCGGATTACAAGGCGATTCCTTGAACGCAGTCCTTAAAGGACTTAAGAAAAGCCCTGTTAAAGTTGTTTACGGGCATACATTCTTCCAGGTTTTCGCAGGCATAGTAATAGGTGTCCTAGCAGCAGTAATCACGTATTACACGTGGTTTTAAAGAAAACTTTTTTAAACCATTGTTTTTCTCTTTAACTACGCCCCTGTAGCATAGCGGCTATTGCGGCAGGCCAAAAAGACTTTTTTTGGGCCGTTACTTGTAGCCGGTATGTATGGCCAGAGATCTGCAGGTCGGGAGTTCAAATCTCCCCAGGGGCTTACTCTCATAATTTATATTGCTGGGAGGCGTTAAGCTTGTTTATTTGTATCCTTGGAGGTTTAGGTATTTTTCTAGGTCTTTGTATTCTTTGTCCCTGTCCAGGATGCATAGCAATTTAACTTTTGGCTTTTCCACTAAGTATATCAGCCTTTTTTCTCTTCTCTCGTTTTCAAAGCGTATCCTGAATAGGAAGAGTTTGTGTCCTTTTATTCGCTTATGCCTGTATAGGTTCTCTTTTACTAATTTAAGCTTAGCAGCTAATTGCTTTTTTGCCTTTCTGCTTAGTTTTTCTAATTGCCCTAGAAAGAATTTGGAGGGAATAAGTTCGTACTCCATTTTATTTTAGGTTTTTGTATAAATCGTCTTCTGTGCCGTACAAACCTTTTTCTTCGCTTATTTCTGCAAGCTTTTTTACCAGCTTTAACTCTTTCTTTGTTATTGTTGTGTCTTCAAACAGCTTTTCTCTAAGTGTTTCTTTTATGAATTCTTGTAGTGATGAGTAGCCGTGCTTCTCGCTGTGTTTTCTTGCTTTTCTAAGCATTGTTTCTGGCAGCCTAAGATTGATTTGCCTGTTCATGCTATTAATAGATACCAATTCATATTTAAGCTTTTCGTGTTTTTCCATTCAACCCCCTCCTAAGATCCTCTTGAAAAAACTAATATTTTATAAACCCTTTCCGTGGACTTGTCCTGTGTTATTTTACGAAGAAACTCATAATGTTTCAGGACTTATATGTTTCTCCTGAGTCTTTCAAGGACTTTATACGAATCCTTATCCAGCTTTGAGAACGCGAACCATTTCTTGCCTAGGTCTTTCAGTGAAGCTCCAACATGGTAGATTTCTTGTTCGTCAATTACGAGGAACCTGTCATGTGAATCACCGAACTCCTTAACTCGTATTTCTTCGTACTGCGAGTTAAATCTTTCAATGTCTAAAGCTAATTCCCTAGAAATATTTTTGGTTAGAATAACTGCTTTAACTCCTCTGTTTCTTTTGCTTAACAGGGTCAGGACAGATTCGTCTACGTAGTTGTCTACTAAGATAGTGGACTTTTTGGCACTCCTAATTATATCCGAGACGAATTTGTACGCGTCAAACACTTGGCCGTTGAAGAACACGCCTTTTTCAGGCTTTAAATCCTTTTCCTGGATAGCGTTAAATACCTCTTCGAATTTTTCGTCGTGCTCCAAAAGCTTTCTTTCAGCCGAATCCATTCTTTGGAATATCTGGGCGTTATTATGAATAAACTTCCGCATCTCCACGAAAGCATTCATAATTCTTATGCTTACTTTTATAGCAGTCTTGCTTTTTAGAACAGTTGAAAGCATGGCAACGCCTTGCTCCGTGAAAGCATATGGTAAATACTTTCTATGTTCTCCCCGTTTCCTTTCTAAGGTCGCAAAATGCGACCTTAAAGAATAAAATTCTTCTTTTGTAAGCTGAAACTTGAATTCTGGTGGGAATCTGTCTTTGTTTCTTCGTGCTTGTTCGTTTAGGCGCTTTGTGCTAACGCCGTACAATTCGGCTAGATCGCTGTCTAGCATTACTTGTAAGCCTCGTATAGTGTGGATTTTGCTTTTAATGCCTTTTACTGCAACTAATTCTTTCTCCATCAATAGAAAGATAATCTTGATTTGTATTTAAACGCTTTCCGTGCACTTGTCCTGTGCTTTTTTACGAGGAAATTCGTAATGTTTCCGGATTGTTATTTGTCTTTCAGCTTTTCTTTTTCTCTTTTTAGGCCGAAGTAGCTGGAGATTGTTTTCATTACTTCCTCGAATGTTACTTCTTCTACGAGCAGTGGCTGCAAGTCTTCGTTCCAGTGCTTATATAGCTTTTTTGCCCTGTTGAACATTCTTATTACGCTGAATTCATTCCCTGTTTCCTCGCATTTCTTTTTAACCATATCTGTATTTATGCGGTTTTTGTTCTTGATTATCCTGTACAAGTCGTAGTGGTCCCTGGGCTTGTTCCTTTGTATTGCAGCAGCCATTTTTTCTGCAATCATTTCCTCTGTGGAGAGGCATAGCACTGAAAATTTTGGCATGCCCGGGTAGAAATGCTTTATTTCTTTGCTTTCAGGTTTTGTGAGCATCTTGGCTCTTTCGTTTAAGTCTATCAGTATTATTCCCGAAGCCTCTTTTTCTTTGTATGGCACTATTAGCCTTGTAAAGCCGTCTACGTCTTTATCTTTTGTGATGATGCCGAAGATCCCTGATCTGTTTATCTTTTCAGTTATTTCTTTTCTTACTTCTGATATAGGCCTTTCTAGTGTGTAGTCTATGTCTTCGCTTATCCTTGAATGGTTGAGCAAAGTCTTGTTTAGGGCTGTGCCTCCCTTAAAATAAATTCCTTTCACATCTTTTAGCAAGTATAAAAGTATGGTTATGTAATAGTCTTTTTTTATCAGGTCATAGTCAAATCCTGTT
>SLQZ01000064.1 GCA_007131205.1 Candidatus Woesearchaeota archaeon | reverse complement strand
GAAGATAATTGTTGTTAAAAAACTATTTAAATATGTATTATAATGTTAAATTGAATGAAAACAAATTTTGTAATTCTCATAACATTCATCAGCTTAATAATGATAGGCTGCTCTACTACCATCGGAGGGGCAATCACACCAGAACTGGAAAACTACCACGAATTATGCGGGGAAACAGATGATTGTTTTAAAAGCGCGGCGATGTACAATAAAGATATTACAATCTGTGAAGAGATAACTGATGAAAGCATGAAAGAAGCCTGCGAGAATATACTAAACACAGGAGAATTCACGTATAGGGAATACACTCAAAGCGAACGTACTTGTAGCTATGACTCTACTCCATTTGTACAGGCATGTGAAGAAGCATGCAATAATAAGAATATGGACTTTAGAAGGTCCGGGCAGGAAAGTTCGGTAGGAGGGCAAATTTCGTGTGAAGATGGAGAGATGACTGTCTTCATTGCTTGCTATTGCTACTAAATGCTCTTGTAAGTTTATCTTCTTCTGTTGCCGGAACGAACCATGTTGCTCCATGCTACGAATCCAGTAAGCCCTATTATGATTGCTCTTCGTTCTGCTGAATATGTTTCATCGTGTATTTCTGCGAAGATTGCTTTGTCACCTATAGAGTGAGGATGCCTTGAAGCCTGCATTCTGCCAGGAAAAAGGGTTATTCTTGCTGCAAGACGTCCTCCAAAAAAAACTTTAACATCAAGATCTTGGAAAGTGCCCGCTCCCAACGGAGATGAAACTATATAGTCTATGTGTTCAATATGACCGACTTCTTCTCCTTTGACGAACAATTTCTTTGTTTCATAATCTAGCATTCCAACCTCTTCATCATTTTTATGGAAAAACATCTTTTTTTCCTTAATCCACATCTTTACATAAGTGTTTGCAGACCAAAGAATAATAAGGCCTTGCGGCAACACATTTTTAAAAGAACTAAATGTTACTAATTGATCTAATATTATAGTAGGAGTGTCAGGATATTTCTCTGTGAACAAATCAGTCTTATAAAAACCTCTGCTCTTGAATGTTGAAAGAGGATTATTGGTGTTTATGATGTAAAAAGCGTTCTCCTTCAGTATGTCTACTTTAGGAGTTCCTAGCTCAGAAGCTCTTTTTCTTGCGCTTTCCTTAACTTTTTTTTCAACTTCTTCAGGGTTCTCTAAAGCTACAGATACTGATTTTGCTTTTTTTGCTATCAAATATATTATTACTCCAATAATCAAGAAGAAAAATATAAATGGAAGAAAAATGAACAATACCCCTGTGCCTATTTCAAAAACCATTGAATGAAGAAATGGTGATTGGTATATAAAAATATTATTATTTATCACTAACTATCTCAATAACATCTCCTGATTTCAACCTGTGCTCCTTACCAACAGTCATCTTCGTCTTAACATCTATTGCTTTGATGAACTTGTCTCCGAAATCCGTATGTACGCGGTACGCAAAACCAAGAGCTGTTATATCCTTAGGAACTAAGAAACAATCCGGCAGAACATTCCCTTGCTGATCCTCTCCTCTTCCAGTGCTCACAGGGAAAACATAAATATAATTTAACAAGTCAAACAACGCCTTATCTAAGACTTCTTGTACGCCTGTGCCACCATGCTTATCCAAAATGTTATTCTTAATAAAATCCAAAGCTTTAGATTGTTTTTCATTCAAGTTCCCAATGATTTCAAATTCTTTTTCGCCTGGCAAATACTTTATCATTTTGTGCTTAGCTGCTTCCTTTAATGCTAACTCGGATTCAGCGCTACAAGGCACGAATAACGTGTCAGGGAACTCTTCCTCTAACTTCTTGTAGTTCTCCCACGCACCAGGAACATCGATCTTATTAGCAGCAACGAGCATTGGCTTGGTCTTTTTTCTTAGTTCTCTTGCAAATGAGAATAATTCTTCTTCACTCCAAGCCATCAATTTTTTTCCTTTCAATGCAAGGTTTGATAGTATTTCTTTTATCATTTCTTCTGTGCTTCCAAGGCCTGAGAACTGCTTGTGCAACGCCTTATCCACTTCTTGATTTGTTTGGCTTACCGCCCTAGAGAATTTCTCCCAGGTCTTCTTCAATATGGATAGGTACCAGTGGTCAAGCTCTTCTTCCAAGAATTTTACGTCGTCAGCAGGGTTGTGAGTTCCAGGAGGAACAGGCTCCCCCTTATCATTAGTGCTGCCTGAAACATCAACTACATGAATCAAAGCATCTGCTTGGTTTAAATCATTCAAGAACTCCAAGCCCATACCCTTGCCCTCATGAGCCCCAGGAACCAAGCCAGCTACGTCAATCATTTCCACCGCGACGAATCTTTTTCCGTCCACACAATAGCCTATGCGAGGATTGCATTGTTTCCCAAAGAACTTATCCGCACAATCAACCTTTACAAAACCAACACCGGTATTAGGCTTAATTGTAGCGAAAGGATAATTAGCAATCTCCACATCTGCAAGAGTGCTCGCCTTAAAAAAAGTGCTCTTCCCCACATTCGCCTTGCCAACAACCCCGATGATCATATTAGATGAGAACAAAGCCTTGTTTTAAAAGTTTGCGGCGTCATATTATCCCACCAATATTTTTATTCTCATCTGTGCCTGGCAAGGTGTCTTTTGCATTGTTAATTATGCTTTTTTCTTCTTCGGAGTCATCCTCGGTCAGCGGATCTGTAATATCTCTTATTATATCAGTGTCGTCTTCAGTTTTTTCATCGCTCCCGATGTCTGTAATATTATTTCTTATCCTCTCAGTTACATTCTTGGCAACGTCTAATGGGTCTGTTTCAGTCTTATTTTCTATTGTTTCGTTTCTTTCAAGGGTTATTTCATCTCTTCTGTCAGGATCTATCGGCAGGGTTCTGTTTTCATCAACTATTATCCTTGAAGGACTAGGAGTTTCAACTGGTTTTCCAAGGTGCTCCCTCAGGGATTGTTCAGAAATACTTGTCGCTTCTAAAAGACCCTTGATTTCGCGTTCATTATCTTCCAATATATTATCTGCTATGCTAGTTTTGTTTTGTTTCATTAAGTGGTGCGCTTCCTTGAGGCGCTCCCACGCAAAGCGTTCTTTTAGCTCAGCCCTTCTTTCGCTATCAATAGTAAGAGATATCCTTATCCTGTCAAGAGCCACGCTTAATCCATAAAGAGCGCTCTCAGGATTTTTTTCAAGCGCAGACTCCAGGGTTTGCATTACGTGCAATTCTGCATTCCCATATTCTTCTCTTTCAAAATCAGGAACTGGGAATCCTTGGCTTCCGAGGCTCGCGCTAACATTGCCTGAAAGGCTTACAAGTATTAAAATGCTTATTCCAATCATCCAAAACTTTTTTTGCTCTCTCATTTTTGTTTATCCTAAAAATAAAAAAATAAAAAAATTATTTGTTTTAGTTTATACCCACACCTACGCTTGCATTTGCATTAACGCTTGCCGAACCGCTTGTTCCTTCGCTTTCAGCTCCTGCGCTGGCGCCAGCTTGGGCACTTGCAGAGGTATCATTGTTTCCCTGTACGCTTCCAGATATGGATGTTGCAACGTCAACCAATGATCTTACACTGGTTTTAGTTTCGACACTATCCACCACACCAGTCCTAGCATCAACCCACACCTCATACTCTGTCACTAGTTCGCTCTCAGCGTTAGCTTGCACTTCCTTAGCCAAGGCAACATAGTACTCAACACCATTCCTTGTTTCAGTGCTTATATTGTCGACGCTGATACCTAGCCTTGACTCAACGAATGCTTTGGCGTCAGCTTCGCTTCTTATGCTCGTCCTTGCTTCAATTCCAGTTTCGGCTCTTGCACTCGCTTGTAACCCACTTATTTCAAGGCCCAGAGACAATCCGCTCTCCTCCGCAGCATTTACATGGGTTTCAGCTCTTTGGGCAAGCTCGGCTCTTCCACGGCTCTCAGCATCTACACGGATGTCCCGCATCTCAGCTGTAAGCCTCAAATGATCCCTAATAATTGCTTCGTGTTTGCTCCTGATCTCGCTTACAACATTTTGCCTTGCTTCAGCATCGGCTTCGGCTCTTGCCTTGAAATCAAGCCATGCTTCCTGCCTGGTTTTTAGTTGCTCGTGCCTCTCTGCCAGCAGGTCAAGCCTTCCTTCCTGGCTGAATGTGAACGCAGATCTCAGCCTGAACCCAAGGTCTGCGAAGGCATCTCCTATTTTAGCCATTCTTATCTCCCCCATCGTCACGCTTTCTGCTTCCACGCTTGCTTCTTGTGCGGCTACACCAGGCACCATTAGTGCCAAGGCCATTACAGCCAATCCTATTACGCTTATCGCGGTTTTCATTTTTTGTACCTCCGGGTGTTGCAGCTTTTGTTTTGCTGCTTCCCGGCAATACTATATATCGTTTCGAGTACATATACATTTCCTGAAACAATCGTGAAACAATCATT
>SLQZ01000070.1 GCA_007131205.1 Candidatus Woesearchaeota archaeon | reverse complement strand
TGATATTCAGTTGGTTTTGTTTGAGAGTGATATTTTGGTGAATGCTTTGCAGCGTGCTTCAAGCGTGGTTATTCAGAAGTCTTCCCGTGAGGGTTTTGGCTTGGTTGTTTCTGAGGCTTTGTTTAAGGGGACGCCTGTTGTTGCTTCTCGTGTGGGGGGTATTCCGTTGCAGGTGTTGGATGGGGTTAATGGTTTCTTGCATAGGCCTACTGATAATCGCGGTTTTGCTCGTAGTGTTCTTAGGTTGTTGGAGGATGATGAGTTGAGGGAGCGGCTTGGCAGGGCTGGGAAGTTGCATGTTAGGGATAATTTTTTGATGACTCGTTTGATGTTTGATTGGCTTACGATTTTTGAGAGGCAACTAACCAAAAAGAAGAAATAAATATACTAATATGCTTTTTTCTACATCAATATATGTTTAAATCGTTAAATTTTTAAATAAAACCAATCCCCCAAGAAATACTTCTACAGAAGTTTTGCTTGAAGAAAAAACCAGTGCTTCAGAGACAGGGCTATAACTTGCAAAGCACATACTATATAATAAGGCACGACAATGAAATACCTACAAAAAACAATCGGAACAAGCATTCTCGCAGCAATCCTATCAGCAAGCCCCATAACAAACAAGCACCCCTCTGAAACAGACCCATTCCTGAACGCACTCGCAAAAAAAGAATTCTCGCTCGAACAAATGGTAAACATAGAAAACTACCAAATGGAACCCCACCACGAATGGCACCTAAGGCAAGAACTAAGGGAACACTACAACAAAAACCCCCAGGACTTCTTCTACCAGATAAACAACATGAAACCAGGAGAAATACAAACCGAGATAATGCCTAACAAAGAAAAAGAAGTCAAAGCAACCCTTCGAAGGATAAATCCTTACAATGAGCACATACGAGAAACAAGCCAAAAAACAGGAGTGCCTGAAGAGCTTCTTGTAAGCACAATCATCGTAGAAAGCACAGGCATCCCAAGGCCATCAAGAATGGGCGCCCAAGGCCTAGGACAAATAATGATAGGAACATACAGCGACCTAAGAAGGCAAGTAAGCACAGACATAAGAACAATAAAAAACGTGATGAGCGAAGAAGAAATCGAATCCTTGCTCGAAAAAAACTGGGTGGACTACCTATTCATGCAACCACAAGAATTCACAGGTAACCTTGAAGGAATAAGCAATTACATGGAAAGATACAGCCTCTCCGAAACCCAGGCTTTCAAGCACAGGCTACCCCTCGCATTAACAGTCATGAAAGAATACGAAAGCCAGATACCCTCAAATGGAAATCACCTGCTAAGCCTAAGAAACCCAGGCACGAACATAAGCGTAATGGCACTAATCCACTTAAACAACTCACTATCAATATACCAAAGCAACGTAGAACTCCAGAAAGCAGTAAAAAAACATTACTCAATCGTAAACACGTGGACTCCACCAGAAGCAATACTAACCGCTTACAACGGAGGGCTGAACAGGACGAACCGCTTACTCGCATCAGCAGTAAACAACAACAAGGAATACAGCTTAAGCACAGGCTCAAATTACTTCAAAGAAAGAATCCCAAGCGAAACAAGACAATACATACCAAAAATAATGAGCTCACAAAACATGTTATTCATGAGACAATAAACTCAGCCCTGTCCCCTACGGACAACCCTATTTCTCTCGCTTTACCCGCGTTAACCTCCAATACGTAAAGCGCAGGAACCCCTGGGTCAATACTAGGACAAGGATCTTCTTCGCACGGCTCAGCATTCTCATATATGTGCACAACCTCAAAATCAGAGTTAATCCATATCATGTCCAGAGGAATCAATGTGTTCTTCATCCAAAAAGGATAGATGAACTCTTCCTCAAAAATAAAAAGCATCCCCTCATCAGCAGGGAGGTACTCTCTGAACATCAATCCCTGCGCCCTCGTTTCAGGCGTATCCACAACCTCTACCTTAAAGCAATTCCTGTCAAAGCAAACCTTGTCCGTGTCATTAGAAATCGGGACTAACAATAAAGCCACCAATAATACAGATAATGCCAGTAAGCCTGTTACAAAATATTTTTTTCCGCTTTTTTTCTTCAACTTATACCTAAACCCATTCAAGTAATGGCAACTTTTTTATATAAAACTTTCCCTGTAAAAGGAAAAAATGGTCAGGCACAGGTTTCTAAGAGATGTAAAATATGGCAGGGGCTTATGGCTCGACGATAATACTTCCGTGTATAATTACTATGATTTGTTAGGTGCGCTCAAAGGCATGAGCAACTCAGATTTTAAAAAATTTGTTTCCAAGAAAAAATCTCTCTTGACAGACTGGCTAATCTCTGAAGTAGAGGATTTCGTGCTGGCCTCAAGGCTAAGAAAGGCTTCCACCAGAAAAGAATATGTTTCAGTGCTATCAGAGCGCATTAAGGAATTGGAAGAGGCATCACAAGAAATTTCTTCATTGCTTGAAAAAAAGAAAATTCTCAGGGAAAAGAAAAACAAGATCTTCCCCTACATATGGTTCGCTGTCTACGGAATACTAATAGTTGTATTGTTCCTCCAGCATACCCATTATGAAAGCAAGACTAGCTCTCTTTACAGGGACGCATCATACTTCTACGAAGAATTTATGATTGCAAACAAGCAATTGTTCAGCCTTCAGAATGACTTGCTGGAAACCAGGGCGAGGAATGAGCAATTATACTACCATAATAAGGAGATGGCTGATCGAAACAAGGCTTTGCTTGAGCAGATAAGCATTCTCGCAAGTAATCCTTCACTTGTTCCAGTTAGCAGGATACAAGAAGGCGAAATAAATCTAACTAACGAATCCGTAGTTATACTTGTTAATAACCCGTTTCTCGCACGCTTTTCAGATACGGGTTCTATGCTGCCTCTTATTTCCCATGAGAGCAAAGCCATTCAGGTAATTCCTGCTAATTATTCAGAGATAATGCCTGGAGACATAATAAGCTTTGAAAACATTATGGGCGAAACAATAATTCACAGGGTTATAGAAACAGGATTTGATGAGCAAGGCTGGTACGCAGTAACAAGAGGCGATAATACTTACAAGGACGATCCTGAAGTAGTCAGATTTCCCCAGGTAAGAAGGGTTTTAGTAGCAATAATCTACTAGAGGTGGCTTATGAAAATAAAAAAAACTCTTTGCCTAAAAGACAGGAGTGCATGGCGTTCATGGCTTTCAAAGAATTATTCTTCTGAAAAAGAAATATGGCTTGTATACTATAAGAAGGGGGGTGGGAAGAAAAGCATTTCTTATAACGAAGCAGTAGAGGAAGCCCTTTGCTTTGGTTGGATTGATAGCACCGCTAAAAAGCTTGATGAAGAAAGGTACTCGCAGCGATTCACGCCTCGAAGGAAAGGCAGCAAGTACTCCCAGCTTAACAAGGAACGCCTTCGCTTAATGCTTAAGCAGAATAAGATAATTCCTTCTCTTAAGGGTGAAATAAAAATTTTGTTAATGGAGGAATTTGTTTTCCCCGAAGACATAATTGCTGAGATAAGAAAATCAGGGGAGGCATGGAAGAACTACAAGAGGTTTCCGGATGCGTATAAGAGGATAAGAATTTCTTTTATCCATGAAGCAAGAGATAACCCTGCGGAGTTCAGGAAGCGCCTCAACTACTTTGTAAAGATGTCTGAGAAAGGAAAATATGTTGGCATGCCTGGAACAGAAAAGTATTTTTTACCTTAGCAATTCCATTGCTTTCTTTAATGATTCTATGAATTTGTCTGCGTCTTCCTCGTCATTGTATAAGTACAGCGAAGCCCTGACGCTTCCATTTATTTTCTTTGAGTTGAACCATGAGTGGCAGCAGTGATACCCGCTTCTTACTAAGACGTTGTGATTGTCAAGCTGCAAGGCAATGTCGTGCGGATCCATTCCTTCCACTGTGAAGCTTATGATTCCGCTTCTTTCCTCGGGCTTTCCGCCTAGTATGGTCAGGCCTGGTATGTCTTTGATTGCTTCTGTTATCTTTTTGTTAAGCTTTAACTCGTGTTTTTCTATGTTTTTCATTCCAATCCTTTGCAGGTATTTTACTGCTTCACTGAATCCGATTATCCCTGCATAGTCCTGTAAGCCAGCTTCATACCTGTGTGGCAGTTCTTCAACTTCATGTCCTTCGTAAGTTGTATCCTTCACGGTTTCCCCGCCGGTTATGAACAAGTCTAGTTTTTCAAGCTCCTCTTTTTTTCCGTAGAGGAACCCGGTCCCGCTCGGCCCAAGCATTTTATGCCCTGAAGCAGTGTAAAAATCAACTCCCAGGTTTTTTAGGTTTATTTCTTTGTGGCTCGCGCTTTGCGCTCCATCCACAAGTATTTTCGCGCCTTCCTCCCTTGCAATCCTTGCCATTTCTTTCACGTCCTGCGTCGTTCCGTCAAGGTTGCTTGTGTGGTTCGTTGCTACCAGGGTTGTTCCTTTCACCTTTCTTTTGAAATCTTCTATGTTCCCATGCTCGTAGAATTCCAGCTTAATTTTCTTCTTTTTTTCCAGGACTTGCCATGGCACTAAGTTGCTGTTGTGTTCCTTGTCGCTCAGAAGTATTCTGTCTCCTTCCTTGAACGGAAAAGATTTAGCAACAAGGTTTATTCCCTCGGTTGTATTCCTAGTAAAGATTATCTCTTCTGTTTTCGCGTTGAAGTGCTTCGAAATAGTTTTCCTTGCTTCTTCTATTTTTGCTGTGACTTTCCTTCCTAGTGCGTGGCTGCTTCTCCCTCCGCACGCGCTGTATTCTTCGTAGTAAGAATTCATTGCTTCCAGGACTTGCTTTGGCTTTAGGCTTACACAGCTGGAATCAAGGTACGTGTATTTTCCTAGTACTTTGAAATCTTTCCTGTACTTAACTGGATTGAATCCTATCATTCTAGGCTTGTTTTGTTGTTTTGCTTTTAATTTTTATGTTTTTTTTAGAACCAAAACATTTTTTAATCAGATGCTCAAATGTATTTCTTATTAGAGGTGAGTTTTTATGGACGATTTATTTAGCTTGAATGGCAAGGTTGCAGTGGTTACTGGTGCCAGCAGGGGCTTGGGGCAGGCTATCGCGGTTGGTTATGCGAAGCATGGCGCGAAACTCGTGGTTTCTGATGTTCTTGATGTTTCCGAGACGATTAAGATGGTTGAGGAGGCTGGTGGCGAGGCTGTTGGTATGAACGTGGATGTTTCTAGCCGCGAGCAGGTTAAGGGCATGTTTAATGCCGCTGAGGAACGGTTTGGCGGCGTGGATATTTTGGTGAATAACGCTGGGATTCTTAGGAGTGCTCCTGCTGAGGGCTTGCATGATGAGGATTGGGATAAGGTTATTCAGGTTAATTTGAAGAGCCAGTTCATCGCTGCCCAGGAAGTCTTTCCGTTTTTGAAGAAGCGTGGCGGTGGAAGGATTATCAATGTTGCTAGTATTGCTGGCTTGTTGGCGTTTAACCAGGCTATTCCGTATAATGCTAGTAAGGGCGGTAGCGTCCAGCTTACGCGTAGTCTTGCTTTTGAGTGGGCGCAGCATAACATCTTGGTGAATGCTATTTGCCCAGGTATTTTCCTGACTGGCATGACTAATGACATGTTGGAGCAGGAGAGCTTTAAAGAGATGGTTAAGGCTAAGGTCCCGATGGGTAGGCATGCTGTCCCTGAAGAATTGGTGGGTGCTGCTATTTACTTGGCTTCTAAGGCAGGAAGCTACACGAATGGCCACGCCATGGTTGTTGATGGCGGTTGGACTTGCCACTTATGATTCATTTTTGTAAGGCAAGATGTTCTTTGCTGCTGTCCCAGTACTTGGATATGTAGATGTTTGTTATAAACTGAGATAGTATGTTTAGCATTACATCAATCTCCCCCGACAGCCAGTCCTTGTGCTCTTCAGTTGAGTATATTCCTAGGACGCCTATTACATTGGTTCCGTATATTAGCGGCATTATAAATAATGATTTTATTTTGATTAGTTCGTAGAGCTCCCTTTCTTTCTTGTACTTTCTTGGTATGTCTTCTAGTGTTTCAATTATTACTGGTTGTTTATTGTCGATTTTGTATTGTATGAATTGCAGTTGGTTTTTCGGGAATTCTTTTGGGAGCATAGTATCTTTGTATCCTGGCTTCATATAGTCGTATTTCCTGTCGTATATGCTACTTTCGAAGTCGTAGATGTATATGTAGCTTCTTTCTACGCCTGTGTACTCGGCAAGCTTTTTCAGGATTGAATGTATGTGCCTGTCTACCATGTACCTGCTTACATTTATGGATTCTTTTGATACTGATAATATGAAGTTTTCAAATTTTGTCTTGGTTTTTAGCTCTTTCTCGTAGTTCTTCCTGTCCGTGATGTCTCTTGCTACTGATTGGTATTCGATTAGTTCGCCTTCGTGGAATATTCCTCTGATTATTGTTTGGTGCCATACCACTTTGTCTGCTCTGTCAAGTGCCTTGTATTCTATTGTTATGACTGGCTTGTGCGGAGTTATTTCTTTTAGTTTTCTCTTGTATTTTTCTAGTGATCCCCCCGTTAGTGGTAGAGGCATTTTCTTGCCGATTATGTTGGTATGGCTTTTTCCTATGAATTTGCAGTAGGCGTCGTTTGCGAAAGTCACTATTCCGTCTGCGTTGAACCTGGCTATCATCTCAGTTTGGTCTTGAATGATTGAGTTGAATCTTCTCTCGCTTTTTTTCAGTTCTTCAAATGCTAGCTTGCTTTCGGTTATGTCTTCGAACATTATTGTGGCTGCGCTCTTCGAATCTTCTAGTATTGTGGGTATGAATTTTATGTTGAAGTAGTGGCCTTCTTCCTCTTCGGTTGCCCTTCTTTTTTCGTTGTTTTTGCTTATTTTTATTTCTATCTCGTTTTCTTCTCCTTGCAGGGCTTTTTGGATTAGGTCGTTGAGGTATTCTGTGTCGAGTGACTTGATGAATTGCGTGTTTGTTATGTGTTCGTTTATCGTGTTTTCTTTTTCCATTGAGAAGAAGTCCAGGAAGCTCTTGTTTGCGTCTATTACTCTTAGTTCGTCTGAGATTACGACGAAGAAGTCTTTTGTGAGGTTCATTATTGCGTTTATCGGCACTTTTTTTTCTGCGTAGTATACTTTTGCAGGTCCTATCGTTTTCATTCCTACGTATCCTGTCGCAGTCAGTATATCAAGGTATTTTGCTACTGAGTTCCTGTTTATGTCTAGTTGCTTGGACATTTCCTGGACTGTTAGCCCTCTCGGGTTTTCTTTTAGAATTCGTATTATTTTCTCTTTTTTTTCTTTGCTCAGGTATTTTTCCATTTGCGAACCCCCCAGTTGCGCTTTTGCATTGCGTTATTGCTTATCAGTTTCATTCAGGGGTAGTATAGGTTGTTTAAATAATTATGTTTTTGACCATAGAAAAGTATATATAGTATCGCTTCGCACCTATGCTATGCAAAAAAGCGATGCATTAGTGCTGTTGTTTTTTTGCTGTACCGGCCCCGTAAGAGGGGCCTCCTGGGGAGGTGGGAGCATGTATGAGGGATACGAGCAAGAATTATTTGGCGACGACGCAGCGTACGACGAATATGAGGCTGTAAAGACTTTTCTAAAAATTTACTCGAGCTCCAGTAGCGGGCGGAGGGCAGGATGATGCGCAACGAAATAAGCCAGGAAGACAAGCCTGACGGCCTTCGGAACATATTCATCCAGGGCAAGCCCCTTTCCCTTCACGAGCTGAAAGCTGTGTCAGGGGAGGATATGGGGAAGACCAAAACTTACGTGATCCTGCAATCAGGAACATACCTGTATTTCTTCAAGTCATACGGCAAATCAAACTACTTAGTGCCATGCGGCGTCAAAGTAAACGATGCGCCTGAAGAAGAGCTTATTTTTTTCTGAAAAAAATTATTTGGAGGGGTTGGAATGGTTGGAATTAAGGAGTACCCAAGGCTGATGGATAAGTACGAGGATTATGAGTCCCGCGGCTTTACGCGGAGCGAGATATCATTCCTCATGAAGCGGGACAAGAACAAGCCCAAGAAGCAATTCCCGCTCGAAGACGAGTGGCTCGCAGATTACTTGGAGGAATACTAAAACTTTTTTTTTATCTTAACCCTATTTCAATTAATCTTTTCAACGTATTTATGTCTCTTTGGCTGGAGCCTGTGACTTTTTCCCCGTTCACATAATATGTTGGTGTTCCACGGACATGTGCGTTTATGCCTTCGTCTAGCCTGCGCAGGACTTCTTCCAGTGTTCTTTCCGATTCATAGCAAGATATGAACTTGTTTGTGTCAAGGCCTAGTTCCATTGCGAGCTCGTAATAGTCTTCATCAAGTATTAGTTCGTGTTGCCTTTCAAATAACTCATGCCTTACTTCAAGAAAAGCATCTTGTTCGTACGCGCATTGCGCGGCTCTTGCTGATTCAAAAGAATTCCTGTGTTCCAGTATCGGAAAGTCTTTGAACACGAATCTTACCCTGTCCTGGTATTCTTCAAGTGTTTCCTCTATTAAAGGGTTAGCAAGCGTTGTGTACGGGCATGTATAGCACCCGAATATTATAACCGTGACATCTGCGTCAGGCGGGCCTATGCCTGGGTCATCTCCAGGCACTGGTATTATTGGTTCTTCTGGGTATTCTGTTACGAGCTCTGAGTACGCTCCGTGTATGACGAACGGGCATATCCCTGTTTCCCCGGGTGCTACGCAGCTCCCGTACACAGCTAAATTATACGTTCCCACTCCTAGTTCGTACACGGACCATGCTAGTAGTATTATCATTATCCAGCTGAACACCTCAAAATACTTGAATAAGAACCTGCCTAGCTTAGGGTTTTTCCTGGCTAGCTTTCCTGTAATCTGGTTTTTCAATCTTTTATCCAGCCCGGTCTCGCATTTCCGCAGGGTTACTCGCCTGAACACGCATTCAGCTGCTTCTTTGGCTATTATTCTGTAGTTCGCGCTGAATATTCCTAGGATTCCGAAGACTATTAGTGCTATTACGCAGATCATTGTTCGCAGTGGCGTTCCTTGGTTTATAAAAATATGCTTTTACTTATTGTAGACTCTTGGCCTTTTATCTATTTTCGCTATAAGAACTATTTTTCTTTCTTCTTTTACATTGTACAGCGCTCTGTAATCTCCTAGTCTATACCTGTACATTTTTTCGTTTTTCTCATCCCTGCCCAAAAATTTTGTGTCTTGCGGATAAGGGTTGTCTTCTAGTTTTTTCAGCTTCTTCTCTAATATCTGTTTTGTGTGCTTGTCCAGTTTTTCTAAGAATTTATCGGCTTTTGCTGAGACTTCTATGTAGTACAATTTTCAAAGCCTCCTTGTTTTTCCTCTCGCCAAGTCTTTTTCTGCTTCTGAGATTGATTCAAGATCGTCATCTGTTACGACTAAGTCTATGTCTTCCATTCGGCTTTTTATATAGTTCAAGTCTGATTTTATTTCTTCTAGCTTTTCCATTATATTTTTTGTTTCTGTAGCCATGCTTCTGGTAATGGCATTTATTTATATAAAATTATCGTTGCTTTTATCTTTGCACTCCCAGGTTTTCTTTGTGTGAGAGGAATTCTTCTCTTTTTATGTCTTCCATTACGAAGAACTCTTTTTTTTCTTGTGGCTCATGCTCTTCTAGTTTTCGGTTGAATTCGTCTAGCTCTTCGAGGTCTTTGAATATTGCTTCGATTAGGTAATCGTAGCCGTTGTTGATTCTGAACACAGTGTTTATTTTTGGGCTTCTTAACAGGAATTTGTGGGTTTCTTTTTTCCTGTCTTTTTTTGCTGTGATCAGTATCTGTGTCCTTATGCTGTAGCCAAGCCTTTTGAAGTCTAAGAGCGCTGTGTGTTTTTTTATTAGCCTTGTTTTTTCGTATTCTTTTATCTTGTCAAATAATGTGCTTACTGGTATCTTGGTTAGTCTGCTTAGCTTGGTTAGGCTTGTCCTGCTGTTTTCCCGGAACCTGCTTAATAGCATTATTTCTTTTTCTTGCACGTTTCCACCTCCCAACCCCTTTTTCTTTGCATGTTTTACTGGTTTCTTCGTAATATAAACGTTTTTTACCGTTTTGGCAAGATTGTTTCAGGATTTTCCTGAAACAAAAGCTGTTTTTCCGCAAAAATCATTTATCAGTATACATATAAATATACTCTTGGCTGTTTTTTGGCGTATTCCTGAATCAAAAGCCTTTTTTTCGGGCTCGTTCAGCGTTGTTTCAGTAAATTTATATATTCCGCTGGAGACCCCTAAATATGCATCCTACCGAACAAAGGATATTGCAGAAGTTTGGCAGCGACCCGGCAAGGGAATTCTCAACGAATGATTTAGTGAGGCTTGTGTTCTCAGAGGAATACGAAGAGGCCAGGAAATATATTTTTAACGAGCAGAACGATAAGGGCATTACCTTGTTAGGAAAAAGAAAAAAAGCAAGGCTGCATAGGAAGCTGCTCTACTATTTATCCCGGCTTGAGCAAGAAGGGCTGTTAAGAGTAACTCGGACTGAAGGCAGGGGAGAAAAGTTTTTTGTCCTGAACACCGACAAGGAGGTTGTAAGCAAGCGTGACCGGGCACTTCGAAGTATTCTGAGCACTATAAACATACAGGAAACGAATAATGTCTCTCTTTACGGCTTGGAATCATACGAAGAATCAAGGATGATAAAGCGTTATGACCCGCAGAACTGGATTAACAGGATTAACTCGTTGGTAATTGAATCAACGATACGCAACGACATTAACGCGCTCTACCAATTAATAACCGAGGTGTACCCTTCTTATAACGACGTTCTTGGAATAGCAAGGTTTGAAGAAATGGTAGCATCAGAAGACCTCCAGGACTTAAGAGCGTTCATAAAAAAATGCGATATTGACACAAGGGATTACAACAAGTACATAAACCTGATAATAGACATGTCGAAAATCAAGGACTCTGTAAAGCTCACAGATTTTGTGGAGTCTTTTGCAAGCATTAACCCTAGAAAGGTATTCATTATATTCCAGGCAAACTCAAGGACTATCTCAGGCCACACTCGTTTTGTAAAGCAGTTAATTAAGCATTTTGCTGAGAACAAGATTCGCATTAACATCCAAAACAAGGATTTGAAGCAAGCCCCCTTCATGATTGGAAGGGCTGGCGCTTATACTTTTAACGAAGAAGAGTGGGCTGCGTACGAGCAAGAGACCCGCGGCAAGACTATTGGGCTGTGCTGCTCTGAGACCAGCTTATACGTAGACGTTCATAGGTTTTTTAAGGAGAAGAAAAGCTTTACGGAATTCCGTGAATTCCTTGCAAAAGCTGCTAAGGCATTGTTAATGGCGTCTACTGCGCAGAGGAAGAAGTCAGATGTCTTTTTTAAGACTATTAACGAGTTGAACAAGGGAAGCCAGAACAGGTTTTTTGCTTATTCATTTAATTACATTAGGCTTTGGAACTATGACTTATCCCAGTTTCCTGAGATAAACAAGGAGGACTACAAGAATTTTGAAGCCTTGATTAAGAGTTGCGCGGAAGACCTTGAAGAGTTTTGCAAGTCCGAAGAGACTATTTTTAAGAGTTGCGGGATTCCGATACGTTTTAAGGTTTTGCTTTCAAGCGCTTTCCGGCGCTTCGACCCAGAATTCCTAAGCCCTAGGAAGTACAAGAAAGTAACTATTAAGGGAATCCATGATTTTCAGGAGCCTGGCTTGCTTGAGTACTTGAGGAGGCGTGAGGACTTGATAGGCATTTTCAGGCATAATGATCGGGTTAGGTTTTTTAGGGCCCCAAACTTTTTGCATGAGGAAGTGATATCTGAGTTTAATTTTTTGCTTAACGGGTTTAGCATTCCGTTGTTTTCATATGATTTTAAGCCAAGGATAGGAGAGTTGACGTTGGACAGCTTTATAGATGAGTAAAAGGTGCTTTTGATGGAGATACGCGATTCGGATGCAGCAAGGCTTTGGTGCAAGGCCATGGACTTGGTATTAAGGGAGGGTTTTGAGTACAAGGACAATGAGGGAAGGATTTGCAAGGAGTTGTTGAACCTCCAAGTTGTTCTTGAGAATCCTTCTGATGCCAGTGTTGATAAGCCTATAACGATGATTAATGAGTCTAAGAAATGGGTTTATCCTTCTAAGGAAGAGCTTGTTAACATTATTTTTAAGGAGGTGCAGGCTCCGGTTTATGATTATACTTATGGTGGGCGCATATTTAATTTTGCGGATGAGTTTGACCAGCTTAATAGTTTTATTATTCCGTTGCTTAAGAAGGATTCTTATTCTAGGAGGGCGACCCTTGTTATTTATGACCCTGTTTCTGATTCTAGCATTTCTAATAGGAATACTCCTGGCATAATTTATGTGCAGTTCAGGGTTAGGCAGGGCAAGCTTTTATTGACGGCTGCGATTAGGAGTAATGACTTGTTTTTTGGGTGGCCTTCAAATATTTTTCAGTTGTTTAGCCTTCAGAAGTATGTTGCTGAGAACCTTGGGAAGAGCCCGGGGAACATCACTGTTATTGCTAATTCCGCTCATTTGTTTGAGGAGAGATTTAAGAACGCGCAAGAGTTTATAAGCAAGGTTTTGTTATGAAGAAAAAGGTTGTTAAGAGGGCGAAAAAGGTTTCTAAGGATAAGGTAATTGAAGCTCTTCATGAGCAGCTTCGCAAGAAAGATGAGGAAATTAAGAGGTTGGAGGCTGAGAAGGAGTTGTTGTTCAGGATCTCGGTCAAGCATGCGAAGAGGCGCCTTGAAGAAAAAAGTTCAGAGTAGTTCTTTTATTTTTTGAAAGTCTTCTTCTAAAGCAATTCTTAGTTGTGGCTTGTACAGTATTGCTGCGGGGTGGTATAATGGCATTACTTTGAATTTTAGCCCGTTTATTTCTTTTTCTACTGGCTTGCCGTGCAGGAATGTTATCCCTCCGATTTTTTTCATGCCTTCAGCGTCAAAGTTTGCGAGGACGAATTTCGTTGCGTAATTTCCAAGCGTGCATATGATTTTTGGTTGTATTATTTTTATTTGTTCTACGAGGAATGGTGTGTGCGCTTTTATTTCTTCAGGGTTTGGGTTCCTGTTTTGTGGCGGCCTGTATTTCAGGATGTTTGCTATGTATACGTCTTCTATTGATAGCCCTATAGAGTTTAGCAGCTTGTCTAGTTGTTTTCCTGCTGCGCCCACGAAAGGTTGTCCTTCTAAGTCTTCATTCCTCCCAGGGGCTTCTCCGATGAACAAGATTTTTGCTTCAGGGTTTCCTTTTCCGAATACAAGGTTCGTAGCAGTTTCTTTTAGGGGAATGTTTTCTTGTTCTATTCTTTTTTTTAGTGCTTCAAGCTCTTCCTTGTTCATTCTTTCCTTGCTTTGTAGATTTCCTTAAAATATTTTTCTGGTATGAACACGTATTCCTTTAGTTCTTGCATCATTTTCTCCGCGTCTAGCAAAGCCCAGTCATTCCCGTTCTCGTATTGCCACTTGGCTTCTTTCACGAAGTATCCCCAGTTGAAGTCCTTGTCTCTTTCTATTATTTTTAGTGCGTCTTCAAAATCATTTTTCCTGTCAGTTACAGACTTCATAAACACTATTTGCTCTTTTCTTAAAACGTTTAATTTTAGAATTTTCTTGTTTTTGAATTCTTGTGTCGCGTAAACATCTTCTTTCATTGCAGGGCTTAGCCTTGTCTTAAAGACTGTTCCTGAGAACAAGTCGAATCTAGCATCTTCTTTCTTGTACATCACGGGCTTTCCTTTCTTCAAGGTGAGCTTTTTTATGTTGTATAAGTTGAATGGGCTTGACTCTTTGAAGCCAAGTTTTTCTATTGCTTCTATGAATGCTTTCCTTCCTTTTTCGTTTTCAAATAATAAGTCGATGTCCTTTGTTTCGTCCTTGTAGCCGTAGAACATCATTGCTGTTCCGCCAAAAGCATAGCATTCTACATCTTCGTTTATGTTCATGCTGATAAGCCTGAATAAGTCCAGTTGGTCGTTATGTGTTATCATATAGCGCTTTCTCCATGTCTCCTTTCCTGAAAGGTATTTCTACATTCCACTTGTCTTTTATCCATGAGTATTTTTCTTCTTTTGTTTTATAATCCCTAATCATGTATTTCTTTTCTCTTTTTATTGGTTTCCCGTATTTTTTCGGCATCTTTCTGGTTTTTATGTGCATTCTTGCTAAGTCGTATAAAGCCCCGACTTTATTCCAAATCTGTTTTCTTTTTGCTTCTCTGTATAGTTTCTTCCAGTTTTTTACGTGGTTGAATAATCTTAGGCTTGCCAGTATGACTCGGAAGCTTCTTGTTTGTATTGCGTCTATGATTGCGTCTTCCGCTTCGTATTCTCCGTGTACTTCGTGTATGTATGGCTCGGCTAGTTTCATCTTCGAATATTTGTTGATTAAGGTGTACATTCCTTTGCCTCTTTTTCTTTGCTTTATCGTTGTAATCTTGTATAGCCTTGGGTTTTTTCCTCTCCCGGTTGCGTATCCCTCTCTTTTCAGCTTCGTTAAAATATTCCTCATTGTTCCTATTTTTACGTTGAGGGTTTTTGCTGCTGTTTCTATTGTGTGCAGGCCTTCCAGTTTCCTTAATAATTCTAAACCAACCATAATGTGAATAATAATAACTATTATTTAAATTTAACTATAATGGTGTGAATTGTGCTTTAAAATATATAAATAATAAAAATTAGCCATATAGAAAATAAATGGAGAATATGGCTTTCAGCCAAGTGCAAAAAATATTTAAACATTACACCAAGAATATATCTCCATGTCAAAACAAGACGGGTACGTCCCCCTGTGGAAAGTCACACTGTTCTTCTTGCTATCCGCAGGCCTGTACATCTTTCCATGGTACTACAAGACGAGGAACTACTTAATGGAACAAAGAGGCACCCCGAAAAACTCATTTATAAGCACAATATTCCTCGCATTCCCAATAGTAAACATGGTCTTCCTCTACGACCAGCAAGACCTAATAAACGAATTCCTTGAAAACAAGAAAAAAAGCGTTGAGCTCCGGCCCCCCGTAGTAGTAGGTCTAATACTAATGATAGGATTCCTCACAGCCCTAGTCCCGTACCTGTTCTTCATGGCATTCATAATCCCATTTGTAATGCAAAGAGAGCTAAACAAAGGCACTGCAAAAAAAGAATACTGGCCAATAACCATAGGAGAAGTAATAGCTTTATTCCTCGGAATTCTGGTCTGGATAGCAATCCTAACCTAGCCATTTTTAAACCAGAAAAAATTATATACTTGCCCTGCTGAACTCCTATTATGGAGAAAATTCACGCTTCTACAATGATAACTGTATCCTTAACTGTAATGCTCTTCACAGGAATATTCCTTTACGCATTCCTCTTCAACCCAGACATAGGCTATACCATAACCGGGCTCGTCGTGGTTTCCCCAGACGTTCCGTTCGATGAAGAAATCCTGGCTGTAATAGCTGAAAAAGGAGAAGCCCGCGTAATATTAGAATTAAAAGCTCCGATTAAAGGATCTGGCTTCAGCGCAAAGCGCGACGTTTCCCTTGCATCAATCCCCAGCCACATAAAATCCCAGCAAGCCAAAGCTCTCGAAAAAACAGATAGATTCATTACCAGGCACAAGTTCAATTCCCTGAACGCGGTGAGCGGCGTTGTAGATGAACTGTCATTAGAAGAATTAAGGAAGAACCCGGAAATAGAGAGGATTCACCTAGACCTAGAAATAACTACTTTCCTCGGGGATAGCATTCCATTGATTAGCGCATCCCATGCAAGGAATATTTCTTTTAACGGAACAATCCTGGATGGCTCCGGGAAAACTGTTTGTGTCATTGATACAGGCATTGATTATACCCATGAAGCCCTAGGAAATTGCACCGAGCAAGAATTCTTGGCTGGCAACTGCAAAAAAGTTCTTGGCGGGATTGATTACGTGAACGACAACGATAACCCTATGGATGATAACGGCCATGGAACCCACGTCGCAGGAATCATTGCTTCCAACGGAAGCGTGAAAGGCGTTGCGCCAGGAGCAGCGCTTGTCGCGGTTAAAGCTTTGAACAGTGAGGGGAGTGGATGGATTTCAGATGCTATGAAGGGCGTTGAGTGGTGCACTGAGCACCGGGATGAGTTTAATATTAGTGTTATCAGCATGAGT
>SLQZ01000081.1 GCA_007131205.1 Candidatus Woesearchaeota archaeon | reverse complement strand
ATCGCGGTTTTCATTTTTTGTACCTCCGGGTGTTGCAGCTTTTGTTTTGCTGCTTCCCGGCAATACTATATATCGTTTCGAGTACATATACATTTCCTGAAACAATCGTGAAACAATCATTTTTTCCAGTATAATTTGTTAGTCCTCCCGTATTTTTCCTTGGTTACAAGGCCTCTCTCCTCTAATCTCTGCACGATCCTTGTCATCTTAACCCTTGTAAACCCGTATTCTTTTTGTAGTTTTCTTTGCACCACGGATTTATTTTTTGATAAGTAATCAATGACTTTTTGTTCGTCTTCGCGGAATCCTTTAAGCATGATCTCCCTTGTTTTTTTCTTGTAATGGTACGCTCCTGCTACTATTCCTACAAGGATTATTGCTGCGAGTATTACAATAAATGTATGTCTTGTTCTTTCCGGGCGTTCATATGTTACCGCATAAAACAATTCATGCCTGTTTTCTTCTTCCCAATTTAGTATTATCTTCCTGCCGTCAGTTGACAGCTCTGCGTCTCTCGGAGTGTATTGGTCTTCCCAGACATTATGTCTTTCAGGCAGTGTAATAGTTGTGTTTACAACAGGTATTTCTTCTTCAAACACGAAATCCGTGAAGAAATGATATAAGTTGCCGCTGCGAAAGGATTTATGTTCCAAGTCCATCGTGATTATTATTTTTGTGTACTCTTCTTCCGGGCTTATGCTAATAATGTATCCTTCCTCAGCGCTTATTAAATCTGTGAGAGGAGTTTCATTATCAGTTTCTACGCTGTAGCTTAAAGGCCTTTTCTCCAAAGCATAACTCGTAGGCCCTTGCTGGGGCATAGAAAAAAAGTAGTTGAGTTCTTGTCTAATCAAAGAGTCATCCACGATGTATATATTTATACCTACTTCGGATATCTGCGCATAGCCATATTGCGCGCCTATAATGGCCAGGACTAAAGCAATCAAGACAACCCTCATTTTGAATAGTAATCAGAAATATTTTATATATTTACTGGAACAAAAAAGATTTTATTCCCTCGTCCAGAACTTTATTAAACACTCTTTGGGAAAATTTAAATAACCACAACACATATTCACAGGTATGGCCAGGATTTGGTATTCTGTATTAGGAGATGGGATGGGGCATGCTATAAGAAGCTATTCAGTAATAGAGAAACTGAAAAAGGAACACGACTTAATCATTACGGCCGCGGACAAGGCTTATCCTTTCCTAAAAAAGATTTACGGCGATAAAGTAATAAGAATAGAGGGAAACGCATTTATCTACAAGGACAACAAAGCAATGATAGGCACAACCATCAGGGTTTTTCTTGCTAATTTCCCGTATAAGTCCAGGGAGAACTTCAACAAAATATCTAAGATGCTCCAAGAGTCCAAGCCAGACTTGGTTATTAGCGACTTTGAACCAGCAGCACACTACTTTTCTTTGCTTCTAAAAATACCTTGCATAAGCATAGACAACGTGCATACTTTATCTGAATGCAAATTACGTCTTCCCACGAACTTGAAACTAAAGCTTCCTTACGTGAAGAGCTTCATAAAATTCCTGCACCCAAAATCAGACTACTATATACTTCCTGCTTTTGCAAATGTAAAGCCTAAGAATTCAAAGAAAACAAAGATAGTAAAACCAATAATCCGGGATAAAATACGAAAGTTAACTCCGTCTGACAAGGGGTTCGTGTTAGTATACCAGACATCCCCCACAAACAAGAAAATGCTCAAAGCACTAGCAAAGTCAAATAAAAATTACAAGGTTTACGGGATGAAGAAAACCAAAGCAGCAAAAAACATAAAATTTAAGGAATTCAGCGAGAAAAAATTCTTGGAAGACCTAAAAAACTGCAGTTATGTAATAATAAATGGCGGCTTCACAGTGATAAGCGAAGCGTTATACCTTGGAAAGCCAATCCTAAGCATACCTGTGAAGGACCAGTTCGAGCAGGAATTCAACGCGTACAGCTTAAGAGATAAAGGGTATGGGGATTACACAGAAGAATTAACCCCTGAATTCCTAAAAAGCTTCGAAGAAAAACTCAAGTTTTACAGGAAAAACATAAAAACGCTGAAGCAATGGACTGATGAAGACCTCGGGAAAGCATTAAAGCAACTTATCCGGGAATGCCTAAAGAAAAAAAAGCCGAGATACGAATTGCTAAGGATAAAGAGGAAGAAAAATGCGTAGGAAAGCATGGGTTGTAAGCGCAGACATGGGGTACGGCCACCAAAGAGCAGCGTACCCATTAAAAGATATTGCTTATGACAGGATAGTCAATGCTAACAGCGACAAATCATTGTCTGAAAAGGAAAAAAAGGTGTGGGCAAAAGCAAGGTCTTACTACGAATTCATATCCAATATAAACGATATACCTTTTATCGGCCCTCTAATATTCAAGGTATACCACTATTTCCAAGATATAACGCCGATTTACCCCATGAGAGATGAATCCAAGCCATCCGCATCAGTCATATACCTTCATAGGAGGATTAGGAAAGGGTTCTGCACGAGCCTTATAAACCACTTAAAAGAAAAAGAATTGCCATTAATAACCACGTTTTACATTCCTGCAATAGCTGCTGATTTCCACGGCTTTAAAAGCATTTATTGTGTTGTAACAGACACAGACATAAACAGGATCTGGGTTCCCAAAAATCCTAAGAAATCAAACATAACATATCTCGCTCCCTGCAGCTCAGTTTACAAGCGCCTAATATCTTACGGGGTTCCACACAACAAGATAATAATAACAGGCTTTCCATTGCCAAAAGAAAATATAGGTGGAAAGCATTCACCCATAACACGGGGTGCATTAGCAAGAAGAATACTCAATTTAGACCCTAAAAAGAAATTCGTAGGCCACCACGAAGACTCCTTGAAAAGAGAGCTAGGAAAGCATTTCAATGCAGGAAAAAAGCCAGAGCCGATAACCATAATGTTCACATTGGGAGGGGCAGGAGCGCAGAAAAAGCTAGGGGTTAAGATAATAAAAAGGTTCAAGAACAAGCTAATCAATGATAAAATAAGGATTTACCTAGTCGCTGGCACAAGGATGGACTTAAAGCAATTCTTCCTAGAAAAAATAAAGCAGTTCGGGCTAACAGGAGCATTAGGAAAAAGCTTGTTCGTAATATGCGAACTCTCAAAAAAAGACTACTTCGCCAAATTCAACGAAATAATAAACCAGACAGATATTCTCTGGACGAAGCCAAGCGAGCTAACATTCTACTCTGCTCTAGGGATTCCAATCGTTATGACTCCTCCACTAGGCTCTCATGAATATAGGAACAAAAGATGGCTACTGGATATAGGAGCAGGCATAGAGCAAGAAGAAACCCTAAGATTCTCGGAATGGCTTGATGACTTATTAGAAGAAGGAGTACTGGCAAGGAAAGCATGGCTAGGGTACCTGAACGCGCCTAGAATGGGCACTTATAACATAGAACGTTTGGTGTTTGATGAATAGTTCTTATTGTGACAACTTTTTTATTTCTTCAAGAAAGTAATTGCAATAGTATTCGGTCATTTCTTTTCGGTTTTCTCCGTTCATTTGTAAATATATTGGCTTGCCTATGTTTATTGTTACTGTTGTGAAGATTCCTTTTCCTAATAGCCCTTTCCCGTATTTTATTCCTATAGGTATTATTGGTATGTCCAGGCCCATTATTCTTTTTGCTATAAGCACTAAGTTTATGAATCCTGGCTGCAACGGTATAAATTGCTGGTTTTCGTCTCGTATATACCTACCGTATCTCAATGTGTCTCCTTCTGGAAAGACAACTAATAATTCGCCGTATTTTGCGTATCTAAGCATGTTGTTTATTGTTTCCTTGTTTGACGAGTTGTATTTGTGCAGTTCTTCTTCGCTTTTCAGGCCTGGCCTTACATTTCCAAAATTGGAGTCTGTGCGCTTAAATGGTTGTATTCCGATCTTATTATATATGCTGGCTACTGCTTTTGAAGATGTGAAAGGCTCCACGCTTCCCAAGAAGAAAATTTTTCTATTAATCACAGATTTTAGTATTATTGGATCAAAGGCAGAGTCCACATGATGAGGTGCGAGTATTGCTGTTCCTTTTCCTGGTATGTTTTCTTCCCCGGTAACCAGAACCCTGAACATCATATTTTTTATTATCCTTGAAGAAATCCTCGCGCCTTTTACATATTTTTTGTTATATTTTAGATTGCTCATGTCCTTGAAGTACTGGTTTATGACTTCTTTTTCTTTTATTATTTTTTTGAGCAATTGTTCTAACTCGGCATATTTTTGTTTCTCTGGCTCAAAGTATTCTTCAGAGAATGATTTTTGCTGGGTTAAAAGTATTTCTTTTACATTCCTGATTATTTGTTTTGCTTTGTTTATATCTTCAAAGAAGATGCGTTCTATATGGCTTTCAACGTTTTTTTCTTTTATTATTTTTTTGTATTCTTCGTAAGGTACGTCGAATTCTTTGTGGGTCTCTAACTCACCTATTTTTTTCAGAAGCCATGAAACAATCTCTTTTTCAGAATTTTCCTCTTTTTCAAGTTTTTCAAGTATATTTATTTGTTTTTTTAT